>JACAFA010000112.1 GCA_013388525.1 Ignavibacteriaceae bacterium | reverse complement strand
GTCGATGGTATCCATTATCCGTTTGGTAAATGTTATTATATGAACTGTGGACAAGAAAATTGCTTTTGTAGTTCTGGTTACCGCTACAAAGAAATTTCGAATGTTCCTATGGGAAAAAGAGTGGACACAAAATTTCAAAGGTGTTGGATTTGGAACGGGTCAGGCAATCCGCCTAGCTGGGGAGTGTTAGAACATTATTTTCAGCTCATAAGTGGTACAGCAACTGAGTGGAAGTATGAAGTAAAAGCAAGAATGACAATAAACCATCCCTGGCAGCATGCAGCATACATATATTTAACAAAAGCTACTCCACCTGGTAATTGTCCAAATGCTGGTGGTAATTATTGTGATAGCTCAAATTGGATTCAAGTACCTGATGTAGAATTAGTTCCATATACACATAGTTCATTAGTAAGTAGTGTTGAGTGTTCAAAAAATTCAAACAGGTTAGCATTTTTTACACCTGTACTTTATCCTATGCGTGACAGAACTAATTTTTATAATTTGACATCTTCAAATGTCACAGCATGTTACAATCAGATACTTCAAACTTGGCAATTTAATTTAAGTGAAAGTGCTAAGATAAATTACGTTATAGAAATTTGCTCTTCAAATGTTGCTTCAAAAAATTATACTTACATAAATTCTTTAAATGACACTAGTATCATACCTTTGGATCAATGTCATTTAGCATTGAAGTCATTTGAAGGACATTTAAAATATCCATATGAAATTCCTACTGGTGGATATGTTATAAAAGAGGCACTTTTATTTCATGAAAACGGACATAAGCAAAAATTTGAATTGTTTAAAAATGATTATTTATTTATGTGGGAAATTGGAATTGATACAATACGTCAACAATGCTCAACTTATATTGATATTTTTGAAGCTGAAGAAGCTGGATTAAAAATGTACCAATATTTATTTTCTACGTATTATGAAAAGTTCGCAGCAAGCCATAATAAATTACTTGGACTAAGTCCTAAAAATGATATTTTAAAAGATAAGGAAGAACAAAGAGTAAATGACAGAATTGAAATGAAAGAATTAGTAAACGATT
Organism: Ignavibacteriaceae bacterium; assembly: GCA_013388525.1. Next base: position 10,063 of record JACAFA010000112.1, on the reverse strand, counting down.
ATATCGTTGCTTTAAAAAAAAGATGTAAAATTAATTGAGAGTATAATTAATGAAAAAGCTATTCACTATTGTCTATTGTATTAGTAGTATAAATTCTTTTGCGCAAGATTACCAAGAGTGTATAGACTCTTTATACAGCAATGATTACTACACTAAATTCTTTGCAGTTGAATGTGTTAATGCATTAGAAATTCAATCAGCATCAAGTATAATAGAAGCACTTTTAGAAAATCAACCCCCATCTTTACAAATTCAATTTTTAAATGCTTTATATACTCTCGAAAATCCGAATGTTCAAGTAAAAGCACATGAATTAATATTAAGAGCGGATGATTTTGATGATGATCCAGAACATCCTTATGATCCATTGGAAGCAAAAGTTTTTGCTACAGCTATATTAGTTTATAAAGGAGACTATTCGACTATAGAATTTGCATTCGAACAGCTCAATCAAAATCAAATCACAATTGAAGACGTACTAGCACTTCATTTGCTCCCATATATTATGAAGGATATTCCTTCATATCGAGACGAGGCTAAAAATATACTTATTGATGAGTTGGAAAATACAAGCACCGATATCCGATATTATTCTCTACTTTACTTAGCGGAGGAATTTGGTTCTGAAATGAATGATGAGTTAGTAAATAAATTTATCAATGACGACGACTTGCCTACAAAGATTATGGCTTTAGAGCATCTTTGTATTAATAATTACAGCGAATTAAATTTATTATTAAAGCAACAACTTGAATTAGAGGAAGAATGGTCATTCAGAATCGACATGGCAGATTCTTTATTATTCAGATTTGGAGAACCATCCGATCTAAAAGCAGTGATAGATTACCAACCGAATGAACCGAATGAAACAGCCAAATCGCTTATGGCGTATTCTATTGAAGACTTCATCCCCCCCAAACCAGACACTTTGGATTGGAGTGAATTGACCACTAAACTTATTACATACACGGATGAATTGCTTCAATATGGCTGGATAGCAAATCAGCAGACAAAAGATTTTTATACAACCAAACTTCAGGACATAATAACAGTTATTAACCAGACAAAAGAAATAGATAGTGCATGCACAATATTAAATGGTCAGTTGCTTCCGCAGGTAGAGCAGGATTTACAGCAGGAGTTAATCAGTACTGAAGGATATAAATTCCTTCACTACTATATGATTTACATCAAAGAAGAAATAGAACAAGAGTATGGACCTTGTCCTTAACTAAGAATTAAAGCTGGAGGGAATGTTATGCAGATAATAAAATATTTTTTAATTGTTCTGATTTGTACAGTCACCTATTCACAAACCACACCAGAAGGCGGGCAGGCAGTTTATGAGTTAGTGCCCGGCTCAAAGAACAACCTGGTTGAGTTAAGCTTTTCAAATAAATCAAAGAATGAAAAACAAACAGTAAGTATTACTGTTCAGGAAGCACCGGAGTGGATAACATTTAGTAATGATGAGGTAAATATTGAAAACATAAACAGTTTACGAAAAGAAACAGCTCAATTTTCATTCAATGTATCGGAGAATGCACCACTAGGTGAAGAAGGAAAAATTATATTCAGAATTACAAAAGATAATGCGGGAGTAATTACTAAAACCTATAATATCCGAATCACAGCTCCAGAGATATTTGAAGTATATCAGAATTATCCTAATCCATTCAATCCAACTACAACCATAAAATATTCAATTCCACAGGATGCATTTGTTTCGATAAAAATATTTAATGTTCTTGGTGAGAAAATAACCGAGCTTAAAAACAAAGAAATGAAAACCGGAATACACAAAACAATTTTCAATGCATCAAGTTTCAGCAGTGGTTTCTACTTTTACATTGTTGAAGCAAAAGGCTCGGATGGCACAAAGTATTTCGACTCGAAAAAGATGATCCTATTGAAGTGAGTGCTAGACAATATTTTTTCGAAATTCGAACCACCCCCGAATTCATTTTTAAGGGCGGTTTTTTTTATTATAAGATAAAAATGGTTTTGTGTTTAAAAATAATTTGCCAACCATGTCGTTTAGTTAAAAAAGTGTCGGCAGAAAATTGTCGGCTTATTGATTTATGAAACTGATACTGGACTAATTTGATGGTATTATTCTTGCAAATTAATAAAACAAAAATCGAGTCGGGATGGGAAGTTATCTGAGGTTGCAGATAGCTTCTGTTCAAATTTATTTAAATATAAAAATATGGTGGTTGTGTATGGCTTTAGCAACAGTTACTTTCTGGGGGGAAAACACTAATTCGCATGGTATTCCTCAAACATTTTATACTTATCTGATTAGCGTTTATGTAAATCAGGCAATTGGTATGCGCGATAAAATAGTAAAGATCGTACCTTTAACTGAGGAAACTCCAAAACCCGCAAGGGAGCTTCCGTTTATGGTCAAAAACTCCGATGCAAAGAACGCTTTCATCGAAGCGTTCAAAGTTCTGGATACAATGGAAAGCCTGAAAGGATTAAAGAGTCATAAAAGTGTTGTTGAGCTTGAAAAGCAATACAGTCTTGCAGTTGCTGTAAGATGAACGCAGGTTATTATTTAACGGATAATTGATAAGCGAGGTAAGATTTTAAAGATCTATTACTGTATTCTTTGTCCTTTTATCCGGATAGTTTGTGTTCTGCTTGAACGCGGGTATCTGCTCTTTAAACCTGCTTTGATAACCACACCTGTTCCGAGTACAAAACCATTAAATCTTACAACGTATTGTCCGTGAGGAAGTTGAATGTTATTTATCAAAGCTCCCATTAAATATAATCTGAGCTCATCAAGACTTTGTATATCGTAAATATTTTTTGTGATATGATTTTGAAGAATTTGTGCTGCGAATGAATGAAGAACTATTTTTCCGTTTTTGTCAATCATTCCGAATTTTGTCCCGACTCTGTGAAATATTCCAAGATTATCTTCACTCCATTCTCTGGATGTAAAGTAAATGTCGTTTCTCTTTAAAATAAATTTATAATCTGAAAAAACATTTGCTTCAATCCCGAACTCATCAGCAAGTATTTTAAGTTTTTCATTTATAACATTGTCATTATGCTTGTGCAAAGTCATTACGTAATGCTTTTTCCATTTTAATTGATCGGTAGCTTTTGTGTCGTCGGTTTTTTTTAGTTTGATGAGAAAGAATCCATCGGAATCAACTTCCCACGGAAATATTCGTATGGCATTGTTTAATCTTTTATCAAGCGTAACTCCTCTGTATTCAGTAAATCCTTTATGATGTTTTACGGGAATGTCAACAGCTTCAACATCAACGGGATATTTGTCGAGGATTCTGTTGATTATTAATTCATTTTCTTCCGGTGTTAGTGAACAGGTTGAATAAACTAGTTCACCACCAACTTTAAGCATCTTAATTGCTGAGACTAAAAGCTTGTTCTGAATTTCAACTAAATTATCAACACGTTCAAGTGACCACCACTTACCAACTTCATTCTTTTTCTGAATTATACCTAGTCCGCTGCAGGGTGCATCGACTAATATTTTATCAAAGTAAGAATTAAAATATTTACTTAAAATTTCTCCTCTCGAATTAACCACACCGTAATTGAGAAAGTTCATTTTATCAAGATTGAAAACCAGAGCTTTTATTCTATCCATTTCTAATTCATTAACTATAAGCACTCCTTTGTTATTCATCATCTCAGCAAGTTGAGTAGTTTTTGAACCGGGTGCCGAACACAAATCGAGAACAATATCATGCTCTGAAGGATTAAGAACAATTGGAGGAAGCATTGATGTTAAAGCCTGAATGTAATAAAAACCAAAAGCTATCTCGAGAGTAATTCCGGCGTAATCAAAACCATCAATAATTTTTAAAGCATTTGCGGGGTAAGGAATTACTTCTGTTTTTATTCCATAAATTTCCTGTAAATGAGCAGCAAGTGTTTCCTTTTTTATTTTTCTTTCATTGACACGAATATATTTTGCCGGTTCTTCATCAATGAAATCACTGTAGTTTTTTGCAGCTTCTTTTCCGAATGTGGAAGTAAGATATGAGTATATTCTTTCCGATACTCCTGGATTGGAACTCATAACCTCGTCAGGTTTAATTTTTTGAAAATCTCGTTTGAAACAGAAGAGAAGTTTTTCCCGTTGTTAATTTTTTTCAGATAATCTTTTTTAATTTCCAGCAGAAGCCGGTCAAGATACAGCTCATACTCCTCAACTGCTTTTTTTATTACTGATAGTTCTTTTGGGATTTTGATATTGTTTTTTCTGTTTCTGCTCGCATAAACAACGTACTTGGCTTCGAATTCATTATTAAAAGTCATAACAAAATCACCGGTTGCAGAAGATACTTCGTATGAACCGAAAAACTCTTTGCCCAGCACCAGCACTTTATCAGGAACTTCGATTTCACTAAAGTTTTTAAAGTGGAGAAAATCCAGAGGAAAGTTTTTTATTCCTGAAAGAGAAAGTTCTTTGCTTTTGCTGAAGATGAAATCTTTTTCGCTCACTTTTAACTTAGCTTGCTGATATAGTTTTTAATAATTCTTTTCATCTCATCTTCGTCGCGGTACTTTTGAATTGTAAGAAGCGGGGAATCGCAACCGGCGAGCATTGATGAAATATTCTGAACTTCCGAATTATAAATTGCAAGCACAGGTAATTTTCTTTGAAAAATTGCGTATGCGATTTCAAAACCTACTCCCAAACTCGGTCCTGAAACTTCGGCAATCATAAGTTTACTTCCATCAATCCATTTAAGGTCACGCTTGTAGGTTTGTTTATCGGTAAGTGGTATAGAACTGCTGAATTTACCGCTGAACTCTGCAAGAACAGTATGTCCCTGGCTTTCAAGATAATCAATCACTTTGATAAACAACTTCTGATAAGTAACATCACCCCTGATGGGTCCGGCACAGTAAATAATCATAATTAACTTTTTAAAATTTGTTCGTAATATTCCTCGTAAAGTGGAACCACTTTTGACTTATCAAATTTATTAACAGCTCTTTGCCGCGCATTTTCCGAAAAAATTTTATACTTCTTTTCATTGTTAAGAAGTTCAAGAGTATATTTTGCCATTCGATCAACATCGCCAATCTCTGCAATGAAACCAGTTTCGTTATGTTTAACTAACTCAGGCAGTCCGCCAACACTTGAACTGATGACCGGCAAACCGCAAGCCATTGCTTCAAGAGCAGCAAGTCCAAAACTTTCTGATTGTGACGGAATCAGAAACAAATCTGATGATGACAGTATTTCAACCAGACCATCCTGTTTACCAAGAAATTTTACTGAATCACTCAGATCCAGTTGCCGGGCTAATCTTTCACACTCTGATCTATCAGGTCCATCACCAACAAGAATCAGCTTGGATGGAATTTCTTTTTGAATTTTTTCGAAAATTCTAATTGTATCCGGAACCCGCTTCACCGGTCTGAAGTTGGAGGTGTGGACGAGAATTTTTTCACCCTTTGGAGCAATAGTTTTTCTGAAATCACAGCTGCTCTCCGGCTTAAAGTGGTTTGTGTCTACAAAATTTGGAATTACTTTTATATCCGCTTCAATTGAATAATTCGTTATTGTTTTTTCTTTCAGAAAACGGGAGACTGCAGTAACTCCGTCACTTTTCTCGATACTGAATTTAACTAATGGCAGAAATGATGGTTCTAAACCAACAAGTGTTATGTCTGTTCCGTGCAGTGTTGTGAAGATTTTTAAATCTCTGTTCTTACTTAACATCTCTTTAGCGAGATAAGCACTCGTTGCGTGTGGAATAGCATAATGAACATGAAGTAAATCAAGTTTTTCGAACTCGGCTACTTCAACCATTTTGCTTGCAAGCGAGAGAGAATAAAGTGGAAATTCAAACAAAGGATAGTTGCTTATTTCAACTTCATGAAAAATAATATTCTCAATGTAATGTGACAGTCTGAATGGGAGTGCATAACTTATGAAATGAACTTCGTGACCGCGAAGTGCTAATTCTTTTCCAAGTTCTGTGGCGATAACTCCACTTCCGCCGTATGTTGGATAGCACGTAATGCCTATTTTCATTTACTCTTTCTGAAGTTATTGCTTCTCATAACCAGTAACAAATATAACCTAAATTTAATGAAGTATGAAGCCACTATTATTTCAATTGAAGTTATCTTAAATCTATATTTACAAAAAAAATAAAATGAATTTTCTCTTAATCGGACACTCTGTTGTTGACAGGATTATTGATCAAAACGGTGTTTCAATAAAACCCGGTGGAATTTATTACTCGGTTGTTTCATTTTTGAGTCAGTTGCAACCGGAAGATAAATTATATTTATGCTCGGGTGTAGATAAAGAGAACGAATGGTTATTCAAAAGTGCTTATGACAAAGTAGAAAAAGCTTTTCTTGCTTATGTTGAATCCATTCCGAAAGTGGAATTGCATGTAAGTGAAATCTGTGAACGAAAAGAAACTTATTCACTCATTGCTCAAAATCTGAATTTGCCTGTTGAAAATCTGAACAGCTTTGACGGAATTCTGATAAATATGATTTCGGGTTATGATATATCATTAAATCAACTGAAACAGCTCCGAAAAAATTATAACGGATTAATTTATTTTGATGTTCACACAATGAGCAGAGGAGTAGATGAAAATTTTAAAAGAGATTTCAGGAGAATAGAAGATTTTAATTATTGGGCGATGTATGTTGATATCCTTCAGACAAATCAATCAGAGATATTAACGCTTTCTGATAAAAAAGATGAAACAGCAATTGTTGAGGAATTATTTTCTTTTGGTATCCGTCAGGTTATAATCACCAGAGCAGAAAAAGGTGCAACGGTTTTTTATAAAGAGAATGATTTGGTTAAAAAAATTTATAAAGATGCATTAAAAGTTAAAGCAGTTAACAAGGTCGGATGTGGTGATGTGTTCGGAGCAGTTTATTTCTTCAATTATACAAAAAATAAAAATGTACCTTTGGCTTTAGAACAAGCAAATTTGATTGCAGGAATTGCTGCAACATTAACAACAACAGACGATTTTCTGAAATTAAAAAAATATGCTAACGAATGGATTAGTAAAAAATAGAATTTTAATCACCGGTTCAAACGGAATGCTCGGGCAGCGGGCAGTCCAATTTTATTCTTCAAAAGAGAATGTTGAATTGCTTGCAACTTCTGTTGAGGAAAAATCAGTAGTCGGTTCAGTTGAATATATTTCTGCTGATATAAAAGACAGGGACAGCATTAAAAAATTGGTTTATGATTACTGTCCGGATTTTATTATTCACACAGCAGCTTTTACAAATGTTGACCTCAGTGAAAAGCTTCGTGAAGAAGCATGGAAAATAAACGTAAAAGGTGTTGAGTATATCGCAGAAGCAGCCCGCGCAATTGATGCTCACATAATTCATATTTCCACAGATTATATTTTTGATGGGAAAAACGGTCCTTACGATGAAAACGCAAAACCGGCTCCGATTGGTTATTATGGCAGAACAAAGCTCGCAAGTGAAAATGCACTTAAGATCAGCGGAACTTTCTTTACTATTCTCAGAACAAACGTATTGTATGGAATTGCACCCAACAGCAGACCGGATTTTGTTCGCTGGGTTATTAACTCTCTTAATAATAACCAGGAAATCAGAATTGTAAAAGATCAGATCGGTAATCCTACCTTTATTGATGACCTTGTTCAGGGAATAAATAAAATAATCGAATTCAGGAAGACAGGCGTTTATAATATTGGCGGAAAGGAATTTTTATCACGTTATGATTTCACAATAAGAATAGCAGATTATTTTAACCTCGAAAAAAAATTAATTATTCCTATTACAACTGAAGAATTAAAACAACCTGCACGCAGACCGCTTAAGTCGGGATTATTGATTCTTAAAGCTGAAACAGAACTTGGTTACAAACCGCATTCAATTAATGAATCTCTTGCAGCAATGAAGAAAGAACTCGGGCTTTGATTCTGGCTGAGAAATATGACTATTTCATTTTTGATCTTGATGGAACTATCTATCGTGGTGAGCACCTGATTCCGCATGCTGATGAAATAATCAATCATCTGAAATATTCGGGAAAGAAATTTGTTTTTGTTTCAAACAAAACAACAGGAACAACAAATGACTATTTCCATCTTCTGAAAAACTGGAGGCTGGATATTGAAGAGAATCAAATCATAAACTCGACAGTAGTAGTTTCAAACTATCTGAAAAGAAATTTTAAAGGAGATAATTTTTTTGCAATCGGCGAGAATTCTTTCATAACTGAAATTGAAAAAACCGGTCTAAAGTTGTCATTAAATCCGGATGAGATAAAAATAATTCTTATAACGCTAGACCGAACACTTAATTATCAGAAGCTTGAAATTGCTGCACGTGCACTTGAAAAAGGAGCCAGGTTTTTTGCAGCAAATATTGATGATACCTGTCCGGTTGATAATGGAGAAGTAATTGATGCAGGCTCAACAATCTCTGCACTTGAAAAGAGAACTCACAGAAAACTCGAACTTCATTTCGGAAAACCATCCGAGTTTATGTTTAATGAAATTAAAAGCCGACTTCAATTTATTCCCGAAAAAACACTACTCATTGGTGACAGGCTGGAGACAGATATCGCAATGGGAAATAAATTCGGGATAGATACAGCGTTAGTCAGCACAGGAGTGAAATACTTTCCGAATGGAAGCGGAAATATTGTATCCACATATCAACTCAATTCGGTTTTTGATTTGATGGTTCATAAAACCTGATTTTATTTTAAAAGTCTCACAACCTTTTCTCAACCACCACCGTCTAATTCATTAATTATGCAAAGAACAAAGTGCAACGAAAGCGATACTCATCTTACATTGCCATTAAAGCTAAGCATTGAGTTCATTTTCTTGTAGCTCATTTTTAACTATAACTACTCTGTTCTTTCTCTGTTAATTATAAAATTAAAATAGCACAATATCATCAGATAATACCATTCATTTAAATGTTTTATGGCTTTTAATTTTTATAGCTGAATTTTGCAGTTGAAAATCGAAACAGATACAGGATAGTTGCATCTTAATAACATCTGAATAATGAGCAAAATTTTAATTTTAATATTACTCTTTATCACGGTCTCAAATTTATTTCCTTCAAGTGATACTCTTCAGATTAAAAATAATGATGTAATACTTATTGCAAAAAAATTAAACCCACCAATTGAAGTTGATGGTGAGTTGAACGAATCGATATGGCAAAGTGGAAATACATTCGAAAATTTTATTCAAAGAGAACCTCAGGAAGGTGCACCTGCAAGTGAGAGAACCTTAATCAAATTAGCTTATGATGAAAAATATCTATATCTGGGTGCAAGAATGTATGATTCTTCTCCCGATTTAATTATGACAAGATTAACAAGACGCGATGAAGAAGTTGATGCTGATAATATTGTCCTCTGTCTTGACCCTTACAACGACAAGCGAAGCGGTTATTATTTTGGTTTGAATGCTGCCGGCACTCAGATGGATGGAATATTATATAATGATTCCTGGGACGATAATTCCTGGGATGGTGTGTGGGAAGGAAAAGTTCATAGAAATAACAAAGGCTGGACAGCAGAAATGAAAATTCCTTTCTCTCAAATGCGGTTTAATCAATCGGACAGCATGGTTTGGGGAATAAATTTTCGGCGGGTTGTCGCAAGAAAAAATGAAGAAGCATTTCTGGTATTTATTCCGAAAAATGAAAGCGGCTTTGTATCTCACTTCGCAAGTCTCACAGGTTTTGAAAAAATTGATGGCGGCGGTCAGCTTGAAGTTTTACCATACATCACTGCAAGAGCAGAATACCTTCAGTTTGAAGAAGGTGATCCGTTTAAGAATGGCAAAAGTTATATCCCCAGTTCCGGTGCTGATTTTAAAATGGGTATCGGTTCAAACTTAAATCTTAATGCTACTATAAATCCTGACTTCGGTCAGGTTGAAATTGATCCTGCTGTCATAAATCTTAGTGATGTTGAAACATTTTTTGAAGAGAAAAGACCATTCTTTATAGAAGGCTCAAGCATTTTCAATTTTGGTTATGGCGGCGCAAGAAACTATTGGGGATTTAACTGGGG
>JACAFA010000311.1 GCA_013388525.1 Ignavibacteriaceae bacterium | reverse complement strand
TTTTAGTAGAACTTGAAGAAGGCTGGCATCTTTACTGGCGAAATTCCGGTGACACCGGAATTCCAACATCAATAGAATTTGGTTTACCCGAAGGAATCACAGTTTCGGAAATTCAATGGCCGGTTCCAAAAGTTTTTGAGTATGATGGACTCGCAAGTTTCGGTTATGATAAGCAGGTGCTGCTTCTAACTGAACTAATCATACCTGAAAATTACAAATCAAATTCAGTTTTAGTTATTGTCAAATTAAAATCATTGATTTGTAAAGATGTCTGTATTCCTTTTAACACAACAGTTTCAAAAGAGATTATTTTGAAGAATAATTTCCCGGCAGATAATGATGTCTCAACACTTTTTGTTGAAGCAAGAAAAAACTTACCCGAAGTCAAAAATGATTTTGAGTTATCAATTAAACCAGATGAAGGCTTTATTACTTTAATAATTCAATCCATAAATCCCGATCTTACTAAAATTAATTCGCTTTACTTTCTGCCTTACGAAAATGGAATTTTTAAGAACACAGATGAGCAAAACTATAAAGTAAAAGATACTAGCATTGAACTAAAATTGGAATATGATCATTTCAAAACTGAAGAGATGAGAGAACTATTAGGAATTTTAGTTTTTCAATTGGACGATCCAGCTCAATCAAAAAAAGTTTATGAAATTAAAAAACAATTAAACACTAATAACTAATTACAGGAGGTTCTATTATGAACAGAAAATTTGTAATCTTATTTATAATCTTCCTCAGCAGTCTGGTGTTTGCTCAGCAGGCAAAACTGAATGAATCAGCACCGGATTTTAAGCTGACAGATTCAAACGGAAGTGAACATTCACTCAGCGATTTTGCTGACAAAATTGTAGTGCTTGAGTGGATAAACTATGACTGCCCATTCGTGAAAAAACATTACGATTCGAAAAATATGCAGAGTCTTCAGGAGAAATACACTCAACAAGGTGTAATCTGGCTGGCGATCTGTTCTTCCAACAAAGACAAGCAGGGAAATTTTACTGTTGAAGAAATTAACAAGCGTTCAAAAAATCACGGCGCCAAATTCACAGCATATCTGATAGATGAAGATGGTAAAGTTGGAAAGATGTATGGAGCTAAAACAACTCCGCATATGTATATTATTGACAAGAGTGGAAAACTTGTTTATGCTGGCGGAATTGACGATAAACCAACTACGGATGTTGACGATATTAAGGATGCAAAAAATTATGTTTCCTCAGCATTGAATGAATTATTAACTGGAAAAGAAGTTAGCGTCCAAAGTTCTACTCCATACGGATGCAGTGTAAAATATTAATAATCAATTAAATAATTTACTCAGGTTGACCGCTTGTTGTTGTAAACCGTTTCTCCATTGGAGTCCTTTGGACAACGGTTTTTCACTTGTAAAATATTCGGGTGGTCAACTTGAGTAATCTACAGATCTCGGTGGAATTATCATTTCTGCTAAGACCTGTTTTTATAAATAAGAAGTCGAGTATGAATTTCAGAAACAGATTAGCAAACGAATCGAGTCCCTATTTACTTCAACACGCAAACAATCCTGTTGACTGGTATCCGTGGGGAAAAGAAGCACTTGATAAAGCTAAAGCGGAAAACAAACTTATAATAATCAGTATTGGCTACGCAGCATGTCATTGGTGCCACGTGATGGAACATGAATCATTCGAGGATGCTTCAGTCGCGCAAGTGATGAATGATTTCTTTGTATCTGTTAAAGTTGACAGAGAAGAAAGACCGGATGTTGACCAGATTTATATGGATGCAGCTTATCTTATAACCGGCAGAGGCGGCTGGCCTTTGAACGTGATTGCTCTTCCGGATGGAAGACCGGTTTTTGCAGGAACTTATTTTCGGAAAAATGATTGGACAAAAATTCTTCTTTACTTCAAAGATCTTTATCAGAAAGAACCCGAAACATTTGATAATGAAGCTGAGAAGCTGACAAATGCAATCAAGTCTATCAAAGTGCCTGGTTTAGGTGATGGGAATAATTCTTTTGTTAAAGAAGATATCGATGAAGCATTTAACAAAATAATTTCCCAAATTGATTTCGGGAATGGTGGAACTAAAGGTG
>JACAFA010000321.1 GCA_013388525.1 Ignavibacteriaceae bacterium | reverse complement strand
TTGAGAAGACAGACAACAACATTCTATGGTTGAACGGTGTGCTTTTGTTCTTTATGTCATTCGTGCCTTTTCCAACAGCATTTATGGGAGATTATTTCACTCAGCCAATGTAAACATTTTTCTTTGGACTTTGTTTAATGATGGTTGGAATAGCATTCTATTTTTTGAGAGCATATATTGTTAAAAAGCCGGGACTACTTAAAAAAGAATCTGATGTTAATCATCAAAGTAAATTGGCAAGAAAAACATTGCTTGGTCCGGCGCTTTATTTAGCGGGAGCTCTCAGCTCGTTTGTAAGTATTATTATTGCTTACATAATTTATGTGGCAGTTCCTGTTTATTATGTTTACTTCGGAATAAAAAGAAAGGAATAAAAATGAAAATAGCAATTATCGGTGCTGGAAATGTCGGCGGTGCTTTGGCAAAACAATGGGCAAAAGCAGGTCATACTATTTTACTTGGAGTAAGAGATTTAAATTCAGGTGATGCAAAGACACTTGAAAAATTTTCTTCAAACATTTCATCTCATACAATTGAAGAAGCAATCAAAAACAGCGAAGTGGTGTTGTTCTCAACTCCGCCGGAAGCTGCGGTTGCAATCGCAAAACAAAATCCTTTACTAAAAAATAAAATTGTCATTGATGCAACAAACGCTGTATTCAAAAAACCTGAGCCGTATAAAACAGCATTTGAAGGAATTAAAAAAGAAACCGGATGTGAAGATGTGGTAAAATGTTTCAACTCAACAGGATTTGAAAATATGGAAAATCCAAAGTATGGTGATATTGCGATTGATATGTTTGCTGCAGGTTCAAGTGCGAAGGCAAACGAGATTGCAAAGAAATTATCGCTTGATGCAGGATTTGCAGAATGTTACGACTTCGGCGGTGATGACAAAGTTGAACTGCTCGAGCAATTTGCGTTAAGCTGGATAAATCTTGCCATAATGCAAAAGCTGGGAAGAAATATTGCGTTTAAAGTACTTAAACGCTAAGCAATTACTTCTTTATCTATTTATTCGGGAGGCGAAGGGTCTTCGCCTCCAAATTAGGCTTTAAAAATTTTATTGAGCTTTGACAATATTAAAATTAAAAAGCGGTGTTTGCAGCTTTCCGTAAAGTCTTACCCAGATTGGAAGAAGCATCTCTGTTGCACGTGCATTAGTGATATCTCCCATATCCAGAATATTTTTTTCCTTCCATCCAAGTTCTTTCAGTAGATTTACAACGGTTGATTTAGCCGCCTCATCATTTCCACAGATAAATAAATTGTGGTCACCCGGAAGGAGTGATGGATTAATCATCACAGAAGCATTCAGAGTATTTAATGCTTTTACTACTTTCAATGCGGGAAATGTTCTTTGTATCTGTTCACCAAGTGAGTCGGTATTGCATACTGACAGGCTTGGTGGAAAACCCTTTGAGAAATCAAGCGGATTAGAAATGTCTATCAATATTTTCCCGTTCAGATTTTGTGCACCGCACAACTTAAGCACATCAAGCGAAGCACCCCCTGAAGTGCAATTCATCAACATTTCCCCAAAAGAGGCGGTATCAGCAAAGGTTCCAAGAGCAACATTTTTTTGGTTTTTATACCATTCGCTGAATGGCGGCATTCCATATTGATTTGGAGAAGTGTTGGACAAAGTTGCCTCAACATTTCTGGTTCCGATCATTACATTATGACCAAGCTCAATTAATTTTGGTGATATAGCTTGTGAAACCATTCCGGTTCCGAGAATTCCAATGTTCATAACTCAACTCCTTTTAGTTTTTAAATAATTAGATTTTAATATACTAACAATCAATTCGATAGGTTTTACTCCACAATTTCAGAAATAATTTATCTTCTGTCCACAAAAATTACTGCGATCATTTTTTCATCATTTTCCCTTTTTTATAAAATATGTAATTAACCAGTCATTTCAGAATTATCAAACTTGTACTGTTTTCCATTTTCCTCTTGTGAAAAGCCATATAGTAAACAATCCAACAGAAGTTTCTGAAATGAATATAGC
>JACAFA010000304.1 GCA_013388525.1 Ignavibacteriaceae bacterium | reverse complement strand
CTGAAAATAGTTTTTGTGATTAAAGTACCGTGAGCAATATTCGGATTGTAATTAATTTCCCACGGCTGAACATAAAGCGGCATCGAGAGTTCAGAGTTCGGACCAAATCCTCCCTGACACGTATTTGGATTTTCAGGGTCAAGAATCCACGTACTTCCATTCAAAACGAATTTATAATCAAGACGTGCATCGAGTTCAAATTTTTCTGATCGGTACCAGAAATTTGTTTGACTTAGTTTTGTCATTGGCCAGGTATTTATATTCCATCCATTAAAGTCACCGGGAACAGTTACAGAATTCGGGTTTCCTAAATAAATAAAATTTGCAGTTGAATCTTCAATGAATGGAATTCCTATGGTTCTTGCATAAGTCATAAAGCTGTCAACAGCGGCTTGCTTTGCTAACGGATCACCAAGAGAATTTACGTGATCAATAAATTGCTGAAATTGCGATTGGCTGAATGTGAAAGATGAAAGAATAAAGATTAAAGTAAAAAGGAATTTTTTCATAATATCTTTAAATTTTGTTGGTGAAATTTACATAAAAAAGCCAGGATTTTAATCCCGGCTATTAAGTAATTTATTAAGAGAGTGAATCTACTTCAAAGGAATTTTGCTTGCATTTTCTTTCAACCATTCATCAAAACTTTTTAACTCAGGATTAAGCGATTTGGAGAACTTTAAATCTCTTGCACCACAGAAATATTCTTCAAAATCATGCTTGAACTGGAACATATTCCCGATATCATCAGCACCCGGGAAACCTAATCCACGGTAAACATCAAAAGGAACAGCATTGTATTTTACTTCTTCACCAATTGCTTTGGTGAGTGCTTCGGCCATCTGTTTTCCTGTAAGATGCTCGCCCGCAATTCCAATTTTCTTTCCGATAAATTCATTCCCTCTTTTAAAAATTGCATAAGCAGATTTACCAATGTCTTCAACACCAATGGCAGGAAGTTTTTTATCTCCCATTGGAAAATTAAGTGCTAACTTACCATCCTGACCTCTAGTTGGACCCCAACCAAAATAAATTATATTCTCCCAGTAAGCTGAAGTTAAAAGAAAAGTCACGGGGAGTTTATGTTCAGTAAAATATTTTTCAGATTCTCCTTTACCGTCGAAATGAGGTACTTTATACTTATCCTGAAGAGTTGGCATCCTGTTATCACTCAATGGAATCCAATTACGTGTATCTTCAAGTGTTGACCAGATTACATGTTTTACGTTTGTTTCCTTCGCAGCTTTGGCAATCATTTTTGCTTCTTCAATTTCTTTCTCAGCAGAAAAATGTTCCCAGAAAAATGTTACAGCAAATACTCCGTAAGCTCCAGTGAAAGCTTTTTTCAAACTTTCATAATTATCAATATCTACTGCAACTACTTCTGCACCTAGTTGTGCGAGTGCTTTTGCTTTGTCTGAATTTGCATTTCGCGTTAATGCTCTGGCAGTGAATTCGCCGGATTTATCAGACATAATTGCACGAACCAAACCACCACCCTGTGCACCTGTTGCACCGAGTACAGCAATCACTTTTTTATCAACCATAGATCCTCCTTAGTTTTTTGTTGTGTTGTTATTTGTATCTAGAAAATATCTATTGAATGCTTTTGAAAATGTAGTCTCGGACTTTATGTCCGAGAAATCAACTTTATATTATCGCAGACGTAAAGTCTGAGACTACGCACTGTTTAATTGTTAGAAAATTTCTCTTGCGTGCTGGTCTGCGTGGTAGGAGCTACGTACCAATGGCGAGGACTCAACAACTTTGAATCCCATCTTCAAACCTTCTTCTTTGTACATTCTGAATTCTTCCGGTGTAACAAAACGATCAACAGGCAGATGTACTTTCGTTGGCTGAAGATATTGTCCGATTGTCATTATCTCGCAGCCGTGATTATGTAAATCTTTCAT
>JACAFA010000129.1 GCA_013388525.1 Ignavibacteriaceae bacterium | reverse complement strand
TGATTTGGCTGCCTTCTTCATACATCTCAAATTTCGGAAGATTCAAAGTCATTTTATGGATTTCAATTACTAATTCTCTGGCAAGTTGCCATATTTCTAAATTTTTATAACTCATTTTTCGATCCTCTGTTTATTTCTTATCCAGCATCCAGCATCAAGTATCCAGAATCAGGGAGTTACTCCCAGTCTAAAATCACCTTACCCGAATTACCCGACTTCATTATTTCAAATCCTTCAAGATAATCATCAATCTTAAAACGATGAGTAATGATTGGACTAATCGGCAATCCGCTTTGAACCATTGCCTGCATCTTGAACCAGGTTTCAAACATCATTCTTCCGTAAATACCGCGAATAGTGAGTCCGTTGAAAATAACTTTTGTCCAGTTAATACTGGCTTGTTGAGGAAGGATACCGAGCAACGCCATTTTACCGCCGTGATACATTACATCAATCATATCATTGAAAGCATGAATGCTTCCACTCATCTCCAAACCAACATCAAAACCACCAACCATCCCGAGTTCTTTCATTACGTCAGGAAGTTTTTCTTTTGTGATGTCGACTGCTCTTGTTACTCCCATTTTTCTTGCGAGTTCTAATCGATAAGCATTCATATCTGTAATAACAACATTTCTTGCCCCTGAATGTTTTACAATCGCAGCAGCCATAATTCCAATTGGTCCGGCACCAGTGATAAGTACGTCTTCACCGAGTACATTAAATGATAATGCAGTATGAACAGCATTTCCAAGAGGATCAAATATTGAAAAAATTTCTTTTGGAATTTTAGGATCGCAATGCCAGATGTTTGAAACAGGAATTACAAGATACTCAGCGAAACATCCGGGACGATTTACTCCAACTCCTTTTGTGTTTGGACAGAGATGACCTCTTCCTTCACGGCAGTTTCTGCATGTCCCGCAAACGATATGACCTTCACCGCTGACGAGTTCACCAACTTTTATATCGTGAACATTGCTGCCAAATGCTTCGACAGTACCTACATACTCGTGTCCAACGTGCATCGGAACAGGAATGGTTTTTTGCGCCCACTCATCCCAGTTGTAAATGTGTATATCAGTTCCGCAGATGGAAGTTTTATGGATTTTTATTAGAACATCATTTGGTCCGTATTCAGGAACAGGAACTTCATCCATCCAGATTCCGGGTTTTGCATATTTTTTTACAAGGGCTTTCATTTTTTTCATGACAATACCTTTCAGGAAATGATTGTGAGCAGGCGATTTTTAGCTATCTACAAAAAGAATTTTTTGAACTATTTAAACTTAGATATTAGGAGAGTAAACAACAATAAAATATTGCTGTAAGAGGGAAAAAGAATTTTTATTGGGGATTTTATATCAAAGAAAACAAAGCAAAATCCATTTTACCAATCAGATGAGGTTTGCTCTGAATCTCTTTCATTTTTTTATCAACCCATTGTTCATCAATGCCGTTTATCTTCGATGTTTCTAAAAGCCAAGCAGTTTCTTCTGCAGTAATTGAATCATCGGAAAGCGCCAGTTTCAAACCATCTTCGATAAATGATTTAGCGATGTCCTGTCTGGAAAATTTAATTGGTTCTTCAGTTATATACTTATTGTGGAGAAGGTTTGAAATCGTTTCTTCAAAAAAATCTGAAGAAAAGCCAAGCCTTGCAGCAATTTTTTTAATAATGGAAATTTCTGCTTCACTTAACTGATTATCTTTTCTTGCTGTTATTAATAAACCTTTAAGGTAACTGCTGCGATCGAGTTGGGGTATTTCCACTAGAACCTCACGTTGGTTTTTTGTTGTTCAAAGCTAATTAATTTGAGATGATCAAAAAATACTTTTACTAATGCACTCAAACATAATACCATTTCACCCAGTGAAAATTTAAGTAATGAAGAATTGAAATTCAAAGTGATAAACGGTGAACCCACAGCATTTTCCCAGATTTAACATTTAAATAATTCAGGCACTTTCTTACGACCAGGTTTTTATTACCGACTGTAAAATCAATTTTACTTGCAATTTTCTTAAACATTTTTTCACTCAGCATTCTGACGTCCTAAACTCAAATGATTTTTTTATTTTTCAATTAACAAAATTATACTTTAATTAATTTGTAAGAATACTGCTATGTTGAAACTATTATCTACGATACT
The DNA here is from genome assembly GCA_013388525.1 of Ignavibacteriaceae bacterium. The sequence goes on along the minus strand of JACAFA010000129.1, from coordinate 951 downwards.
CATCCTCTTATCGGTTAATTTGATTCTGGCTCAGGAGGAAGCTAATGATTGGAAAACTGTATTTGAAAAATCAGGATTTGTATCAACTGCTTCTTATGAGCAGACAATGAACTACTTTCAAAACCTTACTGATAATTCTGAGTTTGCTGAATTATTAACGTTCGGTATTTCTCCGCAACGAAGGGAATTAAAATATCTTCTTCTTACAAATGAAAGTAAAACAGATAGAGAAATGTCGGCTCAGTTGGGAGTAAGAGAATTATTCAAACCAACCATTCTTATAATAAATGGAATTCATTCGGGCGAAATTGAAGGCAAAGATGCTTCAATGATTTTGCTGAGAGAAATTCTGATTACAAAACAAAAGGAATATTTACTCGACAGCATCAATATTATTGTTGTTCCGATATTCAGTGTTGATGGACACGAAAGGAAGAGTAAATACAACAGAATCAACCAGAACGGTCCCGAAGAGATGGGGTGGAGAACTACAGCACAAAACTTAAATCTCAACCGCGATTGGATGAAAGCTGACGCACCTGAGATGCAGGCAATGCTGAAATTAGTTAATCGCTATATTCCAGATTTTGTAATAGATACTCACACAACTAATGGAGCTGATTATCAATACACAGTTACTTATTCTGTTGAATGGTCAAAAAATATTTATAAGTTGACGGGAGACTGGTTGGGTAATGAATTTGCACCTTATTTGGAAAAGGAAGTCGAAGAAAAAGGCTTTCTCATTTTTCCATATGTCTATTTGAAAAATTGGGATAAAGGTCCGGATGAAGGTTTGATCTACTGGCCATCGTCACCAAGATTTTCTTCTGGCTATTTTGCGCTTCAGAACAGACCAATGCTTCTTGTTGAAACTCATATGCTCAAACCATATAAAGAAAGAGTTTATTCAACTAAAGCAGTTCTTGAAACTACGCTGGAATTCGTTTT
>JACAFA010000008.1 GCA_013388525.1 Ignavibacteriaceae bacterium | reverse complement strand
GTTGAACATCGTTACTTTGGAGAATCTGTTCCTGATTCTATTGATTGGAAATATTTGACAATTGAACAAGCAGCAAATGATCATCATCGGATAATTGAAACAATGAAAAACATTTATGAAGATAAATGGATAACTACAGGAATAAGTAAAGGCGGACAAACTACTTATATCCATAAATATTATTTCCCAGATGATGCTGATGCTTCAGTGTGCTATGTCGCTCCATTGAATCTTGCACCTGAAGATCCACGCATTTACCATTTTCTTGATAATGTGGGAACAGAAGAATGCAGAATGAAAATGATTCAGTTCCAGAGAGAAGTATTGAAAAGAAAAGCTGAGTTATTACCGATGTTTATTGAAGATACAAGAAATTCAGGATATAATTACTCAATTGGTAATCACAGATTCATTTTCGAATTCGTTGTCCTCGAATATGGATTCGCTTTCTGGCAGTGGCAATACGCTAATTGTGATCAAATTCCTGATACAACTTCTTCCAATGAGGTTTTGTTTGAGCATTTAAAAAAGGGGTCATCATTCGATTACTTCTCTGATGAGGAAATTAAAAATAATCTTCCGTTTGTTTATCAGGCATATTCTCAGATGGGATATTATGGTTATGATATTTCTGAATTTAAAGATTTACTTACAGAAGTAACTGAACCAACCAGCAGAATTTTTCTTCCCAAGGACTTAAACCCTGAATTTGACTGCTGTATAATGCAAAATATTAATACCTGGATTCAGAAGTACGGAAATAATATGATTTTTATTTATGGCGAAATAGATGCATGGTCTGCAACTGCAGTTGAATTGACAGGTGAAACCAATGCAATAAAAATGGTTAAAAAAGGTGGGAATCATAGAACAAGAATAAAAAGTTTCAATGAAAAAGATCGAAACTTCATCCTAAACACTTTGGAAGAGTGGCTGGATTATAGAATACCAGAATAAAATAAAAATGTCATTACTGTGAAAATCCAGAGACTTCGTCTCCGAGACGAGCGGGAATCCAGATCATCGTAGTAAAATGGATTTCTGCTTCCGCAGTAATGACAACGAGAAAAATATTCTTATATAGTTAAATAGTCCTACTTAAACGTATCCTTCGAATCTACTATAGTTACTCTTTTAACATTGAGCAGAAAGTTTTCCGTTGCTGCATCTTCGCTCAATATCTCCTCTGATAAGCCAGCTTTAACGATATCTGAATAACTCATCGGTGAAGGTAAATTATTTCTCAGGCTTTCTGCCAGAGGTTCTGCTTCGCTAACATCTGTTACTATCGTGATTTTCATATTATCAATTTGAAAACATTTTTTAATCGCATTGTTCACATCTTCAAGTGTAAGTTTTGAAAGTAATTCACCGAGTTCCTCGATGTAATTTTCTCTGCCGTACATTTTAGAATCCATCAAATAACCAAGCTGTTGATCAGGATTTTTAATGTATAATCTGATATAACTTTTCAGGAATGCGCGTGTTGCTTCAAAATCTTCCTGTGATAAGCCATTTTTAATCATCTTATCCATTTCTCTCAAAGCCATTCTTAAAGCAAAGTGGGCGTGACCAACTTTTACATCTTTCAATTCTTCGTACTGCATCTTTAACTGTTTGGCAATTTGAACCGGTCGAATCCAGATAGCGAAATAATTTGATTGTCTCGGCACTCCTGATGGAGGAAGCATATAACTACCGCCATTATGGTACCATTCGATGTATGAATAATCACCATAATTCATTGAGCGCTCTTCTCTGATTACCTGATAGAGTTTGGAGTAAGATTTTCTGTGCTCACCTAAATAAGAATTTGCAACCATCAGTGCAGCAAACTCATCATCAGCTCTTGTAATATTTAACGGATATCCTGTGAAGATAGCAGAGCCAAATGCGCCTTCCTTGGAAATTATTTCAACATCAATTCCATCTGGCATTTGAAGAACAGGAGCAGAAGGTAGAGCCGGATTTGTATCTGGCAGTTTAGTAATATCTCTTTTAATTTTGTCCAGAAATGATTCTGAATAATTACCGGCAATACCAATCATAACATTATTTCTAGTAAAGAAATTTTTGTAATGATTTTTAACATCATCCAACGTGATTGATTGAACCGAAACTGATTTTCCTTCAATCATATGTTGATAATTTGTTCCTCTGAATAGAAAATCTTCAAGTGCTTTTTTGCAGTATTCTTCATCTGATGAAGCGCGTATCACCTGATCAACATAAGCCTGCTGATTTTTCTTCACTCTCTCAAAATCTGTCTGACTCATGGAAGGATTGGTAATCAAGCCAATCATTATCGGATAAAATTCTTCCATCCAGTCTTTGTGAAATTGAAAAGTGAACGTAGTAACTTCTTTATCAACCAGTGAAAAATAGCTTGCAGCCATCGGATAAATTTTGTCCTGAATATCGCTGAAACTTAATTCACCTGTGCCACCCTGATTTATAAGCTGAGCAGTTGTATAGGTTAAACCTTCTTTACCCTGTGGATCACACATAGAACCATTTTTAAACATAAACTTAACAATAATCTTTGATGAGTTTGGTTGTTTTAACTCGACAACTTCTTGTGCCATTAAAGCTCCGATTAGCAAAATTGAAATTATTATTGTCTTCATTATTCAACTCCTCCATTCTCATCTTCTGAGATAGTTGCAATTGTAAGTCTGGTATCGGTAAAATATTTATTAGCCACCATTATTAAATCTTCATTGGTTACTTTATCATATAATGAATAAAAATTATTCAATGACTCCGGATTTCCTGTAAGATAAATAAACTGGCAGAGAGAATTTGCTATTGCATCAGGATTATCAATACTCATTGCAAAGCTGTATTTTAAGTTCGACTTTGTCTCTTCAAGAATTTTTTGACTTACACCATTTACTTTGATATACTCAATTGCTTTGGTAATTTCATCCCTGACATATTGAAAATCATCTTTACTGATAAATGAAGCCTGAATATTTATTAGATAGGGATCTCTTGTATTCATTGCACCACCGCTAAGAAATCTTAACTTCTGTTCTTCAACAACTAATTTTTTATAAAGATCTGAATTTTGCGAAAAGAGAATCGTAGAAAGAACATCAAGTGCAGCCATATCAATATTCGAATCGCTGAATGCAGGACCTTTGTAATTAAGACTCATAAAAGGAGGAATCGAGCCATCCTGAAGATGAACTTTTCGCTTATCTTTTTGTTCAGGCTCTGATGGAATTTCAACAGTGTAGTTTCCTGTCTTCCATTCACCAAAATATTTTTCTGCAAGTTCATTCACTTTTTCGGCTGTTACATCTCCAACAACGACAATTGTAGAATATTCAGGTCTGTAATATCGATTAAAAAAGAGCTTCGAGTATTCATACTGATTAGGCATATCAACTATATCATTAAAAAACCCCATTGTAGTATGTTTATATGTATGAACATCAAACGCTGTGTTTAGAAGACTTTCGTAAAGACGCTGATATGGACTTGCAAAATTCTTAGTGTATTCACCTTTAACTGCACCTGCTTC
>JACAFA010000126.1 GCA_013388525.1 Ignavibacteriaceae bacterium | reverse complement strand
GCTTGCTCAAAAGAAATTCAGCTTTATGCTTTGCAGAGACTTGCTATTATGATTTCTCCGCTTGCCCCTCATCTTGGTGAGGAATGCTGGAACCTGCTTGGAAATACTTCATCAATTTTTGAAAAACCATTCTGGTACGAAGTTGATAAGTCAGCACTTATTGAAGATACTGTCAGCATCGCTGTTCAGGTTAACGGAAAACTGAGAGCAACTATTGATGTTCCGATGAACAGCGAACAGGAAGCTGTGAAGGAATTAGTATTCAGCGAAGAGAGAGTGACAAAGCACACAGCAGATAAGATAATAGTTAAAGAGATTTACGTAAAGAATAAAATTTATAATATCGTGGTTAAATAAATAATAGCACGCAGATAACGCTGATTGAGCAGATCTCCGCAAATCAGTTACACCTGCCTGACGAGATGGCAGGTCAGCGGCATCAGCGTTCCATTTTTGAAAATTAATGAAAGACAGATTGTAAATGATTGATATAAAATTGATAAGAGATAATCCCGAGTTAGTCAGGCAAGGGATTCAACACAAAAACGAAAAAGACCGAGTTGATGAAATACTTGCTTACGATGAGAAGCGGAGAAAAATAATTTCTGAAGTTGAAGAGTTGAAAGCAAAGAAGAACCAGGTATCATCAAAAATTCCGCAGATGAAAAAAGCAGGTGAAGATACAACTCAAATCTTCGCTGAGATGAAAATGGTCTCTGATAAAATTTCTGAACTCGACAATCAGCTTAAAGAAGTTGAGCAAGAACTGAATAATATTTTGATGTTTATTCCTAACTTACCACATTCATCCGTTCCAATTGGTAAAACAGCAGAACAAAATGTTGAAGTAAGAAAATGGACTCCTGAAGAATTTTCATACGATAAAAAAGAAAAAACACTTGATCATATTGAACTGGGAAAGAAATTGAACATACTTGATTTTGAAAGAGGAGCTAAAATTTCAGGTTCTGGTTTTCCTGTTTACGTCGGCAAAGGTGCAACGCTTGAAAGAGCGCTCATCAATTTTATGCTGGATTATCATTTAACTCATCATAACTATAAAGAAGTATTTCCACCATTTCTTGTTAACAGAGAATCAATGCTTGGAACCGGTCAGCTTCCAAAAATGGAAGATGATATGTACGCAATTGAAAAAGATGGATTGTATCCTGTTCCGACAGCGGAAGTTCCCATTACGAATCTTCATCGTGATGAAATGCTTGCTGAAAAAGATTTGCCAATAAGATATGTTGGTTACTCAGCTTGTTTCAGAAGAGAAGCAGGTTCTTATGGCAAAGAATCAAAAGGATTTCTGCGGGTTCATCAATTCAATAAAGTTGAGATGGTAAAAATTGTAAAACCGGAAACTTCATACGATGAATTAGAAAAACTTGTAAATGATGCTGAAGATATTCTGAAAGCATTAAAAATTCCTTATCGTATTCTGATGTTATGCACTGGTGATTTAAGTTTTTCAGCAGCGAAGTGCTATGATATTGAAACCTGGTCACCTGCAGAACAGCGATGGCTTGAAGCTTCTTCCTGCAGTAACTTTGAAGATTTTCAGGCAAGAAGAGCAAGTATAAGATTCAAACGGGAAACAGGGAAAAAACCCGAGTTTGTTCATACTTTAAATGGTTCGGGTTTAGCAACAAGCAGATTGATGGTTTCTCTGTTGGAGATTTATCAAACATCCAATGGAACGGTTTTAGTTCCGGAAGTGTTACAAAAATACACTAATTTTAGCGAGATAGATTAAAATAAAACGTTTATAAAACTACTTTATGAAAAAAAGAGAAAAGCTGATTAAGGATTATTCTTACCTGCTTTGGTACGTTCCTGAAGATGCAAAGAAAAAAATCGGCGATAATACTCTGGTTGAAATGATCCTGAGCAATGGTGACTGGAAGGGCTTTAAAAGATTGATTGATATTCTTGGATTGCAAAAAGTAGCCGATATCTTTTTTGAACAGCTTAATCATCGCAGAAACAATTATAGGAAACAAACACGACATTTTTTTAAGTTATATTTCAATGAGCATCTTCCATAAAGAAATCTTAACGAAAAATCAGCTAAAGTTTTTACCTCTTATACGAAAATTTAAAAGATCATTTTTCCTGGTCGGAGGGACTGCCATTGCTCTTTACCTGGGTCATCGAAGGTCAATTGATTTCGATTTATTTACAAAATCTAAACTAAAAAGAAAAGTATTAGAAGACCGGATTAGAAATAGCGGGTTCAAAATCAAAACAGTCTATCAATCACCATCTGAATGGACATTTTTTATAGATAAAGTAAAAATTACGTTTTTCGAGTTTAAATATCCGGTTCAACCTGAGAATAATTTTGATAATATAATCAGGATACCCTCACTTATTGAACTTGCTGCTATGAAAGCCTTCGCTTTGGGAGAAAGAGCTAAATGGAAAGACTATGTTGATTTATACTATATCCTTCAGAACAACATTCCTCTGAAGAAAATTGCCGCTAAAGCTGAACAAATCTTCGGAGGTGGATTTAACGAAAAGTTATTAAGAGAGCAGCTTACTTATTTTGAAGATATTAATTATGAGGAAGAAGTTGAATTTTTGGTTTCGGAGCCATCAAAAGATGCTATTAAAAAGTACCTGACCAAAACAGCATTGCAGTAAATCCAGTATTAAACTTACTCAAACTTATCTGATATTATATCTTAAATGAAAAACCTTTAAACGCTGAAAAAATATTTTGTCCGCTATAAGAATAAACTAATTCTTGGTTTTATTTTTATCATCCTTTCAAACATCGGCACAGTTTACGTACCGATGCTGATGAAAGATTCAATTGACGCACTTCAGGCAAATGCAACTACAGCTCTCCTGCTGCAATATTCATTAATGATTGTTGGTGCATCTTTATTCGCTGGCATTTTTAGATTTATGATAAGGCAGACGATTATAGTTGTATCAAGAGAAATTGAATATGATCTCCGCGGCGATTTCTGGAAACACATTCAGTTACTTCCTATGAGATATTTTCAGAATACCTCAACCGGAAACATAATGGCACATGCAACAAATGATATAAATGCAGTGAGAATGTT
>JACAFA010000141.1 GCA_013388525.1 Ignavibacteriaceae bacterium | reverse complement strand
CTTACAGCGTCTTCTTCAATAATTTCCGTACCGGTAATATCGCTCGGCATTAAATCGGGAGTAAACTGTATTCTGCTGAATTTCAAATCAAGTACTTCTGCAACAGTTTTTATCAGAAGCGTTTTTGCAAGCCCGGGAACACCGACAAGCAGACAATGTCCTTTTGAAAAAAGTGAAATTAAAAGCTGATCAATAATTTCATCCTGACCGACAATTACTTTTGCAATTTCAGATTTAATATTTTTTACTTTTCCTGAGAGCTTTTCAACGAGCTCAACATCTTTTGTTACAACTGTATTTTCTTTCAAACTTAATTCCTTAATTTTTTGATACTGGATGCTAGATTCAGGATACCGGATTTATTCTAATTACCAGTTAAAACTTTGTGATTTACTTTGCAACTTTGATTCCGTTTCGATTTACGAGACGAGACTTCGTCACTATAATTTAACTTGTGACGAACTTTTTACTTTAATCTTTTATCTTACTTAAAGTCTTACTTCCCAATAAATTTTATTTCTGAGAGAAGCAACCCATTCTTCGTACTGCTTTTGCTTTTTGTATTCATCTGCGAGTCTTTTCAACTCTGCATAATCTTCCTCAAGGCTCGGAGGATGCTGAGGAATTCTTGACTGAAGAAATACTATATGATATCCATAAGTTCCCTGTCCGTAATCAATTCTTTTCGGAAAGCTGATTTCACCTTGTTTCATCTTAGAGACTATGTCAAGCAAATTTTTGTCAAGCTGGTTGATATAAAAAGTACCAAGATCACCTGAGAATGGTGCAGTTTCTTTATCTTCACTATACTTTTTAGCGTAATACTGAAAAGTATTTACTCCTTTTACTATGCTGTCTCTGAGTTCAGTAAGGAATTCAATCGTTTCCAGATCTGCACCTTCGTCAGTCTTGAATTTAAAGAGAATGTGTCGTGTGCGAATAGATTCTCCTCTTCTTTCAAGTAATTCAATAATGTGATAACCAACCGGTGTCTCCACAATATCCGAAATCTGACCAACCTCAAGAGCAAAAGCAGCAGCTTCGAACTGTGGATAAAAAACACCTTTCTTAACGAAACCAAGATCACCGCCATATGCTTTGCTTCCCGGATCCTCAGAATATTTTTTTGCCATTTCCTCAAAGCTCGCACCTTGCTTAATTGAATCAAGTACAGCCTGAGCAAATTCGCGATATTGATTTTTGAGTCTGTCTGTTGTTTTTGGATTTCTGAAGATATGATATATTCTCAGCTTTTCGGGAATCATACCGAGACTGTCCTTATAAGTCTGATAAAATTCCTCTACTTCGCGGCGTGATGCTTCAACAGGTGCAAAATTCTTTTCACGTAACTTTTGAACCATTAGATTTTTTCGTACATCATCACGAAGTTCTCTTTTGATTTTTTCGAGGCTCATTCCGTACATTTTTTCAATATTGGCTTCTGAACCATATTGCTGTTTCAGCACATTTAACTGGTATTCAATTCTCTGAGCAACTTCAGCATCTGTAACCACAATCGAGTCAAGCTCTGCCTGAGCATAAACAAGTTTTTCATCAATCATAGCATTCAGGATTTGATTTTTTAGTTCGGGTGATTTTGGATCCATTGAGCGTTGTGAAGCATATACTGAAGCCTGGAATTCGAGCTCGCTTTGCAAAATAATTTCGTTATCAACAACAGCTACTACCTTATCAATAACGTTCGATTGTGCTAATAGACTTCCTGCAATCAGAACAACTATACTAAATATTCTTGTCAACATATTACATCACTTATTAATTTCTACTTCATTTTTAGAATAAAGATCGTTCATATAATTTTCAAGTGCAAGTTCAATCAATGCAGACTTATATCTGTTTTCAACTTCCTGCTTAACAGTTTCAAAAGGCGGAATAGCCTGAGCCGAGTATTTATCCAACAGCTGCACAACTGAATAATAACCTCTCTCATCCGGAATGACAATGCTAATTTCCAGTGGGTAAAGTCCCTCAAGAATACGAAGCAATCTGACGGGATAAATATCCTGCTCGGCAATCAGGCTTCCATTTGAAATATTGACGAGGCAGGTGTCTTTGGCAAATTTATTTAATGCTTCATTCCAGCCATTTAATATTAACTCCGTACGGAATTTTACCGCAGTTTCTCTATCAGAAAAGTCTATCCGATTAAAGTAGTAAGAATTAAATGGAAGACGGAAACTGGTTTGAGTTTCTTTATAAAAATTTTCCAGATCTTTATCTGAATATACCGGTTTTGAGGATGCAGAAAATCTATCCAGAACCATAGCTGATGCTAATTGTCTTTTTGTATTTTCGATTGTTCTTTTGAATTCCTTCGTGTCAGTAAGTCCTTGTTTAATAGCTTCCTGGTAAAGGATTTCCTGCTTCACCCAATTCTTAATTATTGAAGATTTACTTTTTTCTGAAACCGATAGTGAATCGGTTAGTTCAGTTAAATCTGATTCAGTCAGGTATGAATCATTTACTCTTGCAATATAGGAAACAGGTTTTTCTGGTTCACCACAAGCACTAAGAATAAAAAGAGGGAACAGAATTCCCTCAATTAAATTATTCCTGCTTAAAAGCGTCTTCAAGTTTATCATAATAAACTTTCGGCTTATATCTCATCTCCAGACCAGCCACGTAATCGTTTTCCAGTTTTTTACTAAGCATTTCCTGATATTCACCGGAAACTTCGGCTCTTGCTTCCTCGAAAGTTTTTAATCTTGCCGGTTGTCTATCGGTTAGTTTGAAGATTGAATATCCTCCTGAAAAAACTACCGGTTCGGAGTATGAACCAACCTCCGAAATTTTATTAGCTTCTTTGTAGAAATCAGAGTAATCTACAGCCTGAAGATCATATTTACCCTGATCTTTTTTCTTTGCTGCTCTCTCAGTATAAAGTGCAGCAAGTGAATCGAATGACGCACCTTCTTTCAGCATATTATAATATTTCTGTATCAGAGAATCTTTGGTTGAATATATTTCGCTGAAGCTTATTCTTTCAGGCCAGGAATATTTTTCTTTATTCGCATTCCAATAACTGTAAACATCTGCGCTGTCAATTTTCACTTTGTTCCAGACTTCCTCTTCCTGAATTTTGAAAATGAAAATGCCATCCCGGTAATCTGCCATCAGTTGTGCAAACTGAGGATCGATTTTATCAAGATTCATAGCTTCTTCTTCAAGTAACATATCCTCTGCAAGAATATTTATTGCATTTTTAACTTCGGTTTCATTGTCCATCGGTTTGCCGGTAATTTTTGAATTACGATTGGCTGATTCAAGAAAAGTACCGATGGTAACAGGTTTCTTTGCAACTGAATATAAAATATTTTCTGCTAACTCATCATATTTGGGATGCACCATTCCAAACCTTAAAGAGTCACTCATATTTACAAATTGAGTTAATACAGTTTCATCAATATTAAAGTCATATTTTTTCTTAAGTGATTCAATTAAAATATCTCTCTCATGCTGATATCGCTGCTTGTTGAACATACTTTTCAAATTTTCATATTCTGATTCATAAGGTTGTGTATCCATTTTATCAGTTAACTTAATTATATGATAGCCAAAATTAGTCTGTACAGGACCCGCAATATCACCGACGTTCATACTAAAAGCAACTTCATCAAATTCCTTAACCATCATTCTTCGTTCAAAGTAACCTAAATCTCCGCCCTTTTCCTTTGAACCCGGATCATCACTGTAATTTAATGCGAGTTGTTCAAATGATTCTCCCGCTTTTAACTTAGCCATGACAGAATCGGCACGCATTTTTGATGCTAAAGTATCAATCTGTCCTTCTTTATTATGATAACCGATAAGAATATGACTTGCCTGGACTTTAGGATAGCGATGTTGTCTTTCAGTAACTTTTATCAGATGATAACCAAATCTTGTTTTTACAACTTCAGGATAAACCTCGCCGGGTTTAAGAGTGTACATCGGGTCTTCGAATTCATAGGGCAGTAATCCGGCAGTAATGTAATAAATATCACCACCACTAACTGCTGAAAATTTATCATCAGAATGAATGATAGCCATATTTTCAAAAGATTGTCCATTCTTAATGCTATCCAAAATTGCCTGAGCTTTTTTCCGGGCAGCTTCTTCACCAAGAGAATCAGGTCTTATCATTATATGACTGACACGAAATTCTTCCTTTCTTCTTTCATAAAGTTGTTTTACTCCCGGTTCGTTAATTCTCTTTTCGACAATATAGGAAACACCAACCTGCTTCTGGTAATCCTTTAATTCCTTCATAAGGTCTGCATCCTGATCATAAGCTCTGACCTGAGCATCACGCAATTTCATTCTGAATTTAACGTAAAGATCCAGAAAGTTTTTATAATCAGAAATATCCTGTTTCATTGCGTTTTCCCAGCCACCTACATTCTTTGCATAAGCGTGCTCAAACTCATCAAGAGTAATATCATAGCTTCCAAACTCAGCAACTACCTGAGCCGGAACGCTAATAAGGCCAATTATTTGAAAAAAAAGAATTAAAAGAAATGTTCTTACAATACAATTTGATTGCATATTATCTATTCTCCTATAAATTTCTGAAAAATGAGAGCAGAATTTTAGCTATAGTGCGCCTGAAAATCAAGGGAAATTGAGCCTGACCCGGCAAGATTATTCACCGGATCAGGTCCAAAAATTTATTTGAGAAGTGAAATTTTGATTGTTTGCTGATAATTATTTGCAATCATCCTGAGAAGATAAACACCACTTGTAAGGTTGCTTCCGTTTAATTCAATTTCCTGAACTCCGGGATTAACCTCTTCATCCAAAATAACTGAAATTTCGCTACCAAGAATGTCATATAAATAAATTTTAACATTTGATTTTTCAGGTACGGCGAAACGAATTTTTGTTGATGGATTAAATGGATTCGGATAATTCTGAAGCAAATAGAAATCTTCAGGAACTTTAGTTGTGTTATCAGCATTTGTTAGCAATGATTGAAGAGCTGCATAAGTATTTATAATTCCCCAACCATAAAGATTGTCAGGATTAGTACTTTTCGATGCCGTACTTTTCATTAATGCAGCCAGCTGCATTGGTGTTAAACTTGGATCTGCTTCAAGTAAAAGTGCGGCTGCACCAGCAACCATTGGACAACTCCAGGAAGTTCCACTGCCCCAGCTGCTATAACAATTATTTGAACCGTTACAAGCTACATAATTATTTGAACCCATTGCCATCAAATCCGGTTTTATCCTGCCGTCTACAGTCGGACCCACGCTGCTGAATCCAGATCTGGTTCCACTGCTGTTTACAGAACCCACTGCAATGACACTATCTCCATCAGAAGGTGCACCAAGTGTATTATGAACATCATAACCACTGTTGCCTGCGGAATTAACCACAAAAATTCCGAGACTAACTGCATAATCAGCGCTATTGGTAATTCTGCAGGTGTTTCCATCCATATCCATCCAGGTATAACTTGGATATGGAGGATCGAAATCAATATAGCCCAATGAAGTGGAAGTTAAATCAACTCCAATGCTGTCAGCCCATTCCATTGCTGCGAGCCAGTTATCTTCTTCAATCGGGGTTTCGCTTTCGGTATTCTCAGTCTTTGCAAGAATAAATTCAGCACCGAAAGCAGGACCGATGAGTTGTCCTTCATAGAATCCTCCAATTAAGGATAAAGTAGATGTTCCATGTGAACCTTCGCCCATATCAATACCATTTTCTACATCAGCATCACCATTAACAAAATCCCAGGTTGCAATAACATTCATTGTGCTGAAAACCTGATGCGTAGTCCATTTATCAAAACCAGCGTCCATCATACAGATTGTAATTCCATTTCCTGTATATCCAAGATCGTGAACCTGAGGAACAGATATTATATTAACTTGTGTAAGAGATTGACCATAATTAAGTGAATTCGTTCCCGTGGGTTTTGATAAATTCTGATTTGATTCTTCAGGTATCTCATTATGGATTTCTTCTTCAAAATTATCCTTCCTGAATCTGTAAACGATATCAAGCTGTTTTACAAACGGCAGATTAGCAAATTGAGCTAGTTCAGCTTTTGTAGCCCATCCACTTACTCCATTAAACCATTTAGTTTTTTGCTTCAATTGAAATCCAAGAGATTTTATCTGATCAATATAATTTTGATTTACAGGCAGATCATTCTCAGAAATAATATTTTCCTGACTTAAAACTTTTGCTCTGCGCTTCAGTGATTTCTCACTAACAACTGTCGATGGTTTCAGAAAATAATTTTGGGTTTCGTTTCCTTTATCAGTAAAGAAAACCCAGACTAATAATTCCTCATTACCTCCGACACTGCTTACAACAGCATTCAGCTGAGGAGTAAACTTCTCAACAGATGACTGGGCAAACATTATTCCTGCGAACAGAATAATGGTAATACTTAACAGACGCATTTTTATTCCTTTATTTTAATTAAATAAAATTTCTACTTAACGCGGGTTCCGTTTTTAACAGAATTATCTACACTCAGAACTTGCAAACCTCCAGATTCTTTGTCAACGGCTAAAATCATACCACGCGATTCTTCACCCATGAGCTTTGCCGGTTGAAGATTTGCAACCACAACTACTTTTTTACCAATCAAATCTTCCGGGTTATAATGTTCAGCAATTCCTGCAATTACCTGTCTTTCACCATCATCGAGCATTACTTTCAGTTTCATAAGCTTTTTACTTTTTGCAACTTTCTCTGCACTTAAAACTTCGCCAACCTTCAGCTTCGTTTTCATAAATTCATCGTATGAAATTAATTCATCCTCTTTCTTCTCAGTTTCAGTTGATCCGAGTTTTGATATTTGTTCTTCTATCACTTGGTCCTCTATTTTAGGAAATAATATTTCTGCACTTTTTATTTGATGTCCTTCTTTCAAAAAGGATTTGCCGCTTTCTTTCCATTCTACCGGAGTCAGGTTCAACATGCTAAAAAGTTTTTCAGACGAAAATGGCATTACAGGGTAAAACAATTCAGCAAGTGTAAAAATGGCTTGCAAGCAAATATTTAATGTTGTTGCACATTTTTCTTTATTTGATTTAACTGTAACCCAGGGTTCTGAATCATTAAAATATTTATTGCCATCTCTTGCAAGGTTCATCATTTCATTAACACCGTCGCGGATTTTAAATGTTTCAAAAAGATTGGCAATCCTCTCCGGATATTCAGAGATTTCGTTCAGCATATTCTCATCAATCTTTTCAAGCTTGCTTCGGGCGGGAATTTTTCCATCAAAATGTTTATGAACGAATGTAAATGTTCGGTTAATAAAATTTCCAAGAATGTCAGCAAGCTCACTGTTGTTTCTAAGTTGAAACTCCTTCCAGTAAAAATCTGTGTCTTTATTTTCGGGAAGATTAGCAGCGAGTGTATATCTCAATGGATCTGCAGGAAATAATTTCAGAAATTCATCTACATCAATTCCCCAGTTTCTGCTTTTAGAAAATTTCTTTCCTTCAAAATTCAGAAATTCATTAGCAGGAACATTCTGAGGAAGACA
Source organism: Ignavibacteriaceae bacterium (assembly GCA_013388525.1). The sequence continues at coordinate 23,106 of JACAFA010000141.1, read as the reverse complement.
ATATTTTTCATTATTGCCATCATTCCACGCCATCAGAATTGCCGGGAAAATTATTGTGTGAAAAACAATATTATCTTTTCCGATAAAAGCGATATACTTTGTGTTGACATCCTGCCAATATCTTTTCCAAAGTTCAGGCTGATTTTTCTTCAGCGAATACTCTTTCGTTGAAGAAATGTAACCAAGCACAGCTTCAAACCAAACGTAGATTACTTTTCCGGCGGCTGAGTCAACAGGAACTTTAATTCCCCAGTCAAGATCTCTTGTAATTGCTCTGTCTTTTAATCCTTCCTTAAACCATCCTCGGCAGTATTGAAGAACATTTTCTTTCCAGCTATACTTTGCGTTCATTTCATCAACGTACTTTTCCAATGCTTGTTGATATTTCCCGAGTGGGAAAAAGTAGTGAGTTGTTTCTCTTAGAACAGGCGTTTCACCGCTCACTTTACTTTTGGGATTTTTTAATTCCGAAGGATCGTAAAGTGAACCACAATTTTCACACTCATCGCTTCTTGCCTGTTCGTTGCCGCATTTTGGACAAGTTCCTTCAACGTATCTGTCAGGTAAAAACATTTTGGCTTTTTCATCATAAAACTGATTTGACTTCTTCTCTACAAAAAGTCCACGATTAAAGAAGTTCAGAAAAAATTCTTTTGCTGTTTCGTGATGAATAGGAAGACTTGTGCGTGAGTAATTATCAAAGCTCATCCCGAATTTTTCAAAGGCATTTTTGTTCGCTTCATGAAATCTATCAATGATTACCCGGGGAGAAACTTTTTCTTTATCTGCAGAAATTGTGATCGGAACTCCGTGTTCATCAGAACCACAGATATAAAGAACGTCGTCGCCGTTTAATCTTTTATAACGAACATAAATATCCGCCGGAAGATATGCGCCGCTAAGATGTCCGAGGTGAATCGGTCCGTTTGCGTACGGTAAGGCTGAGGTCACTAATACTTTTTCTTTACTCAAGAGCTATTGCTATTTGAATGATTATTAAAATATTGAGAGGAAATATAAGAATTTAGTTTGAAACCGAATTAGTAAAATGAATCCGACCTTCTATTAATTAGTAAAATCAGTAACTTTACAATCATAATTTTAATGAATATAAATTTCCTACATTAACTATGTGGAAAAGGGAGATAAAATGAAAAATCATTCAAAACTAGACTTTCTAACAAAATGTGTTCATTCGGGAATTGATGAATACGAATACGGTTCAGTAGTTCCGCCAATTTATCAGACTTCAACATTTAAATTTAAATCAGCGCAGCACGGCGCTTCATTATTTGCAGGAGAAGAGAAGGGTTATATTTATACAAGAATGCTCAATCCAACTATCGAAGCAATGGAAAATGCTATAGCTGCACTTGAAGGCGGACACAAAGCTCTCGGCTGCGGAAGCGGAATGGCTGCTGTTCAAACAATTTTTGCTGCACTTTTATCAGCAGGCGATCACGTTGTTTGTTCTGCTGCCGTTTATGGACCAACAACTACCTTGCTGAACACAATAATGAAAAAGTTTGGAATTGAAACTACATTTGTTGACACTGCTGTTCTGGAAAATGTTAAGAATGCGATCAAAACAAACACGAAAGTTGTTTACGTTGAAACTCCGGGCAATCCGACTCTTTGTATTTCAGACATTGAAGAGATTTCCAAAATAGCACACAAGCATGGAGCTAAAGTTGTAGTTGATAATACTTTTATGAGTCCTGCTCTCCAAAACCCTCTTGCACTTGGTGCTGATGTTGTGATGCACAGCTTAACAAAATTCCTGAATGGTCATGCAGATGTTGTTGGTGGAATCATAGTTGTAAAGGATGAAGAGACTTATAAACATTTCAGAAAAACACTCAACCAGCTTGGAGGCGTAATTGATCCTTTCAATTCGTTTCTTGTTCATCGCGGGTTAAAAACACTTGCAATCAGAATGCAAAGACATTGTGAGAACGCTCAGAAAATTGCTGAATGGCTCGAAAAACATCCGCTTGTAAAAAGTATAAGATATCCCGGATTAAAAAGTCATCCGCATTATGAAATTGGATTGAAACAGCACAAAGGTCACGGTGGAATGATAACTTTTGAAGTTGAAGGAGGAATTGAAGCTGGAAAAATTCTTATGAACTCCGTTAAACTTCATCAGCTTGCTGTCAGCCTTGGCGGAGTTGAATCTCTGATTCAGCATCCTGCGAGTATGACTCATTACTCAATGGGAAAGGAAGCAAGATTAGCAGGCGGTATTACAGATGGTCTAGTAAGAATTTCAGTTGGAATCGAAAGTGTGAATGACCTCATTGCAGATCTTGAACAAGCTCTTGAAAAAGTTAAAGAAGCTCATCTGATTGAAGAAATAGCATAATTGGCTGATGCGAACTTTGTATGATTGCATGGATGCATGTAGCGCTACATTAAAACATGCAGTCATGCAACCATGCATCCATTTCTCCCCTTTTCACCGAGCTTTTTCCACTACTCACCGATTTTTTATTTTTTGCTTTCATATTTTTACATAGGTTTTGGTTGAGATTTAATTAAAGGAGCAAAAAATGTCCGAAAACAAAAGTGCTGTAGATAAAAGGGTTTTACTTGGAGGAATACTAATTGTTCTTGGTGGTTTATTTCTGCTGGATTCTATGAATGTTCTTGACTTCAGATTGACCAGAGTTGTCTTTTCCTGGCCATTCATTATGCTTGTTATAGGATTATTTGTACTTGTAAATACTGAAAAGAAATTTCTCGGAGGAATACTTTCAGGTATCGGTGCTTTATTTTTAATACCAAGAATTTTTCCGCAGGTTGATTATGATGGCAGTATTATTATCCCGATCTTTTTAATTGCTCTCGGTGCATACATCATTCTTAAAAGAAGAAAAACAGAAACGGGTTCAGAGTTCTCTGCTGACAATTTAAAAATCAATAAAGATAAAATTGATGATGTTTCCATCTTTGGTGGAGGCACAAAAATAATTTCCTCAAATAATTTCCAGGGAGGAAGTATTACCGCAATATTCGGTGGTTCAGAAATTAATCTGATTAACTGCCAGCTTGCTGAAGGTGATAATGTACTCGATGTGCTTTGCATTTTCGGCGGCACGACAATTATTCTTCCGAAAGAATGGAATGTTGTGATAAATGTAACTTCAGTGCTCGGAGGTTTTTCAAATAAGGCAATCAGAAATCCAAGTATTGTAATAGATCAATCACGAACTTTGCACATTAAAGGACTGGCGATGTTTGGCGGCGGCGAAGTAAAAACTTATCTCTGATAAAGTTTGGCAATGCAAGACAATCCAATTCTTCGGAATTTCAGAAACGTTATTATTCTTCTGCTTTATTCTTTTTCTTTCGCTGTAATAAGTTTTCTTATTTTATTTTTTGGATTGGGGCTGGATCTGAATTCGTCGGTTGTGGAAAGCGTGGTCTCTTCAATTTTATTATGCGGTCTTACAATCATCTGGCATTATCCTGCAAAGTATATTTCAATTGAGCAATATCATCTCTTAAAAGTATTCTTTAGTCATGCGATTAGCGCGATAATCTCATCAGGCTTGTGGGTTTTATTTATTTATATCGTGATGGTTACGATTCTTGGATTTGGCGAGACTTACGAAAACTATTACTATAAAACTATTCTCTGGCGATTTCTTGTTGGATTTCTGCTTTATGCAATTGTGGTTTCATTTTATTACCTGGTTTCATACTATGCAGAGCTTCAGGAAAGATCACTTAAAGAATCAGAATTGAAAAACCTTGTTACACAGGCGGAACTACGTTCACTTAAGTTTCAGATAAATCCTCATTTTATTTTTAATAGTCTGAACTCGATGAGCGCTTTGACAGAAATCGATCCGAAGAAAGCAAAGGAAATGATAATTAAGCTTGCAGATTTTCTGCGTTACATTCTTGCTACAAACGAAAGAGAAAAAAACAAGCTGAGCGAAGAGTTGAAAAATATTCGTCTTTATCTCGATATTGAAAAGATACGCTTTGAAGATAAGTTTGATTATTCTGAAGAACTAAATGATGAATGTAACAAAGCAGAAATTCCAAATATGATCTTGCAGCCTTTATTTGAAAATGTTATTAAGCATGCAGTGTATGAAACTCTCGATAAAGTACATTTAACTTTGCGATGCAGTTACAATGATGGTTTTTTAAAAATCCAACTTGAAAATAATTTTGATGAAACCTCAAAATCGCGAAAAGGTGCAGGTGTTGGATTAAAAAATATTGCGGACAGACTTAATTTAATTTATCACCGTAATGATCTTATGGAAGTGAAAAAAGAAAAAGGTATTTTTAGAGTGACGTTATTTATCCCAATTGAGGAAGATATTCGTGTTAATTAGTAAACCTGTCCGCCTTTGGCGGATTCGTGGCTAAAGAAGATTTGCCACTAATTTCACGAATTTTCACTAAAATTAAATACATAATGACTGAACTGATTTACAAAGAGGAGTTTTATAAGATTATCGGTATCTGCATGGAAGTGCACAAAATACTAGGCAGAGGATTTTTAGAAATTGTTTACAAAGACGCAATTGAATATGAATTCAAGAAAAATAATATTCCTTATGAGCGCGAAAAAGAATACAAAATTCCTTATAAAGAAATAATTCTAAAACATTCTTACAATGCTGACTTTGTTGTTTTCGATAAAATCATATTAGAAGTAAAAGCAGTAAACGGAATAATAGATGAATTCATCAAACAAACGTTAAACTACTTAAGTGCATCAAAAAATAAACTTGGTATTATCGTTAACTTTGGTGAAGATTCATTGAAATATAAAAGATTAGTTCTTTGATTCGTGTTAATTAGAGTAATTCGTGGCTAAAGAAGATTTGCCACTAATTTCACGAATTTTCACTAAATATTTAATTAAAAAAAATGAAGAAAAGCAAAATAACAACAATCATAATCGATGATGAAAAGTTAGCCCGGGAAATAACCAAGGGTTACCTCAAAAATCATCCTGAAGTTGAGATTGTTGCAGAATGTTCAAACGGATTTGATGCAATAAAAAAGATTAACGAACTGAAACCTGATATTATTTTCCTCGATATCCAGATGCCGAAGATAAGCGGTTTTGAAATGCTGGAACTGCTCGAAGAACCACCCGTTATAATTTTCACAACTGCATTCGATCATTATGCAATAAAAGCTTTTGAAGTTAACGCTGCAGATTATTTATTGAAACCATTTTCTGAAGAAAGATTCAATGATGCGTTGAAAAAATCTTTTAATTTTCTTCAGGATAAATTTGAGCACGATGCGGTTATAAAAAACATCATTGATTATAAAGATGAAAAGATAGAGTATCTTGAAAGAGTTGTAATTAAAGAAGGCTCAAAGATTTCAATCATTCCGGTTGAAACAATAAAATGGATTGAAGCACAGGACGATTATGTAATGATAAACTGTGACCAGGGAAGATTCCTGAAACAAAAAACTATGAAATACTTTGAGAACCACCTCAACGAAAATAACTTCATCAGGATACATCGCTCATATATCATCAATGTTGACTTCATCCAGCACCTCGAGCAAACCGGAAAAGAATCCTACCAAATTATTCTCAAAAACAGCAAACAGCTTCCTGTGAGTAAAACTGGGCTGGCTAAACTTCGTAATACTTTATAGCAATTTTCAGTTATTGGTTATTGGTTTTGGGTTGTTAGTTCTGGTTTATTAGTTACTGCTTATAGCTGATTAGTTATCTGTATTGCATAAAATTTACTCTCCCGAAAACCAAATAACTAAAACCAATAAACAACCAACTAATAACTAAATTTACATATTTTATCGCTGGGAAATTGAATCTCTCCACTTTCATAAATATATTTGACCTGACCATTCACGGGAAATAAAATGATACTTGATAAAGACCTTCTTTCAATTCAGGAAGCCCGCAACTTAGCTGCAAAGGCTAAAGAGGCGCAGCTTGAATACAAACATTTCTCTCAACAGCAGGTTGATAAAATTGTTAAAGCAATGGCAGAAGCTGGCTACGCTGCATCAGAAAAATTAGCAAAGATGGCTTGCGGTGAGAGCGGCTTCGGTGTTTACGAAGATAAAATTATTAAGAACCAGTTTAGCACGAAGAATGTTTATGAATCAATAAAGAATTTAAAAACGGTTGGTATTATTGCAGAGGAAGCAAACGGAAAAGTTTTAAAGATTGCTGAACCAATGGGAGTTGTTGGTGCTTTGATTCCATCCACTAATCCAACCTCCACAGCAATGTTCAAAGCATTGATTTCTCTGAAAAGCAGAAATGCAATTGTTGCAAGTCCCCATCCAAAAACTGCTAAGTGTACGTTTGAAGCTTTAAAGATTTTGTCTGATGTTGCTGAAAAAGCAGGCGCACCAAAAGGATTGATTCAATGTATGAGCGAACCAACCATCGAAGGAACTGATGCTTTGATGCACGATAAGAATATTGCAATAATTCTTGCAACCGGAAGTTCTCAAATGGTGAAAGCTGCTTATAGTTCCGGTAAACCTGCGTATGGAGTCGGACCGGGAAATGTCCCTGCGTTCATCGAACGGACTGCTAATTATCAGAAAGCAGTTGCCGATATTGTTTATGGGACAACATTCGATAACGGAACTCTTTGCTCATCCGAGCAATCAATGATTGTTGATCTTCCTTTAAAAGAAAAAGTAATTGAAGAGTGTTCAGCTCAAGGATGTTATTTTGTTAATGCAGAAGAAAAAGAAAAACTTGCGAAAGCAATCCAGACAAACCTTAAAATAAATCCTGATATTGTTGGAAAGCCTGCCACATTCATTGCAAACTATGCCGGATTTTCTGTTCCTGAAAACACAAAAGTTTTAATAGCTGAATGCAATGAGGTTGGAAAAACAGAACCACTCTCAATTGAAAAACTTTCTCCTGTGTTATCTTTTTATGTCGTTGATGGCTGGCTTGAAGGATGCCACCGCTGTATTGATCTTCTGCAGTTTGGAGGAATGGGACACACACTTGTAATACATTCGAATGATGAACCGATAATAATGAAATTTGCTCTTGAGAAACCTGCATTCAGGATTCTTGTTAACACTGTTGCATCCATTGGTGCAGTGGGTTACACAACAGCTCTCGATCCTTCAATGACTATCGGACCCGGAACGTGGGGTGGATCAATTGTTTCAGATAACGTAAGTGCGAAACATCTTCTCAACATTAAATCGCTTGCTTTCGAAACTAATCCGATCAACAAAGGTAAAACTGTTGATAAGTTTGAAGTGCAGAAATACAAAGGCGGAAAAGACTGGTTCATAAAAGAGATTGAGGAAAGATTGCGTGAGCGAGCAGGTAATCCTCCATTAAAAGATGTTTATACTTATTCTGAAAAAGAAAAGTTAGTAAAAGAAAAATCAGAACTTGCAAAACCTGTTACTTACGGAACAGGAATTACAGAAGAAGAGATTAAAAAAATAATCAGAGAATTTTCTTCTTAACTTTTCCCTAATGCGCAAACTGCAGAAACAGATGCGAAAATTTCAATACTACTGCTTCAGCAATCAGATATGCCGTTCCTTTATGTGTAAGCAAATCTGTGTTAACCGTCATATGATACAGCAGGGGATCATCAACATCTGCATGAAAATATGATTTGATATACTGCTTCCTGTTCTCGTCTTCCTTCTTTATATAATTTAATGCTTCCTTCTCACTCATATTCATTAAAGATTTTATATGCTCAACTCTTTTTTCAAGAGATGCAATTAGTCTAACGTGAAAAGTATTTTTCAGTTTTGAAGTAATGATATTAGCACCTCTTCCAACAATTATCACGTTTCCCATTCTGGCAAGCTGAAGAATTGTATCGGTGGTTTTATGGACAAGTGTCCATTCCGCAGGTTTCAAACCAAGCATTTCATATACAACCGCCGTGAGATGTTTGTATTTACCTTCGTGCATAAATTCTGAAATCTGTTTAGGAAGGTTGTGGTCTTCCAAAACTTTTTCAATTAAGTTTCGGTCAAAATATGCCCACTTCACTCCTTCAGCTTCAGAATACTCATCCATAATCTTAATAAGATTTTCACACACAGGTTTTGAACCCGCACCTGTCTGTCTTGAAATTGTAATGCAGGGATATACTTCCTTCTTTATGGCTGGTGTCTCTGGTTTTTGTGTGTGGGATTCGATGTATCTTTTACATTTTTCATAAGCACCTATTGCCATTGCAGTTCTCCTTTCTTAAAAGCTTCGTTAGATGACAATGTTTTACTGTCAGCAAGAATTTTTATAAGAAACTTTACTTACAATTGGTAATATAATTTTTTAAAGATGAAAAGCAACAGTAGGAAACAAAATCTCTCCATTTTTGGTGATTGATACTATCGCTTAAAGCGATAGCATCAATTAGTCTATCTTAACAGATTCTTTTTGCGAGAGGTCAAACCAGCTTTTTATCCGATCTTTTTCTTTTCCGTCTGAGGATTTGTGGAAGAATTCATTTTTGTGAATATCATAGTTGTAATCTTTTTGCCAGTCATCAATATTCTCAACTATTTCTCTGATGGCGTTGGTAATCAGATAGAGCTCGTCATTTGTCATTGTCGGATGAATTGACATTCTCACCCACCCGGGCTTTTCTGAAAGATCTCCCTGATCAATTTTGTCTGTAATGCGTTTTGAACGCTGAGGGTCAACGTGAAGAAGATAATGCCCGTAAGTCCCGGCACAAGAACAGCCACCTCTTGTCTGCACTCCATAACGATCATTTAATAGTTTAACAAGAAGATTATAATGAATATCATCCACATAAAATGAAATTGCACCAAGACGTTTTTTAATGTGATGAGCGAGAATATGTAAACCGGGAATCTTGCTCATTTCTCTGAAAGCAATATCCACCAGCTCTTCTTCCCTTTCCCGCATTTTTTCAACTGTCATTTCTTCTTTCAGCTTAATGCAAAGGGCTGCTTTTATTGCTTGTAGAAATGCTGGAGTTCCTCCGTCTTCGCGAGCTTCGATGCTTGAAACAAATTTATGCTGACCCCAGGGATTTGTCCAATCAACAGTTCCGCCTCCGGGTTGATCTGGAACTTTATTTTTATAGAGCTGTGAATCAAATATCAAAACTCCTGAGGAACCGGGACCACCAAGAAATTTATGCGGTGAGAAATAAATCGCATCAAGTTTTTCTTCCGGGTCAGAAGGATGCATATCAATTTTTACATAAGGAGCTGAACACGCAAAGTCAACAAAACAATATCCGCCGTGTTTGTGAACAATCTTTGCAAGCTTATAGTAAGGAGGTTCAATTCCTGTAACATTCGAACAAGCAGAGAATGCACCAATTTTGAGTTGACGATTTTTATACTTGATTAATAATCTTTCAAGATCATTCTCATCAACCAAACCTTCATCCGTTGGAGCAATGACAATCACATCTGCAATTGTTTCAAGCCAGGTTGTGTGGTTTGAGTGATGTTCCATATGAGTAACAAAAACTACAGGACGAAGCTCTTCAGGAAGCTGAAGATAATCTTTTAACTGTTCGGGAATTTTTAAACCAAGCAATCTTTGAAATTTGCAGATTACTCCCGTCATTCCAGAACCGGTTGTAATTATCACATCATCTTTTGATGCATTACAATGTTTTTTAATTATCTCGTGAGCTTCGTGGTAAGCGTGAGTCATTGAAGTTCCGGTCTCACTAGCTTCGGAATGAGTGTTGCCGACAAGCGGTCCGAATACTTCGCTGATTTTTTCCTCGATTGGTTTATACAATCGTCCGCTTGCAATCCAGTCGGCATACACAATTCTCTTTTCACCATAAGGTGAAGTGAAGGTTTTGTGATAGCCTACAATATTTTCTCTGAATTGACCGAAATATTCTTCGAGGTTTTTCATTGACTGTTCTTCAACTTTTTATCTTTTGGTATGTGAATATAATGATTTGAGAAAAGTAAAGCACTAATTAATTCATTGAACCAATTGAGTTAATAAAAAACCCCGCATTGCGGGGTTCCATAAAGAAGGTATAATGTAACTACTTCATTAAAATCATTTTCTTAGTTTGAATAAATTCATTAGCACTTAGCCTGTACAAATATACTCCGCTTGCTAAATTATTTGCATCGAATTGGACTTCATATCTACCAGGTTGTTTTTTTTCATTAACAAGTTCTTTTACCGTTCTACCCAATATATCATAAACAACTATTTTTACTTCGCCTTCTTTTTGAATGTCATATTTTATAGTTGTAACAGGATTAAACGGATTCGGAAAATTCTGTAACAATTCCATTTGATTCGGCAATACTGTGTCATTATCTTCAACACTAACAACTGGTGAACCTTTATAAATATTAGATGTCCATTGATCATCTTTTATTACTGTCCAAAGTATATCTTTAGTGCTGTCTCCATCCATATCATAAAAATTAATTGAGAAGCTTGCAGGACCTTGTTTCAAATACCATAAATAATAAGAATCATCTCCATTAGATTTAAAGACGTAAAGATAACCTCCGCTTAATATTGCAAATTCAAGTTTTCCATCTTCATCAATGTCATCTGTAATATAAGTAGGGTCGTCAAGTGAACCACCCGATAGTAGATGAAATATGAAGCGGGGAGTGTAATGGTTATCACCATCAGTTTCAAACATAGTTGTCCAATTACCATCACCCATTGTGGCACCAATAAAAAACTCTCTCTTACCATCACCATCCAGGTCTCCTGACGACTGGTAATACATATTAACCAGTGGTAAGCTATCCTGAAAAATTATTCCATAATCATCATTTCCAATGTTTTCAATTATTTTTAATCTTCCACCAATTGAACTTAGGATAGATTCCATTTTTCCATCATCGTCATAATCACCAACATCAAATCCATCATAAAAGTCATACCTTAGTTCTAAATACCATTTCTTTTCAAAATTATGAATGGTTGGATTATACTCTGAGATATAAAACAAATAAACCGAGCTGATTGTTGAATCAGCACCACGATGAACATAATCTATCAACGAATCGTTATCCATATTTGCAAATACTTCCTTAGTGAGGTATGCACTGAGCCCATCATATTTATTAAAAACAAACTTGGAAGTTATTGGTAGCGATGCTGAGCTATCTTGTTCAAAAAAGTAGCTAAAGGTTGATCTTTGAAATACAATTTCCCACAATCCATTACTGTCAACATCTACTATATTTGTACTTATGATTGGTGCAGGTGAAAAATAATTATATCTTTGAATAAAACTCCCATCTGGAAACACCTCGAAAATTCGGTTCTCTGAATTTCCAACAATACCAAAAGGTCCATAAGTTTCTGGGAAACTATTCCCATCGAAATCCTTTACTTGAGTCGGAATTTTTACAGCATTTCCTGTACGTACCCACGACCAGTAATCATACCATCCATTCCATTGGCTGGTGTCAACTTGTGTCGGGTCAATTTCAAGAACAGGTATGCCTTTCCGGTTTGCCCAAATGTATATTGCTTCGGTCTCTGGTTCTTTAAGTGTTTTTATTTGTTTTAAGCCGGTAAGTGTATTGGTCAGCTCAATTGTGTTGTCATCTAAAAATTTATACTCTACACCATAGCGGGATAGTTCCTCAAGCTTTTGTTTAACTTCATCTGTTAGGTTCTGTTGTGCCTGTCCGATGGATACTGTGAACAAGTTTGTTAGCATTAGTGTAAAAACAAAAATTATTGAGCAAATATTCTTCATTGTTTTTCTTCTTTCTTTTCAAATGTTAACACTTACTTAATTAATAGCATCTTTCGTGCGATGCTCTGCTTTTCTGTTTGTAACCTATACATATAAATCCCTGATGGTAAACCATCTGCATCCCATTGTATTATGTAATTTCCTGCTTCTTTTTCCTCATCTACGAGTGTTGTAATTTCTCTTCCCAGCAAATCGTAAATCTTTAAAGTAACATATTGCCTGATGTTTAATGCATATTGAATTTTTGTACTCGGGTTAAAGGGATTTGGGTAATTCTGCTTTAATTCTATCTTATCGGGGATTTCCGACTTATAATCAATAACATCATTAATTAATTCAGTTCCTATAAAAATTTCAGAAGTCCACCTTTCATCATTTATTGCAGTCCACAGTATATCTTTTATACTATCGCCATTCATATCAAAAAAATTTATTGTAAAACTTGTTGGACCCTTTTTCAAGAACCATAAATAATAAGAATCTTCTCCATCAGACTTAAAAACATAGAGATAACCCCCGCTCAATATTGCAAACTCAAGCTTACCATCCCCATCTATGTCATCCGTTAAATAAGTAGGATCATCAAGTGAGCCGCCTGACAAAAGATGAAATATAAATTTAGGTGTGTAACTATTATCTCCATCAGTTTCAAACATAGTTGTCCAGTTTCCATCACCCATAGTTGCACCAATAAAGAACTCCCTTTTCCCATCACCATCCAGATCACCCGATGCCTGGTAATACATATTCACTAATGGCAAGCTGTCCTGAAATATTACTTCATAATTATTATCAGATACATTCTCAACTATTCTTATTTTTCCCCACAATGAACTAGAGATAATTTCCATTCTCAGGTCCCCATCATAGTCTCCTAAATTGAATCCATCTGTAAAATCAAAACCAATTGGTGGGATATAGGGTTCGATATACCAGGTTTTTTCAAAATTGTTAATGGAGGGATTATATTCTGACACATATAATAAATAGTCGGGTGAAACTGTAGTGTCAGCTCCCCTGTGAACAAAATCAATAAGTGTATCTTCATCCATATATGCCATTTTTTCTATTGAAAGGTAGTTACCGAGTCCATCATATTTATTAAATACGAACTTAAGTTGTGTTGGAAGTGATAACGTATCGGTTTGTTCGTATACATAGTTATCTTGCCCATGATAAAAAACCACTTCTTTCAATCCATTTTTATCAATATCTAGTATTTGAGTGCTAAGTCCGCCTGGAGTTGAATTATAAACATAACGTTGAACAGAACTGCCATCAGGATATATTTCGAAAATCCGGTATTCAGGATCAAATCCGACACCGCCAAATAACCCATATATCTCAACAAATCCATTTCCATCAAAATCATAGGCCTGTGTTGGAATTCTAGTATCAGCATTTGATACAAGTACATAAGTCCAGTAATCATACCAACCATTCCATTTAGTTGTATCAACCTGTGCCGGGTCTATTTCAATTACTGGTATTCCTTTCTTGTTTGCCCAGTTGTAAATTGTTTCGGCTTCAGGTTCCTTTAATGTTTTTATTTGTTTCCAGCCGGTAAGTGTATTATACAGTTCAATAGTAGTTTCATCTAAAAATTTATATTGCACACCATAGTGGGATAGTTCGGCAAGTTTCTTCTTAACTTCGTCGTTTACAATCTGCTGTGCCTGCGGGTTTACAAACAGCATTACTGAAATAAAAATTATTACACTTAATCTTTTCATAAAAAATCCTTTTTATTTTAATAGCAACAACTTTCTCGAGAAAGATAGGGTATGTAAGAGTTTGTATGGTAGACAAGAATGAATCATTTTAAATCCTGTTTATGGACTGAAATAATTTAAGAAGAATTTATTCTGGCAGGATAAACAAATCGTTATTTAATTATTAATTATTTCGGTATACATTAAAATTTCTAATACAAAAAAATTATTTGTTTTTTCAGAGTTAGATGAATTCGGTATTTTTGAATCGAATACAACTTAATTTATTTATGAAATACCTAATCGGCATAGACGGCGGCGGAACAAAGACAGATTGTGCAATTGCAGACTTGTCTGGCAAAATAATTAATGAGATTTCCGGCAAACCGTCAAACTTCCTTATCATCGGAATTCAGGAAGCAGTTGAAAATATTTTTGCTTTAATCGAAGAAAACCTTTTTCAGATTGGCGGGGACTTTGCAAATGTAAAACAGATAGTAATCGGTGTTGCTGGCGCAGGTCGTGATGAAGATGCAAAGCTGCTTGAAAAAAGTTTCAAAGACTACTCAGAAGAACAGGGAGTCCATTTCAAGGGCGTTAAAGTTTTGAGCGATGCACACGTTGCACTCGAAGGAGCTTTTCCCGATTCGGCGGGCTGCATTTTAATTGCAGGCACCGGTTCAATTCTGTTCGGCAAAGATGATAGAGGAGCTATTCATCGTGTTGGCGGATTCGGCAGATTGATAGGTGATGAAGGAAGCGGTTACTCGATTGGACGAAAAGCTTTAAACGCTGTTTCAAAAGCATCAGACGGCAGAGGGGAAGAAACACTCATATCAGAATTGCTGAATGCTAAAATGAATTCCAGCTTTTCAATTTCAATCATAAATAAAGTGTATAAAGAAAAACTCGATGTTGCGTCAGTTGCAAAAATTGTAATCGAAGCCGCTGAAGAAGGCGATACAATTGCCGAAGATATACTCGATGAAGAAGCTGATGAATTAATTCTCCACATAAAATCACTGCTTGATAAAATTCAGACTGATAGACTCAGAGTGGCTTTTTCAGGAAGTCTGATTGATAATAAAAATTTCTACTCGGATTTAGTCAGGCAAAAAATCAAATCAACTTTACCCAGAGTTGAAGTCGTTAAACCTGCCACTCCTCCGGTCAGCGGAGCCATTCTCCTTGCTAAAAGACTCGCTTCTACCTGAGGCAGATAAAGATGAAAAGTAAAAAAACCGAAGAAAGAAATCCCTGGCTGTGGGTTCCCTCTCTCTATCTTGCTGAAGGTCTTCCTTATGTTGTTGTGATGACAGTTTCCGTTATAATGTATAAGCGACTTGATGTTTCAAACACTGAGATTGCACTTTACACAAGCTGGCTCTATTTGCCGTGGGTGATAAAGCCATTCTGGAGTCCTGTTGTTGATCTTCTGAAGACTAAAAGATTCTGGATAATAATAATGCAGCTCTTTATTGGTGCCGGACTTGCCGGTGTTGCAATTACACTACCAACAGAAAATTTTTTCCGTTACACGCTTGCATTTTTCTGGCTGCTTGCTTTTAGTTCTGCTACTCATGACATAGCAGCGGACGGATTTTATATGCTAGGTCTGAAGGAACATCAGCAATCCTTTTTTGTTGGAATAAGATCTACATTTTATCGAATCGCAATGTTATCAGGTCAGGGATTACTTGTAATCCTCGCCGGACATCTTGAAGAGAGTTCTGGCAAGATTCATTTTGCGTGGCAGATCACTTTTTTAATTCTTGCAGCTTTATTCGTTCTGTTTTTTATTTATCATCTATTCATTCTTCCTCATCCAAAAAGCGATTCACCTAGAGAAGAAGTTCAATTAAACCATTTTATTGGTGAGTTTCTCAAAACATTTATCTCATTCTTTAAGAGAAAAGAAATTATCATCATCATTCTGTTCATACTCCTCTACCGTTTTGCAGAAGCACAACTTGTTAAGATGGCTTCACCTTTTTTGCTTGATAGTAAAAAAGTCGGCGGACTGGCACTCACTACCAGTGAAGTTGGATTCGTTTACGGAACGGTTGGAATAATTGCACTTTCGCTTGGTGGAATACTTGGCGGAATAGTTACATCAAGACACGGATTAAAATTCTGGATATGGTGGATGCTGCTCGCTATCAATTTGCCGGATCTTGTTTACGTTTATCTCGCAGCGACGCAAACATCAAACTTTATCCTGATAAACATTTGTGTTGCAGTTGAACAGTTCGGTTATGGCTTTGGTTTTACAGCGTTTATGCTTTATCTCATTTACATTTCAGATGGAGAATATAAAACTGCACATTATGCTATCGCCACAGGCTTAATGGCACTTGGAATGATGCTACCGGGAATGATCAGCGGCTGGATTCAGGAACAAGTTGGCTATCTGAATTTTTTCATCTGGGTTTGTATCTCTACCATACCTGCATTCATCATCACAAAATTTATAAAGATTGATGCTGAATACGGGAAGAAAAGAAAAAATTAATAACTCATCTCATCAATCTTAACCTTACCCCTGAAAATCCAATAAATCGTAATTGTGTATGCAAACACAAATGGAATTCCAATCAATGCTATAATCAACATCATCGTTAAAGTTTTTTCAGAACTCGCCGCATTGTAAATGGTAAGACTGTACTCAGGGTTGGGATTTGAGTAAACGATATTCGGAAATATTCCGATGGCAAATAACAAAAGCAGTGCTGCGATAGATGCAGCCGATGAAAAGAAAGCTCTTAATTCCCTGCCTTTGGAAATTTCTCTTGGAATGTTTGCAATTGCAAGCATATTCAGTAAAGCAATTACAAACAATATTGGAACTGCTCTGAAATTATCAACCATATGAGGATAATAAATTAATGTAGCCATTGTTGCAGTTACGTAGCAAATCACAAAAAATATTATCGAATTATTTACCCATCCTCTCAATCTTGCCTGAAGCTCACCTTCTGTTTTCATAACACCATAAATAGCACCGTGCATCATAAACAATGCTACAGTTGTAATACCAATGAGTAGAGCGTACGGATTTAGAAGTCCGAGGAAAGTGCCGATAAACTCTTTATCAGACCCGATAGGAATTCCGGTAATAATATTTCCAAGAGCAATTCCCATCAAAAGTGCAATTAGAAAACTGGCGACGCTGAATGCAACATCCCACATTTGTCTCCACCATTTCATTGGCTGCTTGCTTCTGAATTCAATTGCGACAGCACGAAAAATCAACATAAAAAGAAGGATCATAAATGCGTTATAAAAACCTGAAAAGACAGTCGCATATACATGAGGGAAAGCAGCAAACAAAGCACCTCCACCTGTAACAAGCCAGACTTCATTTCCATCCCAGACCGGACCTATGGAGTTGATCATTATTCTTCGTTCTTTATCCTCTTTAACAAATAGGTGCAACATCCCAACACCAAGGTCAAAGCCGTCAAGTATTGCGTACCCTGAAAGCAGAGCACCTATCAGCAAAAACCAGATTGTGTTTAAATCAAAAGTTAGTTCCATAAAAACCTACGGGAAATTCCAAATAACAATTTTCAAATCACAAATAAATAATAATATCGAAATTCTAAATTTCAAACTAAGTATCATTTAGATTTTTCTATAATTGATGAAAATATTTTCTTTAATTCAATTCCTTCCTGGATTAATCTTTCAGCTTCAGTTTTATTTTCTAATTCATTTGTCTCATTTATTAACCCAAGGAAATAAACACCTTCTTTAGCTTCCTTCCTGCAGATTTTGATTCTCATTAAAAAATCTTTTTTGCCAAGTGATTCATTCGCTTCAATATAATTCGCACCAACCGAACCGGATGCTCTTACAAGTTGTTTAATATCTTCAAAATTAGCAATTGTCTTTGGCAAGGTTTTAACAAATAATCTGACATCTTTCGCAAATTGAAAAGCTCTTTCCTCAAAATCATATTTGGGTTTTGAATTTTGATTATTGATCATTCGAAATTATTTGTCATTTGTTTTTTGTTATTTGGTGCTTTTAAATAATGATTTTTGATGTTCGTACTCGGATGATAATTTATCCACATCTTCAGGTCCGTGTTTTATTTTTTCATTCAGTAAATAGATAAAAAGAACAAACAGAAAAAGATAAATTATGGTAAACAGAATTAACGAAAACAAAATTTGTCCGCTTTCAACAGCTTTTGAAAGACCTTCAGATGTTCTGAGAATTCCGTAAACTATCCATGGCTGTCTACCAACTTCGGCAGTAATCCATCCAAGCTGGTTGGCAATCTGTGGACCGAGAACCGAGAAAACGAAAACCCATAACATCCATTTCTTTTCAAATAAACTTCCTCTCCACCAGAAAAATACTCCAACCAGACTTATTCCAATCAAAGCAAAACCTATAGCAACCATAATATGATAAGATTGAAAAACAATATTTACTGGTGGTTTTTGATCTTCCGGAAAATCGTTCAATCCTATTACCTGAGTTTTAGGATTAAACCCAATCAGATAACTGAGCATTCCCGGTACAGCTATTCCAAAATTAACTTCCTGTTTATCATCGTTCACCCAGCCAAATAAATACAAAGGTGCATTTTCTTGTGTATCATAAACAGCTTCCATCGCAGCAAGTTTTGCCGGTTGATTTTTACTAACCCCAACAGCACTGCTGTGCCCGGTAAAAAGCTGAAAGATAGATGCAAAGCATGCAAGCACCAGAGCAATCTTAATTGATGATTTTGAAAATTCCAGATGTCGTTTCTTTAACAGGTAATATGCACTGACACTTATAACAAGGAAAGCTCCGGCAAGCCATGCCCCTGAAAGTACGTGTAACAATCTATCAACTGAAGAAGGATTAAAAACCAGCGCCCAGAAATCTGTAATTTCGGCACGAGCATTCATTCCTTCACCAACAATATGATATCCTGCTGGAGTTTGCATCCAGGAATTTGCAACTACAATCCAGACTGCGCTAAACATTGAACCGA
The DNA here is from genome assembly GCA_013388525.1 of Ignavibacteriaceae bacterium. The sequence continues at coordinate 4,687 of JACAFA010000141.1, read as the reverse complement.
GTGAAACCATAATCGTTGAAAAAAAATGCATTGGTGGTTTAACTTTGTCCCAGCCGAATACGAGTATTGCAAGGAAACCGGACTCAAGGAAAAATGCAAAAATACCTTCTGCAGCCAACGCACTTCCGAAGACATCACCAACATACCTTGAGTAAGTTGCCCAGTTAGTTCCAAATTCGAATTCCATAACAATCCCTGTTGCTACACCAATTGCAAAGGTAAGTGCGAAAACCTTCACCCAGAACTTTGTCATCTTTTCATAAAGAGGATTTTTTGTCTTAAGGTACATTCCTTCCATAATAACCATTATAACGCCAAGACCAATACTTAAGGGAGGATATACGTAATGAAAGGCAATTGTAAATGCGAATTGCAAACGGGCAAGTATTTCAGCGTCCATATTTATTTCAGATAATAATTTTTATTTCTACAATCAAACTTAAAAATAATTCTAATAGTATGAAGCTGAATTTATATTCGTCGGAATGTTTAATAACAAAAAGCTAACTTATTTTTTCAAGATTTCTCAATCAACAAGAAAGAATCAAAACGAAATCAGTACTTCTGATATTTGGCAAAACCTTCACTTACCATCAGGTCGTTTATGTTGACGAACTTTCCTTTTTTATCTTCAATCCAGATTTCAGCAAGATATCGTCCGTATTTTTCTCTTCTGTCTTTTATAGTTTCAATGGTTATTTCTTTCCCTTGAATTTTAGATTTTAAAAAGTCACGAGACTTAATTCCTTCAGGTCTTTCTTTCCCGGTAAGTTCCGGTGCGTTGATTCTGTTCAGTCTCAGTTTCTCACCTCGAATCCACGTACTTAAACCGAGATCGATATCAACTGTGCAGGTATCTCCGTCATAAACTGCAGTCACAACTGCTTTGTAATGATATAGTGTGTGCTCCATTTTTTACCTTTATTTTTGTGTGTTGATAAATAATTTTCTGATAAACTTTTCTGAAGTTAATTGAAAAAATTCTATTTGCAAATACGATTATTGTTTTGCTTAATCCTGATCTCAGGAATTTTTGCAACAGCAAATGCACAGTTTATGTTTTCTGCTGGTGCAACTGTAGGTGGAGGATTTATTAAAAGCAACTCCCCATCTGTCGGAGTTTTTACAACTTCTGTTTTTATTGAAACAAACACGGTACTATTCTCTGAAGTATTTCCAAGACTCAGTTTTATCTTTGCTAAAGATTTCAACGCAATAATACCGAATGTAGAAAAGCCTTATTTCCCTTGGATTCAAGGAATAACTTTTAAAGGAGTGACCACTCAATATTTTGATGGAAGATACTTTTTAGAGGAAGGTGTCGGTTTACTTGCATTGAACGACAGAACTTTCAGCGATACGGATAACTGGAATTACGGAGTTGTGCTTTCAATTAACGGAGGATTTGATTTGAGAGGTTTTAATCTTGATGGATTTAAACTTGGTGCCGGTGCTGAATACGGAATTACTTTTACTAATGCATTGCCGCAGTATTCGTCAATTCACGCTTTTGTGCTTTATACTTTTTAAAACTCTCACAGAATTGGAGTCCTGAGTTCCATAACAACAAAAGCCGTAGAACAGTTCTCCAGAACTGTTCATTGCTCAGGTCTGGAGACCTGAGCTACGTATCCCAACTAATAACAACATTTCCCGGTTTCCAATTCTTCAGCCAGTCTTTCAAACTTATATAAATCTCTAATTGCTTCCAGCATTCCTGTAGAATGGACTCCAACCGACCTGTTCACTTCGGGATCGTAAATAAAATCTCCCGGCAGACTCTGGATATTTCCATCAAATGCAACACCGACGACTTCAGCATTCTTGTTTATTATCGGGCTGCCGGAGTTTCCGCCGACAACATCATTCGTCGAAACAAAATTAAACGGAGTTGAGAAATCAAATTCTTCTGGTGCATCAAGCCAGCGTTCGTGAAGATTCCAGGGAAAATTTCTATCGAATGAATAATAACGGTCAAGCATTCCATAAAATGTGGTAATCGGTGGTGCAATTGTTCCGTTGTAGTCAAAGCCTTTTACTATTCCATCAGAAATTCTCAAAGTGAATGTTGCATCCGGTGGTATTGAAGTTCCGTAAACTTCGAACAAAGCTCGTCCCAGTTTCTGATTTGAACTTGCTTCATTAGTAGCAAGCTCATCAATACGAACAGATATTAATTCAGACTTCTGATCAGAAAACTGAACAAACTCAATAAAAGGATCGCCACTGCTTAGTACGGCGTATGGTCCTTCCTTCACAATCTTTTTCATCTTTTCGGCTGATGTTAAAAAAGATCGTGAGAGAATATCTTCAACTGCTTCATTTCCCTTTTTACCATTAGTAAAAATTTTCAGAAATTCATTCTCTCCAATAGTTTCAAAAAGAAGCTGAATTTTATTTTTGAGAAGCTCGTTATTCTTATCAAAGTCAAAATCTTCAGGTATAAGCGCATCAATTGTTTCAGTAAGCTCATCATCAGTGTAAGCATAACTGCTGTCTGACTCAGAAAGTTTCAAATCTTCAGCGATTTGAATTAACTGTGTTGCAATAGAGAAATATTCCGGTGAATCAAAACTGTCATAAGATAGCGCAGATTGCTGGTTTGATAGCTCTTTCATTTCACTCATTGCTTTTTCTATTTCTGTCCAGATGTTACCGTACTTTTTATTTAGCTCATCATTCGACTGTACTTTTTCCTTCAGGTTGTTTTCAAAAATTCTTTTCTTTTGCATCAACACAGGATCTTTCAAACCTTGAAGCATTCCGCCATAGGCTTTCTTTGAGTTATAATAGTTGAGCAATTGATCATTCAGATAACTTGATGCTTCCGGATCCTCCTTAATTATTCCTTCCAAAAATTCAATAAAACTATCTACAAGTTGTATGGTTTGTGGATAAGTGTAATCTCTTGCAAACTCAAGCTGCACAACTGTGTTTAGCCTGTTGGTTGACGCGGGATTGCCGGGAACAAAAACAACTTCTCCGGATTCGGCTCCGCTTTTACTCCACTTGAAAAAGTGATTAACTTTTAACGGATTTCCATCCTTATCGTAAACACGGAAGAATGAGCAATCAAGGTTGTAACGGGGATAAGTGAAGTTATCATAATCGCCGCCGAAATAACCAGCCTGGGATTCAGGTGCAAAGACAAGTCTCACATCGTTATATCTTTTATAAAAATAAAGCGAATACTTTCCGCCGAAATACAAGGGAGTAACTTTTGCAAATGTTTCTTCATCGTTGGGATATCTGCTTTCTATCTCAGCAATTATTTCAGATTCAATAACTAATCGTTCGCTGTCTGATTGTGCAGTCTCTAGCACAGACTGAATTTCCTCTGTAACATCTTCAATCCCGATGCATTGTTCAACAAATAAACCAGGTACAGGTCTTTCATCAGAAAGTTCCCAGGCAATAAAACCTTCTTTATGAAACTCTTCTCCTTCGCCAATAATATCAGAGACACTTTCTCTGGCACAATGGTGATTTGTCATGATAAGCCCATCCTCAGATACAAATGAAGCTGAACAGTAATCAGCAAACTTTAGTGTTGCCAGTTGAACGTGGTCATACCATTCTTTGTCAGGAGTAAATCCGTATTCTTCACTAAAATAATCTGTTGGAGGATATTCGAATGTCCACATCTTGCCCATATCGAATCTGCCGGCTTTAACAGTATCAAGATTAACCGAATAATTGGTCTGGGAGAATGTTACTGGACTTTGATAAATTAAAAGAGAAGCAGCAATTAAAATAAAAAGTTTGTTAAGGATGGGACAGAATTTCATTTTAGTTTCAGGTTATTGATTAGAATAAAACTTAATTACTCTTTCAAAACTACTCAGATTATATCCTTTGTGGAAAGAGAATAATTTATTCTCTGATAAATCAAAAATGCGTTCAAAAAAAACTACGATCCAAGTTTATGTCATTCTGGCGATCCGCCGAAAGCGGAGAGTCCAGAATCTGGGAGTTATTGAGTAAAGCAAGATCCCTGACAACCTACCTGCCTGACAGCCAGGGCAGGAAAGACAGAAAGATGGAAATAAAAAAACCGGATAGACGAATCCACCCGGTTCATAAAAGAACTTCTTCGCAAATGTTTTGAAAGATGCTTTTTCTAAATGTAAGACTCCGGAAAATAGAGAGGTTCTATTTCCCATTCATCTTCAATTGTTCCGATACAGTGTGAACATTTGTGCACATTAAAAACTACCTTCTCTTCATTAGGAGCTGCACGAACAAAGTTCAGAACTGTTTTACAGCTTGAGCACTGAACGATGTGAGATGATGTTGTTTTTCTGCTGCAATCGGGACACAGATAACCAAGATCCCCTTGAGATTCTTCCGGATCTACCAGGAATATTGAATTACATTTAGTGTTGTTGCATTTAGCGAAGTGCCACTTAACAGTATTTTTAGTTTCGATAACGCTCTCCACAAATTTTGTATGTCAAATGTAGTAAGTTCAATATTAAAAGTCCACTAAAAAATTTTTCTCTCATTTAAATTTTTAAGCGGACTTCATTCTTAATAACGTGCCAAACTTATATGAATCTATCAGACAGAAAAATCCATATCTTTGTACTTGAAAAAATTATCCATCCCAAGTTAAAATGGAGTAAATATGAGTAAAATAGCAGGCTTTAAGGCTTATGACGTTCGGGGCAAAGTTCCATCAGAATTG
>JACAFA010000021.1 GCA_013388525.1 Ignavibacteriaceae bacterium | reverse complement strand
GAAAAAAATATCTGTTTGTCTTGGGATTCTCTTAATAACATTAGCTGGCTGCAAATCAGAAAATGATAATCAGCAGGAGTTTGATACTAAAAACTTTTTCACCGAGATGGAAAATCTTGCTGGTGTAAATGATAAAAATTATATCAACCTTGAAGGTAACTGGAGATTTTCAATTGGTGACGATACTGCCTGGGCTTCTACTGATTTTGATGATAACAATTGGGAAAAAATAAAAGTGCCCGCTACCTGGGAAGATCAGGGATTCCACGGCTATAATGGTTATGCCTGGTACAGAAAAACATTTGAAATCACCAAAGAAGTAATCGGCAGCAATTTTATTTTGAATGCAGGATTCATTGATGATGTTGATCAAACATTTATAAACGGAAAACTGGTTGGAATGTCCGGAGGTTTCCCGCCGCAGTTTGTTACTGCTTATGATGCTTACCGTCAGTACTATCTTCCAAAGGAAATATTGAAGGAAGGTAAAAACACAATTGCCATCCGTGTTTACGATATTCAGCTTGAAGGTGGGATTACAAGAGGAGCGGTCGGACTTTCTCCCGTTCAACCTGATGTTCGACATATCTCTTATCTTGATCTTGATATAAATCTGATGGGTATGTGGAAATTTAACATTGGTGATATTAGTGAATGGAAGAACACCGGCTATGATGATAAAGATTGGAAGGAAATATTTGTCCCTGCATTTTGGGAAACTCAGCGTTATAAAAACTATGATGGGTTTGCCTGGTACAGACTGAAATTTACTTTACCTGAAAAATATGCCAACCGGAAAATGGTGCTAATGCTTGGTAAGATTGATGATATTGATCAGACATTTGTGAATGGAACTTTGGTTGGCTCAGTCGGTGATTGGAATTTTGATATTGTTCCGCAGAATTTCAATCAAAATAATGAATGGGAAGTAATCCGCGGATATTACATTCCGGATAATGTTCTTCTGGCGGGAAAAGAAAATACAATTGCTGTAAGAGTTTATGATGGATTTATGGATGGCGGAATTTACCAGGGACCGATTGGATTGATAACGCAGGAAAAGTACCGTGAATACTGGAATAAACAAAAAAGATAATTAGACTTACTCAAATTGACCACCAATTGTTATAAACCGTTAAAACGGTTCAGACCCTTTACTTTTCTATCATTAACCCACGGATTAATCCGTGTGTTAATGAAAACAAGGAACAATTTTTTACAACCGTTTCATCGGTTTTAATTTCAATAAAAATTGAAGTGATCAACTTGAGAAAAACTAAGTAAATCATCCTGCTGATAATTTCCAAAACACAAATAACAAAACTCAAATTTTCAATACACAATTCTCAAAGTTCAAACATTGGTTTTTGATAAATCGAATTTGGAACTTATTTGTTATTTGGTGTTTGAAGTTTGGAATTTTTTCATCGATCTGATTGGTCTGATTTAGAATAGTTTTTATTGAAGAGAAGAAAAGTTATTATGATGAAGAGCGATCCAAATAAAACATCAGAAGCAAAGTGTGCCCCGATAACAACTCTGCTTAAAGCCAGAATTACTCCCCACATAAAAATTAAAACAAATGCTGAATATTTTACCCAATGTTTTTTGTTTGCCAAAAGAATTAGTAAAGCTAAAAGCATCCATCCCATTGCTGCGTGACCCGAAGGGAATGAATCAGACCCGGTTATTCCTTGTGGCAAATACCACGGAGTGAATTGTGAAAACGCAGCATCTAGCTCTCTGAAACGAACTCTTCCCCAAAAATATTTAATTCCCTGTATAAATATTACGTAACCAAACAAAGCCATTCTTACAACAACTTTTGCATAACTTACTGCGATGGCACTTTGAACCTGATTTACTTTATGCAGTACAATAAAAATTATTATGCTGATAGAAAAAGAAATTATCAGGAAAACGATTAAATTATTTGTGACTATGTTGCCGAGAAGAATATCAAACAAGTAAAAAATCAATCCACTGCTTACTAAAAAGAAAACTACTTTTTGAATGTATGACCATACATCTGATTTTGTTTTTATGAATGAGTAGTAAATATAAATTCCGCTGAGAATTACGAATAGTCCCGGAATCATTCCGTAGTTTTCAAGAAATCTTGCCCAGACAGAGTTTTGATTTACAATCTGCTTTGAAATATCGAGATCATAAATACCAAAAATCACTGCAAGTAATAACCAGATTAAAATAAGTAATACCACAAGTCCATTTTTTTTCATTATCAGAGTTTCTTTTTTTGCTTAGTTTAGTGATAGAAACTTTCTTCTATTCAAAAATATCAATTAAAAGACAGAATAAAATATGAATATATCGTCGGGCAGATATCAAACAGTAATAGAAAAAACTCTCAATCACATCAGCAGAGAAAGGATAATTGCACGTATCTGGCAAAAAGATCACACAGTTTGGAGAAATGATCCAACAGAAATTTCAAACCGTCTTGGCTGGCTCGATTGCATCGAAGTGACTAAAAAATCTTTCGGAGAGATTTATTCATTTGTTGAAGAAATTAAAAAAGAAGGATTCACAGATGCACTATTGATGGGAATGGGTGGCTCAAGCCTTGCACCTGAAGTTTTTCGTTTAACATTCGGTGTGAAGAAAGGTTTTCTCGATTTGCATGTTCTCGACAGCACTCACCCCGAAGCAATTTTGGATTATGAAAAAAAACTTCAACCGGAAAAAACATTGTATATCGTTTCAACTAAATCCGGCGGTACAGTTGAGACGATGTCCTTTATGAAATACTTTTTTACAAGTGTATCCGAGAAACTGGGTCGAGAAGTAGCAGCTCAGCATTTTATTGCAATTACTGATCCTGGAAGCGGCTTGGAAGAAATAGCAAAGAAACTCAACTTCAGAAAAATATTTTTAAATGATCCCGATATCGGAGGAAGATTTTCTGCTCTTTCGTTGTTTGGAATTGTTCCTGCTGCTTTAATTGGAATTGATATTGAAAATCTTTTTGATGAAACTAAAAAGATGGTTGATGAATGTAAGCAATTAGAAGTTTCTGAAAACAGCGGAACAATGCTTGGTGGAATTATCGGTTCACTTGCAAATGAAGGCGTTGATAAACTTACTTTTATTATCTCTCCTCAACTTAAATATCTCGGCGGCTGGCTGGAACAATTGATTGCAGAAAGCACTGGTAAAGATGGAAAAGGAATTTTACCTGTTGATCTGGAACCTTCTGTTGCAATAAATGAATACAACAAAGACAGAGTTTTTGTTTACTTAAAACTTTCTGCAGATGATTTCTTCGATAAAAAAGTTGCTGAAATAAAAGCTGCTGGATTTCCACTGATTGAAATTGAATTGAAAAATATTTATCAGCTCGGTGCTGAATTTTTCAGATGGGAATTTGCTACAGCTGTTGCAAGTTTTGTTCTGGATGTTCAGCCATTTGATCAGCCAAATGTTGAATCAGCAAAAGTTGCCGCACGTGCAGTGATGAAAGAATATCAATCAAAAGGAAAACTTCCCGAGTTAAAAACTAAAAATGATGAGAACAACGTTTCATCGTTTCTTTCAGATATTAAGAGCGGAAAAAACTATGTTGCAATCCAGGCGTATCTGAAACCGGATGAAAAAATCTGGCAGGAGCTTCAACAACTGAGATTAAAAATTTTGCAGAAATATAAAGTTGCAACAACTCTTGGTTATGGACCAAGATTTCTTCATTCAACAGGTCAACTTCACAAAGGTGATTCAGGAAATGGATTTTTCATTCAGTTTATTTCTGAAGTACAAAATGATGCTGCAATTCCTGAAGAAGCTGGCAGTGATAAATCTTCAATTTCATTTGGAACTTTGGTCAGAGCACAGGCATTGGGAGATAGACAAGCATTAATAGATAATAAAAGAAGAGTTCTTACAATTGATCTTGGAAGAAATGTAGGTGAGTCTTTATCTAAGCTGTTGGTTTAAGCTCCGTTAACAACCAGTACCGGACAGGTGCAATTATTCAGTATTCTTTCAACCCGTGGACCGAGATAGAGTTTATCGGTTCCAGGTCTGATATCAGTTCCTAAAATTATTAAGTCAAAATTCTTTTCTCTGGACATTTTTAAAATTACCTTATCCGGGGCTTCGCCAATTTCAACTTCCGTAAAAGTTTTGACATTAAGTGACTCACCAAGTTTTTTTAATTCGTCAACTATCTGATGAGCAAAAGTTAATCTTCGCTCTTTGGAACTTCCTTCAATATCAAGTGAAGCAAAATTATCTTTACTTTCAACAACATTAAGGATGTGAACCTGGTCGTGATCATGATAAGCTATTCCGAAAGCAATTTCAGCGGCTCTTTTTGATGCCAGACTTCCGTTGGTAGGAACCAGAATTCTGCTGGGCTGCCAGTCATCAGGCACATTACTGCTTTGCACAACAATACTCGGGCAAGGAGAAAGTCTTACAAGATTATCTACAATCGGGTTGAAGAGCATATCAGAATTTTTTTGTCTTTCAGTTGCACCAACAATCAGCAGGTCGTAATTCTTTCTGACTTCATCCAGAATACTTTCAAGAGTGTTTTTGCTTTCAGCTATTTTTTTATTCACAGGAAACTTTGTGAAAAAGCCTGCCAGAGTGTTTAGAAATTGCTGACTTTCAGCTTTTTCCTTTTCATTGGATATGGTCAGTAGTGTAACACTTAGATCAGTCTTTCTTCCGATTCTCTCCAGTATTCTTGCTTCAATCATTTTAGAAAGACTCGCTTTGCTGATATCCCTTTTCCTAACTGGAAGCAGAACACGATGAACCCTGACAAGAAAATTGCCTCTAAGTAATTCTTCCTGCTGAAGTCTTTTTATTTCCTGAGCTTCCGGTTTGACTTTTTTTAGTGTCCAGCGAAGCATAATAGGAGCCATTAAAGAAGTAACAACTGCTGTAATAATGATTAAAGAATAAATCTCCTGTGATAAAATTCCGAAAGACAAGCCTATGGTAGCAACTATTATCTGAATTGCTCCTCTTGCATTTAAACCGGCGCCAAAACTTAGTGCAGTCCAGTGATCAGTCTTTGCAAAAACTCTTGCACCAAAATAGGCTCCTATAAACTTGCTGAGTACAGCCACAGAAATTAATCCTGAGCCTATGAGAAGCAGATCAGGTTTAAATAAGTCAATAACATTAACTTTTAAACCTGCACTTGCAAAAAATATCGGGGCAAAAATTGCAAAGGTAGTACTCTCCAGTTTATCAATTGAATCTTTTGGAACTGCAGGCGATTGTGCAAAAATAATTCCGGCTACAAATGCCCCAAGAACGGCTTCAAGACCTATCGCCTGAACAACAGCACCTAAAGCAAATGTAAATACAATTATTAATGTAAGAATTTTATCCCGCGATGAAATTCTGTTAAGTGTAAAATTTAAAAGATGTCTTATAATAAACTTCCCGATAAAGAAGCTTAATCCGACAAAAAGAATAACTTTAAAGAAAGAGTAGCTGACAGATCCAACGGAAACTGCTTCACCACCGATTAGTCCCAGCACAATTGATAACAAGATCCATGCAACCGTGTCATCAAACATTCCTACGGCAAGAGTAATCTGACCAATATCTCTCCTGATTAATTTTAAATCCATTAATACTTTAGCAATCACAGGAATTGCAGATAATGAAATTGCGATGGCGATGAAGAGAGCAAATATCACTCTTTGATTTGGATCGACGAGAAGTGAATTTGGAATTATGAAACCAAATGCAAAACCACATGCCAATGAAAATGGTAATTCACCGAATGCAATTCCTAAAGTTTTTTTTGCGTGATGTTTTACGAGCTGAAGATCAGTTTCAAGTCCGGTAATCAACAACAAGAACATTGCACCGATTAATGTGATAACCTCAAGCAGAATTATCTGATTTTCAGTAACCGGAATTATCCATCCATGAATAAATGGAAATAAATTGCCCAGGAGAGATGGTCCGAGAAAAATACCCGCTAGAATCTCACCGAGAACAGCAGGCTGACCAAGCTTTTGTGAGAATTCACCAAAAATTCGGGCGGTTATCAGCAAAACTGAAATCTGTACGAGAAGTTTCAGTATATCACTGCTAATTGCAGCCTGAATTATTTCGCCGGGAATTGGCATTCAATTTAAAAAGTTAGCTAATGAATAAAATTGGGATTTTTTTTTGTGAAAGTAATCAAATTCAGGCTTATTAGAAAGAAGTCGGGTTGAAAGTTTTTTAGTGCAAAAAAAGATTGATGAAAGGTCTTGACTTTTAAAATATTCATCGTATATTTACGATGAACGATTAAAGATATATTTATGGCATCATCAAAAAAACAAGAATTTACACAGGAAGATAACTGGCTTGCAGATGTAGCTAAAGCTCTTTCTCATCCTGCAAGAATCAGGATACTTAAAATATTAACTGAAATGGATTCCTGTATGGTTGGGAGTTTAGTAGATCAGCTGCCGCTTGCACAGGCAACAGTTTCCCAGCATTTAAAGGAACTAAAACGAGTGGGTTTAATTGATGGTGAAATTGATGGACCAAAAATTTGTTATTGTGTGAACAATAAAAATCTGGCTAAAGCAAAAGCTGCCTTAGATAAAATGTTTTCGAAAATAGGTTGTTGTTGAATAAAATTACAAGATTACATAATTACTTGATTTCAAAATTTAAAAT
>JACAFA010000169.1 GCA_013388525.1 Ignavibacteriaceae bacterium | reverse complement strand
TGAAGTTCATCAACGATGTTGCAGTTGTATAATATTCCAATTCCGATTGCGATATCAAGTGCTTCTTCGTTAATTAAGAATGGTGGAGTATCATCCATCTCGTAAGTACAAACAGTTTCGCGTTTGATGTGATAAATAATATTCTTCTTTGTTTTAAATTCCATCAAAGCGGTGCCGTCGTAAACTCCCATTTCAGAAAGTGTTGGACGCATGTGGCGAAGAATTTCTGCGTCAAATTCTCTGCTGTATTTTCCTGCGGGGCATCGGCAGAAAAGTTTTTTATCGGTAAGCAGTTGTTGATGAATTTCTAATCCAGATTTGAATCCGACTTTTTTGTAGTCGTCTTCTGTCATTTCGTTGAAAGGTTTGAAGATAAAATCATACATAAGTGTGCCGCAATTATTTTAATTAAAACACAGATGGAAAAAATTAACCGATCGGGTAAGATCTGAATAATCTGTTTTTTTGGTCATGAAATTTTCAAATCAAATGAGTCAGCAAACCATCCCTAAGCTTCGGTTCAAACCAGGTTGACTTTGGCGGCATTACTTCGCCCGCATCTGAAATATTCATCAGGTCATCCAGTCCAACAGGATAAAGAGAAAATGCAACTGCCGCTTTCCCGGAGTCAACCAGTTTTTCTAGTTCCTTCGTTCCGCGAATTCCCCCTATAAAATCTATCCTGGTGTTTGTCCGTGGATCATCAATACCAAGTACAGGATTCAACAGAAAGTTCTGGAGAATGCTTACATCAAGCTTTTCACCAATTGACTTTTCAAGTGAAAGACTTGCGTAAACCGAATCCCGTGGTTTCAACAAGTACCATTCGTGGTCAATATACATGCAGAAAGTATTTCTGGCGCCGGGTTCTTTTACTGAAGTTTTTTCAATTGAAAACTTTTCGCTTACAGCATTAAGAAAATCTGTTTTGCTGAGTTTGTTTAAATCAAATACAACCCTGTTATATGGTAAAATCTTAAGCTGCTCTGACGGGAAAAGAACTGCTATAAAATAATTGTATTGTTCATTTCCCTTATGATGAGGATTTGATTTCATTTTTTCTTCGCGTGCACGGCTCGCGCTTTTTGCTCGATGATGACCATCGGCGATATAAAGCTTATTAACTTTTGCAATTTCGTTTTCTATTATCTGAATATATTTATCCGGGATTATCCAAACTGTATGTTGAATGCCATCAGGTGCATTAAAATCATACTCGGGGGTTACACTTTTAATTGTTTCATCGACAAGTTCATTTATTGTATTAACTCCGCGGTAAGTTAAAAACACAATGCCGGTTTGTGCTTCAGTTGTTATTATATGGTTTGTACGATCATCCTCTTTTACTTTGCGTGTTTTTTCATGTTTAAGAATAACATCATTATCATAATCATCGACCGAAAACGTAGCGCATATTCCGGTTTGTGCTTTACCATTCATGATGAGTCGGTAGAGATAAAAATGGGGCTTTTCATCTGTGAGCAGAGGAGTATCTTCAATTATTTTATTCAAATTGTCTTTCGCCTTCAGATACACTTCTTTTGAATAAACATCTTTCACATCAGGTAAATCAATCTCAGAACGTGTTATATGCAAATAGCTGAGAGGGTTACCTTCGGCAAACAGCCTTGCTTCTTCGCGGTTTACAACATCATAGGGAACACTTGCAACAAGGTGAGCTTTTTCTTTTGTCGGTCTCAATGCTTTGAATGGTCGAATTACTGCCATATTTGTCTCCGGGTTTTTTGGAATAATTTCAAAATTTATCTCTTCAAAAATTCATAAAATAATCTGAATTACCCAATTCAATTAAACATCGTCAGGATTTTTCAATTTTTTGATCATCCTTATTATTTTAAAATTATAATTATGATTTTTTCCAGTCCTTATATCAGAAAATGGCAAATGAGATAATAAAACCAAAAAGAAAACCCGTTCAGGAAAAAGACGAGATTGTGGGGAAAGTTGAATATCACCGGGAGTTTTATTCTTCACTGCTGAATAATAAAAGAGATATTGTTGTTTGGCTGCCAATAGGTTATAACCCCGCCAAAAATCCTGATAAAAAATATCCCGTACTTTACATGCACGACGGACAAAATATTATAGATCCCAAAACAGCTTACGTCGGAAAAGATTGGCGCGTTGATGAAACTGTTACAAAATTAACCAGGCAGAAAAAAATAAAGGAAATAATTGTTGTTGGAATTTATAACTCTCCAGACAGGCTCGATGAATATAGCTGGAGCGAAAAGGGTCAGAGATATCTTCGATTCATCGTTGAAGAGTTGAAACCGTTTATCGATTCCACCTATTCAACACTTTCTGATAAAGAAAATACGGCAATTATGGGGTCTTCGATGGGGGGATTGATTTCATTTTATGCTGGTTGGCATTATCCTCAGGTTTTTTCAATGGCTGGATGTCTTTCAAGTTCCTTCTATTATAATAACGAAAGAAGCATTAACCAGGTAATCAACTACGAAGGACCAAAAAAACACGTCAAGTTTTATATTGATCACGGTGAAGATGGATTAGTTCGCGGGCAGAAAATGTTCGTTGAGCTTTCTAAAAAAGGATACCTGATTGGAACAGATATAGATTATTATTACGCTCCCGGTGCCGAACACAGTGAAAAAGCCTGGGCTGAAAGATTAGAGCGCCCGTTGCTTTTCTTTTTCGGCATTAAATAAAAATGATAATTAAAACATATGGATCTGAATCAATAATTTAGTATAATAATTCAGATTGATTACTTATTTCGTCATTATCATCCAACTTGAAATAAACCTGATTTCAAAAACATTTTAAGGGAAAATTAAATGCGCTGGCAAGGAAGAAGACAAAGCTCAAATATTGAAGACAGACGAGGCATTTCTCCGAGAGGAATGCTTGGAGGAGGAATTGGAACTATTATAATTATTTTAGCCGTGCTGCTGCTAGGCGGAGATCCAACTTCACTTCTTCAGAATATTCAAACGACAAACCAAACTACCACAACAGAATACAACCAAACCGCCGAAGAAAAAGAACTAACCCAGTTTATATCTGTTGTACTTGCGGAAACAGAAAATGTATGGCACAAAATCTTTTCAGATATAGGTGCTGAGTATAGAGAACCTAAATTAGTTTTATTCACCGGAAGTGTTCAATCTGCTTGTGGTGTAGCTGGTGCTTCAACAGGACCTTTTTACTGCCCCGGCGATGAAAAACTTTATATTGATTTAAGTTTTTACAAAGAACTTCAGTCCAAATTTAAAGCCCCCGGTGATTTTGCAATGGCTTATGTTGTTGCTCACGAAGTCGGACATCACATTCAAAACCTTTTGGGAACAATGGAAAAAGTTCAGCGGCTTCGGTCAAGATTAAGTGAAGAGGAGTATAATCAATATTCAGTAAGATTAGAATTACAGGCTGATTTTTATGCCGGAGTTTGGGCACACTACACAGACAAAATAGAAGGAATTCTTGAAGAAGGAGATCTTGAAGAAGCATTAAATGCAGCAAGCGCTGTAGGTGATGATAATATTCAGAAGAAGATGCAGGGTTATGTTGTTCCCGAATCATTTACTCACGGTACATCCGAGCAGAGAAAGCGATGGTTTTACAAAGGTTACAGAACAGGCGATATCAGGCAAGGCGATACTTTTAATACAGAAAACCTGTAGTTGAAACATTAAAAATTTAATAACCTGATGAAAAGCATTTTACTTTTATTCATAACATTTGCTTTTGTCGGCTGTTCTTCAAACCAAATAATTAATCTTCGTACTGCAAAAAATATTGTCCGGGATTATTATGAATCAGGAAAGTATGATGAAGAGTTAGAGGAAATTTACGCTGAAGCCAAAAGTAAAATTGATAAAATTTCTGTAAGGCAAAACTCTGCTGCAATATTTGATGTTGATGATACCGCACTTTCAAATTATCAAATCAGCAAACGACTTGATTTTGGTTATGATTATAAAATTGTTCGGGACTGGGTTATGAGTGGAAAACTTCCTGCAATAAAACCAACAAAAGAATTTTATGACTATCTGAAATCAAAAGGATATAAAGTTGTCTTTCTGACCGGCAGACAGCAGGAAGAGTACGATATAACATTCCGGAATCTGATTGAGCAGGGTTACACCGGATTCGACACGCTGATTGTAAGAAGCGAAAGGGCTAGAAAAATTGGCGCTGTTCTGTTTAAATCCTCAATAAGAAAAGAGCTCACAAATAAAGGATATGAAATAGTTGTTTGCATTGGGGATCAGCAAACAGACCTTGAAGGTGATTACCACGGCATACAGGTTAAAATTCCGAATTATCTTTATTTGATTGATAACTAAAGCACAATAGCACGCAGTTAAAGCTGATAAAGCAGATTGACACAGATCAGAAACAATCTGCTTCCCATTTGAGTTTCTTACTGTTGATTTTTTTAATTTAGGAATGATCATCTATGTAAATTATTAACTTTGGAATATGCAATTAAGATTATTTGAACCCGGCGATTTTTTAACTTTAAAAGAAGCGAGTGCTTGGGCATCAG
>JACAFA010000140.1 GCA_013388525.1 Ignavibacteriaceae bacterium | reverse complement strand
TGAAGAAGGGACAACTTTCTTTCCTAAGTTTTCGATAAACTTCAGTCGATTGTGATCAACGAACTCATTTTCAAGGGTAATAATATCGCAGCTATCGGAAAAAGATTTTAATATTTCATCATCGTCAACCCACCCGATGAATTCACTTTTTGTTAATTGCCCGGCAGGAGAATCCTTCTCTTTTTCAAGTACAGAGATTTGAAACCCAAGTCTGAAGGCTTCAAATGCTGACATTCGTGCCAGCTGTCCCCCACCGAGAATTCCTATTTTTGTCGGTTTGTTCAATTCAAATGAAATTATTTTGGCTGATTTAAAATAATGAAAAAAGCTTTAGAAAATTCATTGCCATTTATTTCCGCCAGTCGATAATCTGAACAGACTCGCCGTCGCACCTGATTAAAACCGCACCAAGCTTGTCTGTTCTGAAAATTTTGGAACCAGCTTGTTCCAGACGCTCTAAAACTCTTTCGGAAGGGTGGCCAAATTTATTTTCTATACCGCAACTTATTAAACTGATTTTTGGAGATGTTGCTGCAAGAAAATCCTTAGTAGTTCCAGTTTCACTTCCGTGATGCGAAACTTTCAGCACGTCAACATCGAGAAAGCTGCCAAAAGAATTCAGATAATGCATTTCAGCCTGCTCTTCTGCATCACCGGTGAAAAGAAATTTTGTTTTACCGTACTGAATAATAATCATTCCGCTTTTATCATTGGAGGAGAACGATGCACTTTGTAAGCTGTCAAGGTTATTAAGAATGGAAAGCTCTGCTCCTCCGATTCGAAGTGATTTTTTCTCATAATATTTTACAGGCTTGTTCTTGTTAAGAAGGAATTCTTCAAACCTGATATCTTTAGCTGATGAATCAGGTCTCGGTTTAAATATCGTATCAATTTTATTTTGTTGAATTAACGAAACAAAACCTCCATAATGATCAAGATCAATGTGAGAGACAAATCCATAATTTATTTTTTCGATGTTTAAATAGTTTAGCAGGGGCAGAATGACTTTCTCTCCATTATCGAAATAATAATTAGCTTCACCTGCGTCAATTAAAGCTGTTTTTCCATCGGGAAATTTTATAAGAAAAGAATCACCCTGACCAACATCGATCATTAAAAGGGATAAAACACCATCGGGAAGAAGCTCAACATCATCAAGCTTTGGCAGAAAAATCATTAAAGATATTATAACAATTATGAAAATCACCTTTTTAACAGGAGTAAAAATCTTTTTTATAAAATAAAAAGCTGAAAAAAGCAGCAGATAAAAAAGCGTTCCATCAAAAAAAGAATATTGTCTTATCCATAAAAATGAATATGGCAGATTTGAAGCCATATGTGTAAACCAAAATAAAAATTCAGTTAACAATTCATTTGCAGTTGCAAACTGATATGCCGTCCAATGGGAAAAGCTGCTTATCAGAAGTGTTGCTATTGAAATTGCGAGAATAAATCCAGTAAGAGGTACAACTATCAAATTTGTAAAAATGGAAACCAGTGATAGTTTTCCAAAATATGCTAAAGTGAAAGGAAGTGTACCTATCTGGGCGCTAAGTGAAACTGTAATAAGCTGAACGATTACATTCAGTGATTTAACATTCCTGATGGTCAAAGGAACAGCTTTTAACAAAAAAGGATTTATTGAAGCTATTCCAATCACAGCCGCAAATGATAGTTGAAAGCCGGGAGAGTAAATTTCAGAGGGTGAAAAAAGCAGAATTATCAGTGCAGCAATTGCTAATGAGTTGAATATGTTAGTTGACCTGTTACTCAGAAAACCAATGATGATTACTATTCCCATAATCGTTGCTCTCACAACGGACGAGGGAGAATTTGTTATCAACGTGAAAATCAACAATCCGATAATTGTTAAAATTGAACGGGTCAGAAAATCGAATCGTCCAAAAAGAATCATAAAAATTATTGCGATATAAACAACGTGTAAACCAGACACTGCTAATACGTGAACTACACCGGTATTTATAAAATCAGTTTTTGTTTCGGGCGAAATTTCTGCTCTTTCGCCAAAAAGTAATCCCTTTAATAATCCCGCAGTTGATTTTTCATGAAACGAAGAAAGTTTTTCATCAAGATATTTTCTTGCAAAAAATATCTGTGTTTCAAACGTGTTGTTTGCCTTATCCATAATTTCCAGATCTTTTGCACTGTAACAAGTGAGTATTCCGGAAATTCCCTGGTTTCTCAGATAAATATTAAAGTCGAATTCCCCGGGATTTCTTCTTTCACGTCCTTTGGAATAAATACAATTCAAACTGACATAATTTCCCGGAAGTATGATTTTATATAGAGAATCCAGGATTCTCTTTTCATCTCTTATCCGCGCCTGAAAAAGAAAATCCCCGTAAAATGTTTTTTCACTAAACCGGACAGAATCTGCAGAAAGAAGAAAAGATATTTCATAATCTTTAAGCAAATCAATTTTCTTCACCTTACCAAATACTACAACGGATTTTTCTTTTTGAATTTCTTCAGGGAGTAAATTATTTGAAACGGAATTTAATTGGGAAACAATATTTCCAAACAAAAGGATTATAAAAAAAAGTATCAGGCTGATTGCGGGTGAATATAATTGGGGAGCTTTCTCTCTGAGAAGAAAAATCAGAAATATTAAAAGTGTAAGTAATACAAAAAAAAGATATACAGGGAAAAGAATTAAACGGCTTGAAAGTATCCCTGCTATAAATAGGAGTGTGAATTTGATTACAGGATAATCTTTCATTTGAGAATCCGGATAATTTCTGATTTGAACTGAGAAATATTTTTTACGTTTTCTGCAATCCTTTCAGCAAATTTTCCGGCGGCAATGCCAAGTGCGGGATTCAGTGTGTGAGATTTTACAGATAAATCTTCAAGGTTCCCATGATCTGAGCAAAGCATTACGGTAGTAGTTTTATAATCGGCTTCTTTAAAGATTGTCAACAAAAAATCATCGAGCGTAGAAAAAATATAACTTGCTTCATCCTGCACTCTTCCGTGTCCAAGATGGTCAGTCAAAAAATATTCATACAAGGTAAAATGATTTTGTGCAGCGATTCTTAACAATCTGCGGGCAGCTGTAGAAGCTTTAATAACTTTTAATTTATAGCCTAATTTTTTGTTCCACCTCAGATTTGTTATCTCGGCTGTAAGTGCTTTACCTCTTCTGACATCGGTAACTGTATTTAATTTCATTCCGCTAAATCTGGCACTCAGAGATGTAACACTTAATCTTGATTTGCCTTTTTTCAGATAATCAAAAAAGATTTTTGGGTAAGCATTAGCGAAGCAGACTTTTTTCTTGATTCTCTTCAGCTCAACAAAAATATTTTTATCCCGAATAACAGGAATGAGCGAAGAATAAGGAAAAGGTCCGAAGTGTTTTCCGATTAAAGCAGAAGCATTAACCCCGCAGAACAACGCAGTCTGCCCTGTTCCACTTTGCGGCAGCCCTTCGACTCCTAAAGAGGCGTCAACCGGAAATAAATAAAAATTATTTTTTACGAGATAAGAATTTTTTAGATGCGGAATTTCTCCCCAGATTTCTGTAAAAGTTTTAAATCCATTTTTTATGAAAGGGTTCTTCTCTGCATCAGCTTCACCGATTCCGATTCCATCAACAAACAACATTAAAACCGATTTCACTAAATCCCCTTTTCCTCTTTTTTTACTTTATTGATTCAACCAAAACAGTTACAGGGCCGTAATTGAAAATTTTAAGATTCATCATTGCACCGAAGATTCCGGTCTTGATTTTTTCAGAACCGATATTCTGTTTCATTCTGTCAATAAACTTTTCGTAAAGTGGAATCGCGATTTCGGGTCTTGCAGCTTCTGTAAAACTGGGTCTGTTTCCCCGTGCAGTTTCGCCATAAAGAGTAAACTGAGAAATAATCAATACTTCGCCATCAATATCTTTGACAGAAAGATTCATTTTCCCATTTTCATCTTCAAAGATTCGGAGGTTGCTGCATTTGTCTGCTACAAAAATCAGGTCTTCTGTGGTATCATCAGATTTTATTCCAAGCAGAATTACCATTCCTTTACCAATTGAAGCAGAATATTGCTCAGAGGGAATTTCAACTCCTCCTTCGCTAACACGCTGAACTAAAGCTCTCAAAGCATTATTCCTGAAATAATACGATCAATATTTTGATAGTCCTTTTTGATTTTAATATCCCGGAAATTATTTCGTTGTAAAATCTCAGAAACCTCTTTTGATCCGCCAAAACATAGTTCAAAAAAAATTGTTCCGCCCGGTTTTAATAAAAGTTTTGCGTTCTCACATATTCTATTATAAAAAAAGAATCCGTCATTTTCATCTGTGAGAGCTATTTTTGGCTCATAAAATTTCAATTCGGGCTCAAGAGAATTATATTCTTTTATTGAAATGTATGGAGGATTTGATACGATTACATCAAAAGTTCTGTCTGGTTTAGCGTTGTCAACCGCATCTGAAATAATAAACTGAATTTTATCTTCACAGAAATTCAGCCTGGAATTTTCCTCCGCAATTTTCAAAGCATCGGGACTAATATCAGTAGAGATGATGGAAACCTCAGCAAGATTTTTTGCTAAAGCTATTGCAATATTTCCACTTCCGGTTCCGATTTCTAAAATTTTAAGTTTATTATGAGCTTTATACTTTTCAATAATTGTTTCAACAAGAAGTTCGGTTTCAGGTCTTGGAATCAAGACAGAATTATTAACCTTTAATTTAATTCCATAAAACTCTGTATAACCAAGTATGTATTGAACAGGTTCGCGACGAGCGCGCCGCTTGAGAAGCTGCCGATATAAAACTATCTCTTCTTCCGCAAGTGGTTTTTCAAAAGAAAGATACAGGCTCATTCGATTACAGTTGAGCACATGAGCAAGGAGCAATTCAGCATTCAATCTCGGGGAATCAATTCCTTTTTCTTCCAGGTATTTTGCAGAAAGATTTATCGATTCGATTACAGTCAGCATATAAAATATTATTCTGATAAAATGGAATAAAGAATATATCCGAAATTTATTTGCGCCAGTCCAAATGAAATACCGCTTATCAAATCATAGTCTTTCGTTTTTTTCAGAAGAGACTCATCACCATTAAGTTGATACTGCTCGTAATAATCATCTGCCTGCAGTTTGAAGTATGCAGTTGTGCCTCCAAGAAGCAGCAAAGAGCCAATTAGTATCTTAAACAAATCTCCCTGATAAAAACTCTGTGGCTTACTATTGCCAATAAAATCCAAATTAATAACCGAAGAATTCTTCAGTTCATCTTTGAATAATAACTCTTCCTGATAACCATGTTTGCTGATTTTTAACGAATTAAAATCTTTGAAAACTTTAAGCGGAGTGTAGCCGGCAAGAGAATCATCCAGAAATACAGATGCGTCCGATGGTATAGTTTGGATTAGTAATTTTTCTTTAAAGTTGAAATTAAAAATTTTAGACTCGCATTCATTTAAGATGAATTCCTCGTTTATTACTTGTCCATTCCATTCTTTTGCGCTTTGCTTGACTGTTAATTTATATTTTCCGGGTTTTAATAAAGAATTGTATCCGGCGGAGACTGAAGCCAATGAATCGTTAATATAAATTTCCGAAAGTAAATTAATTTTGACTGATGCTGAGGTGGTACAATCCTGTGATGCAGCACTTCCGGTCAGTAAAAGTAAAAGCAGCAATATTTTTTTAGTAAATAAATTCATAAGCCTCCAAAACACCATTGTCGTAACCTATGAAGAGTTTATCATCAAAAATTATCGGAGATAGTTTTGCCCGACCTTCAAGAAAAAGCTCTTTACGGATCACTCCATTGTTTCTATCAATGAAAAGAATTTTTTTATTCAGATCAGGTTGAATTATAATGTTATCAGTAACGAAAGGAGTAGCTGATAATGAACCCCTGGTTTCTGTTTTCCAGTTTAATGTTCCATCAAAAATCCGTATTGAATAAAAATCACCCTTCAAATTTCCGACATAAACATTTTCATTGTCGCAAACAGGATTCATATTAACCCGCGAATTAGTTTTATAAATCCACTTCACACTTCCATCCTGTGAATCAATCATAAATAGTTTGCCTGTTTCATCGGCGGTAAAAATAAAATTATCTTTTACAGTTATGCCGCTCCAAAAAACACTTCCGTATTTCTTAGAGTAAAGTTGGGCGCCGGAATTTTTATCAAGTAAAATAATTTCGCCTTTATCATTGCCAAAACAAATTTTGTTACCAATAATTGCGGGTGTAGAATGGGTGTTTCTTCCGGTTGATCGTTCCCAGAGTAATGATCCGTTAAGATCAAAACAATAGGCAATTCCGTTTTCAGTTAATATAAAAATTTTCTGATCGTCAAAAACCAGATTTGTAATTGATTTACCTTCAAATGTTTTTTCTGCTTTAATCTGTCCGGCATCAAAATCATAAATCGTAAGAACAGATTTATTATCATTGATTAGAGCTGTTGTAAAACAAACTGTAAATCTGTCTAAAATGGGAGTAGTATAAACAGCTCCGGAGGATTTTAGCATTCCGGCTTTCTTGCCAGTTAAAGCATTGAACGCATAAACTCTTCCTGAAAGATCGCTAACAAATAAATATTCATCATATACTGCAGCAGATGAATGTGAAAAATTTCCATTGACAGATTCGGACCAAAGCAATCTTACTGAATCACTTATCTGTACTGCTGAATAAAAATTCCTACCGGGATCATTACCGAATGAAGTGTAAGCATTATTATCAGCTTTTACCGAAAGTTTTATCTTTGTAACTGCGCAGCCGCTTAAAATAAGCAGTATAAGAACTGGTAATATTTTTTTTATCAGAAGTCCCATCCAAAAAAGAATTGGTAAAACATACCTTTCTGAAAATCTTTGAAACCGTTTTCAATCCTCTTTCCCATATCATATCTGAGTACAATTATACCCCACAAATTAATTCTGAATCCAAAGCCAACACTTCCGAGTGTGTTTGTGTATTTATCATCCCACGCATTTCCCATATCATAAAAAAGTGCGCCACGCAAACGCCAGAATCCTATGTCCAGAAAAGGAAACTTAAAACTAATTTCATCAACCAATGGAAAGCGAAACTCAACCGATGAAACCCAAACCTTCTGACCTCTGATTGACCATCTTGGCCAGCCTCTTAAGTCCCAGCTGCCTCCAACAATGTATCTACGGGCTTCTTTGCCTTCGTTATAATAGAGTGACGCCCTGAGAGCAAGAGCAGAATATAATCCCAACCTGATGTATTGTCGGTAATCTGCAATGATTGAAAAATAATTCACATTGGAATATTTAATGTCACCGGTATAACCTAAAAGCAGCCGTGCCCTGATTCCATCAATCGGTCCGGTTGAACTCCAAAGGCTGTTATCAAAAACATAGGATATAGAATTTCCTAAAAGAAGTGCTTTTCTTTCAATAACACCGCGAATGACTTCTTTATCCGAATTAGCTAAACTCAGTTTCGCTTCAAGTCTGGTAAATTTTGAAAGCGGGAAATTTAAAACAAGATAGCCCCCGAGGTTTCTTTCAAAATAATATTCATCAACATCTCTCAAATCGTATCTTCTTCCGCTGAAATTAAAAATACCATAACCATAATTTGCTCTTTTGCTGAGGTTTACTCTTTCAAGCGCGACGTTAAAACTCTGAAGGAATTCGCTTTGAACTTCGGCTGTGTTGTAAATAAGGAAAAAGTACTGATCATCACCAAGCAAATCGCTGAGAGAAATTACTGCACCGCCCCTCGTTCCATAAATCGGGTCGGTTGTTATCTGGCTTTGAGCATAATCGAGTGTATATTCTTTTTCATACTCATATTTCTTACGTTTAACATCCCCGGAAATCCGGTAAGGCATCCAGGTTTTTCCTGCATCGCCGAAACTGAAATTGAAAGCGTAAAGTGAATCAGATTTGTTATTGTTCAGATCCAGTTCATAAAGATTGAAGGAAAAATTTTCAAAACCCGAAAAAATTATTTTTGAATTGCTGATTAATGATGGGAAGAAAGCGCTGGTTAAAAAACTTGTAACTTTTTCAACTTCGGGCTGAAGATCTGACTGATTTAAATTCAGTTTCCAGATATTGCGTACTCCATCTTTGTCGGATGTAAAATATAGATTGCTTCCATCCGATGAAACAACCGGATTGTAATTGTTACAATCGAGATAGGTTAAGTAATTGATCGAAAAATTTTCCAGGTTTAAAGTGAAAAGATTATAGTTCTCCTGAAATTTTCCGGAAGTTCGGTCAGACGAGAAAATAATTTTATCCTGTGCCGGTATAAAAACCGGATCTCTGTCATCGTAAATATCGTTAGTCAGGCGGTACAAAGAATCCTGACTGATTTCGTAGATAAAAATATCACTGTATCCTTTTTGATCAACAGCACTGAAAATTATTCTTTGGGAATCGTCAGAAAATTTTGGCGAGGAAATACTTACAAGGAAATCCCTGTTAAAAGTTCTGATAATTTCTTCATCTTCAAGCGAAAAAAAATGAATCACATCATTTCCGCCGGATTTTGAAACAAAAACCAGTTCGCCGCTTTCTGAAATATCAATTGAAGACTGGAACAGATGAAAAGCTTCCAGTTCTTCACTTCTTTCTCCCTGAAGAACCAGTTCGGGGTCCTTTTCTTCATAGTTTTCAAGATCAAGCCTGTAAATTGAGGAGTAGCCATTACGGTTTGCGAGGAAGTATATAAAATTTCTTTCATCCTTTTTATAGTAAACAGGAGAAAAATTAAATCCTTCATTAGTTAGTTTTTTTGTTAAGTAGGCAGGTGGCGCATTGGTTTGAAGAAGCGGATAATATTTTTTCTTCAGATAATACTGCCAGTCTCTGTCGATTTCTTCAATTTTTTTGCCGAGGACATATTCCATCAATTCTTCAAAATCATTGTACATCCAGAAATTATCCAGAAGTAATAATACTTTTTCAGCACCATATTTTTCTTCAACATACTCGAGAAAATTTTGTCCCTCTTTATACATCAGGAATGAACCATAAATCCTGTACATATCCTGTAACCCGACGAAGTAATTGTTGATTACCGCATCTCTTATAACCATGTTCGCCTGGGCATCAACTTCAGTCGAATAATATTCAGCGAGACCTTCAACAAACCAAAGTGGTGGAAGACGATCTGCAACTAACCGATGATCGCGAAGAATTTTAAATATTTTTGTGGTCATAAATACGTGAACAATTTCGTGCCTGATCACATGTCTGAATTCGCTTAACGACCCGCTGTAAGGAAGAACAACTCTTCCTTTCATAAATTCAAAGAAACCGCCAACACCTTCGGGAATAAAGCCGGGTGTTGTATTCGTTTGCTGAAAGTGATTTGAAGTGTTGTAAAAGATTAAGGGAATTTTTTGAGTGACAAGAAAATTCATCCTCACTTTTAATTCATCAAATATCTCTTCGGCGTAATAAGCTCCGAACTCCGCTACATCTTTCATTTCATCGTAGTAATAAATATTGAAATGATCGGTTTGAAGAATCTTCCAGTCAAACTGCTGGTACTGAACTTTGTTTCGTCCGAAAAAATAATACTGGCTGAAAGTAAATTGCGAGGAGAAAATCAGAATTAAGGAAATATTGAAAAAAAGTTTTAGCAATTGTGCAAATGAATTTTTTTAATCCAGCTTATTTAATTGCTGAGTTTTTCTTTCAGCTTATTTATAAAATCAATCTCGGAGGGATCGAATCCTCTGAGTATTGCTGCGTAGAAAGTTATCCAATCGCACAAATAAATCAAATCCAATAATCGAACCTTGAACTCATTTGCTTCGCTTTCAAGATTTATGATAAGCCAGTTTTTGCCAATAATATTCCTCAAAACAATCTCAAAGCGTTTTTTGATTTGAGGGTGATAATCTTTATCTAAAATACTTATAACCACAGGATTAAGCTTTCCTTCAGGATTGTTTTCCCAGCCAACAATCTCGTTGTGGTTCATTTCAGGAAATGAATTGTGAAATGCATGCATTTTTGAATTTTCATTGAACTGACATTTCAACCTGTAGCCAACTGAATTTGTGAAATCGCTGACTGAATAAATAACCGGGATGAATCCAATAAGACTTTCTGCTATCCGGTACGCAGTATTGTTTTCAGTTGTGTACTCAACCGATTTTGTTTTCCATAATGAAGATATACTCTGGACTGTATTATCCTGCGAAGAAGCAAGCTTTAATGTTTGAAATACTTTTAAGAGGCTGAAAAAACTTGTACCAAGCGCAAATCTTGGTTGAAATCCATCCTGCAAAATTATTACCGGAACGTTTGAGGAATCAGCAAGTGATTTGATTTTTCCTCCGGTTGTCAATACGATTAAAGGGCATTCCCTTTTTATTGCGTTCTGAAAAACAGAAATTGTTTCTTCAGTATTTCCGGAGTAAGAGCATGCAATTACAAGTGTTTTTGAATTTGCATATGGAGGAAGATTATAATTTCTGGTTACAACTACGGGAACACTTAATTCGTTCCTTAAAAAATTTACCAGCAGCTCTCCCCCAATAGCTGAACCACCAAGCCCTGAGATTATAACCTGGTTAAATTTAAAACCATCCAGTTTGCTCAGGTCAGGTTTATACTTCCAGGCATTATCAATTTGTGTATAAGAATTCCTCAGAACACTGAATTGATCCTGAGAATCAAACTTTTCAACGAAGTCTTTTATTAGCATAGTAAAATAATGTTAAATAATGTTTCGTGTTCTCGTGATATTATTATCAACGAAGAACTGCTGAATTAATTTCTGAATTTCAAATTCAGTTTTCAATTGAGCACAATGATCAGCAAGCTCTTTTGCTTTTTTGTATTCAAACTTTCTGATTATGCGTTTTGCATATGGAATAGTTGCCGGAGAAATACTTAATGATTTCAATCCAAGCCCGACCAGCAGAGGAATTGCAAGTGTGTCGGCAGCCATCTCACCGCAGATGTTTACTGATTTACCGGCCTTTCCAGCCTCTTCAACGATGTGCTTAATTGTTCTTATAACAACAGGACTGAATTCCTGGTAAAGATTTGAAACCAGGTCGTTACCTCTGTCAACAGCCATTAAGTATTGAATAAGATCATTTGTTCCGATACTTAAAAAGTCACACTCCTCGGCAAATTCTTTTGTCATTACTGCTGCGGAAGGAACTTCAACCATAATACCAATTTTCAAATGCGAATCAAATTTAATTTTATCTTTCCTCAAATCGTGTTTGCATTCTTCAATCAGCTTTTTTGATTTGCGTAATTCTTCCAGAGTTGAAACCATCGGAATCATAAATTGAACATTCTTATTCACACTTGCCCTTAATACTGCTCTTATCTGGGTTTTGAATAATGTGGGATTTTCCAGAAGAAGGCGAATACCTCTTAAACCAAGAAAAGGATTTGCTTCCTTAAAATCAAGAAACTTGAACTTATCACCGCCGATATCAAATGCCCGAATGGTGAGTGTTTGAGGATAAATCCTTGTTGCAAGATTTGTATAGATTCTTGATTGCTCCTCTTCGTTAATAAACTCGCCAAGTTCCTCTAGAATCTGCTCGGTTCTGTACAAACCTATACCCTGTGCACCGCTTGTGATTACAATGTCAATTTCTCCCGATACATCAACATTTGCTTTTAGCTGAATTTCCTTACCGTCAATAGTAGTTGCAGATTCTTCTTTCAACTCCTCAAGATCTTTTTGCAGAGCAACTAATCTTTCAAGTTTAGCTGTAAAAAATTCTATCTGTTCTTCAGTTGGATCGGTAAGAATATAGCCGTGGAAGCCATCAACAATTATGGTAGAACCATCTTTAATTTTTTCGGTCGCGTTATGAGTTCCAACAACAGCCGGGAGATTAAGTGAGCGCGCTATTATTGCTGCATGGGAAGTTAAGCCTCCGTGGTCTGTAACAAAACCGCGGGCGCTGCTTCGTGAAAATAGAAGAGTATCTGCAGGAGTCAGAAAATCGCTGACAACTATCATGTCTTTTTGTATCCATGATTGCAGTCTCTTCTTTTGCAGATTTCTTATGATCCTGTTTTTAATGTCTTCAATATCATTTGCACGTTCCTTCATATAGGTTTCGTGCGATACAATCATTAAATCCTGGTAGCGTGTAATCTCATCGTTAACAATATAACCGGGTTCAAGTTTTTCTTTAATAATTCTGTTTCTTATGTTTCCGATAAGAATCGGATCGTCAAGAATCATCATATGAGCTTCAAAAATTGCCGCACGTATTTCATCCATTTTTTCTCTTGCGATTGCGAAAATTTTATTCAGCTCTTTTTTAGATTTGGCAAGTGCTTCATCAAGATTGACAAGTGCTTCATCAACATCCTTAATCGTTTGTTTGCCAATCTCAAGTTTTTCTTTAGTGTAAACATAAACCGGTCCGATTACTATTCCCGGGGCTGCTGCAATTCCGGCGATTTTGTTGGTAGCTTCCTGATATATTTTTTTGAATGTTTTCAAAGTTCGTCAAATCCTCGGTTAAAATAATCCACTATTTCTTTTGCTGCTTCGGCTTCATCAGGTCCATCAAATGAAAGTGTAATCTCTGATCCGTACTCAGCTGCTAAAGTCATAACTCCAATTATGCTTTTGCCATTAATATGCATCCCCTGGCGGGTTATAAAAAATTCAGACTGATATTTTGATGCTAATTTTACAATAGTTGCTGCAGGACGAGTATGCAGCCCGGCTTTATTTACAATTGTAACGGTAGTTTCTATCATTATTTGTTGCGCTTAATCAGGGAATCTGCCAGCCAATGAAAAATTTCCCTGTCTTCTTTCTTTTTAAGAACGTTCAAAGATTTTATTGCTTTGCTTGTATACTTTTTGATTTCTCTTCGTGCATCGTCAATCACTCCGAGTTTTTCATAGAGAAGTTTGTAATCCGGAATTTCAGATTTATCAACACCCTTTCTCTTAATTACAGCAAGAAGCTTTTCTCTCTCTTCGCCTGAAGATTTACTCAGTGCTTCAAGAAATAAAAATGTTTTTTTGCCTTCAACCAGGTCTCCGCCAATTATTTTACCAAACTCAGCCTGGTTTGCTGTTATATCCAGAAGATCATCCTGAATCTGGAAAGCAATTCCAATATATCTTCCAAATTTTGAAAGAGCATTAACTACTTTTGATTTGCCTCCGCCGATTAATGCACCCACTTCACAGCACATTTGTGATAATGCTGCCGTCTTTTTTCTTATCATTGTAATATATTCTTCAATGGTTACGTTCTCAGCAGTTTCAAATTCCTTGTCCATGCTTTGTCCTTCACATACTTCGACAAGGCTTTTAGTAAAAGAAGTTATTACAGCTTTTGAATTGCCGTTACAATCTTTAAGTAAGTATTCATATGCGATCGAAAGCAAACTGTCACCAACCAGAATTGCGGTGTTAATATCATATTTTTTGTGAAGAGTAAGCCTGCCGCGCCTCATATCAGCATTATCCATAATATCATCATGTACAAGTGTGAAATTATGAAGAAGCTCAACTGCTGCAGCAGCATTATATGCATCTTTAAATTTGCCGCCAGCCGCTTTCGCTGAAAATAAAATCAGCAGCGGGCGAAGTCTCTTGCCTCCTCCGGCAATTATATATGAACCGGGATTGTAAAGTGACTGCGGTTTACGGTTTTTTAATGCTTTAACAAGTAAAGCGTCAACTTTTTTTCTCTCGCGGTCATAAAGCGCTTCAAATGATTTTGCTTTTGATTCCATCAGATTAGTAATTCCCTTCTTTTAACTTTATTCTTCCTGAGCTCCTTTAAGTTTTTAGAACCGGTAAGAAACATTATTTTACTCATGACCCCGAACCAGCTTTCAATAAGCCTGACAACTCCTTCAACTCCTGATTTATTTAATGTCTGCAAAACAATTCTTGCAGATGCCGATATGTCTGCACCAAGTGCAAACGCTTTTGCAAGGTGAAATGGATTATTTATTCCACCTGAAGCTATAAGATCAAAATTAAATTTTTTTTTCAGAGGATAAATAGTTCTTAAACAATACGAGGTTGATAATCCCCAATCCCAGAAATCATCTGTGGTTTCTTTATTTCTGAGAATTTCAACTGCTGCCCAGCTCGTACCTCCCGAACCCGCTACATCGATACCTTTTACACCTGCATCCAATAATTTGGCCGCAGCTTCTTTTGAAATTCCGGAACCAACTTCTTTAACAATTACAGGAACACCGGCTTTACTAACAAGCCATTTAATTTTTTTTAACAGATTTCTGAAATTCGGTTCACCGTTTCTCTGAATCAATTCCTGAAGTGGATTAACATGAACCACCAAAGCATCGGCTTCGACAAGTTCAATAAGCATTCTTATCTGATCAACTGAATTCATCTTAACAAGTTGAGCAGCACCGATATTGCCAAGCAAAGGTACCGAAGGAGCATTTTTTCTTATGATTCTGTATGAATGATGAAATTGCTTGCCTTCGAGTGCCTGCCGCTGACTGCCGACACCAAGAGCAATATTCAACCGCGATGCCGCTACAGCAAGTTGTCCGTTGATATTTTCAGCTTCACTTGCCCCGCCGGTCATGCACGAAATTAAAAAAGGAAAATTAATTTTTTTACCAAGGAATTTTGTGGTGAAGTTTATTTTATCAAGTTCAACTTCAGTGATTGCGTAATGCACGAAATCATAATTATCAAAGCCATTCTGTTTTTCTTTGAAGGATACATCATCCGTCATACATAATTCAAGATGTTCCTTTTTTCTCAGTGATGTTTCTGAAATATTGCTGCTCATGAGGTTTGATAATTATTTAACTTAAAAATATAGAAAAATCATTAAAAATGCTTTTTCCGTTTTGTGAATCTGATAACATTCTTTGAACCAATTGATAATGAATCAATATTGGTTTCACCACGGAGTGAATTTGTCAGAATGATTTCGTCTGCTTCCAACAGCTCCTGCAACGTTAAAACTTTTTCTTTAGCCTCTTTGTATTTGGAAAACATATAATCGCGGTAAATTCCCGGTAATATTCCGGATTCCAAAGGCGGTGTAAAAAGTTTGTCCCCCTTCCTTACAAAAATATTAGAAATAGCTCCTTCGCCAATTTCATTGCGTTCATTAAGATAAATCACATCAAAAAAACCTTGTGCCGAATATTTTTTATGCTCACGATCGTAAAGAGTTCGATTAGTGGTTTTAAAGTATTGAAATCTGTTGGCTGAATCTATCTTATTATCTGAAAGTATTATTTTAATTTCTCTTGGTTGTATTGGAAGTTCATTTAATTCGAAAGAAAATTTTCCTTTTTTATTCAGAAAAAGTTTTAATCTTTTTGACAAGTCTGTAGTTAAAGAATTGTTGATTCTCTTTAAAACTTTCTCCAGTTCTTTTTCATCAAACGGAAAGAGAAAATATTCCGCAGAATTTTTCAGTCTCTTCAAATGTTTTGATAATCGAACTATCTTTCCTTTTTCAACGGGCATAGTCTCAAATAAACTGAATTCCTCTGAGGGATGTGTTAAAAATTTTCCTTTAAGTTTTATCTCTTCATATTCTTCTTCCGGACTGCTGTCCCATACAATTCCGCTCCCAAGTCCGATTTCACCCTTACCTGTTTTATCTATCATCAGGGTTCTGATAGCTACATTGAAAGTAATTTTCTTTTTCCTGATTAAACCTATTGAACCCGTGTAAATACCGCGGTTCTCTTTTTCAATTTCACGTATAATTTCCATCGTTCGCAATTTTGGTGCACCGGTTATCGATCCACATGGAAAAATATTTTTCAGTACATCGCTTAATCTTATTCTTTCACGAAGTTTTGCCTCAATAACGCTAACCATTTGATAAAGTGATTCATACTTCTCAATTTCGAACAGGTTCTTAACTTTTACCGAACCGAATTCACTTAGCCGCCCGATATCGTTTCTTATTAAGTCAACAATCATCAGGTTTTCTGCCTGGTTTTTTGTGCTTGAAGCAAGATTGTTTTTTATAACTATGTCATCTGAATAATTTTTCCCTCTTCCAGCGGTACCCTTCATCGGCTTTGAAGTGATTTTCCTTCCTTCAATCTCAAAAAAGAGTTCAGGTGAAAGTGAAATAAAAAAGCGGCTTCCATTCTTTATTATTGCCGTAAATGCTGCTGATTGATTGAAAACCAGTTGAGTAAAAAGTTTTGAAAGTGATCCTTCAAAGAGAAACTTGCCTTTAAGCGTGTAATTAACCTGGTATGTATCGCCTTCCTCAATATATGATTTTATTTTTTTTATGGCTTTTGTGAATTCATTTTTTGAAGTGTTGAATTTCAGATTTTTTATAGTAAACTCATCTTCCTCATCGAATTCAAGATCAGTAGAGTTAATATTTTCGCAGTTCCTGTCATTGTAGAAATAAAACTGAATCAGTTTTTGATTTTTAGGAATGTATTTGTAAAGAGCTTTTTCAAGAAGATAACCTGCTTCATAGTTTATCAGTGAGTAGCCGGTCATTCCCTTGCTTATGCATTCATTTACCTGATTAAGTTTCCGGTCAAGTTCGGACTTTGATTTTATGATTATGCTTTGCTCAGGATTTAAAAACAAATATGATCTGCTTTTGCCAAATACAGGCGGTGTATAAAAAAAAGCTGAATTTTCTTCCGATAAAAGCTTATTTATTATTTCAGATGTTTTCATTTTCAAAAATCAACTAATATTCTGGCTAATGAAAATAAAATCGCCGGAAAAATTTTTATCAACTTAATGTTCATCATTACTTAATTTAATCACGATTGTTTATTTTTCTTTTACTTTAATTTAATCATACTTAGGAATATTTATGAGCAAACCGCGTCTTTCCTTTTGGCAAATCTGGAATATGAGTTTCGGATTTCTCGGTATTCAATTCGGATTCGCACTTCAAAATGCAAATGTTAGCAGAATATTCGAGACACTTGGTGCAAAAATCGACGCTATTCCGGTTCTTTGGATTGCTGCACCTGTTACAGGACTTATCGTTCAACCTATAATTGGTCATATGAGCGATAAAACCTGGAACAGGCTTGGAAGAAGACGACCATACTTTTTAGTCGGAGCTATACTTGCATCAGCAGCAATCATTTTTATGCCAAACTCTCCAGCACTTTGGGTTGCCGCAGGTATGTTGTGGATTATGGATGCATCAATCAATATTTCTATGGAGCCTTTCCGTGCATTTGTCGGCGATATGCTTCCCTCAGAACAGCGAACTGTTGGATTTTCTATGCAAAGTTTCTTTATTGGAATTGGAGCGATTGTTGCCTCTGCTTTGCCTTATATGATGACAAACTGGTTCGGAATATCAAATACTGCAGATGCCGGAGAAATTCCTGATTCAGTTAAATTTTCATTTTACATTGGTGGTGCGGTTTTTTTATTTGCTGTTCTTTACACAGTAATTTCTACAAAAGAATATTCACCGGAAGAACTAAAAAAGTTCAGTGATGATGAGAAGAAATTATCTCCCTCCAAAACTTCAATCACAAATTTAATTTCGGTATCAGCCTTTAATAAAAATGGAATGATCTGGATTTCTATTGGATTACTTGGCTCTGCAATTCTTCACTTTGTTCTTCACGAAAATGATTACGGACTTTATGTTTTATTTGTTGTCTCAATAATTTTTGGAGTACTTCAATTAACAGCTGGATTTTTTACCGGCCAAAATAAAACTACCGGTGGTTTAGTCGCAATCTTAAATGACCTTTACAAAATGCCAAAGACAATGAAGCAGCTTGCCGTGGTTCAATTCTTTTCCTGGTTTGCGCTTTTTGCAATGTGGATTTATACAACTCCCGCAGTTACGCATCACATTTATGATGCAACTGATCCCTCATCAGAATTATACAACCAGGGCGCAGATTGGGTTGGAGTTTTGATGGCTGTTTACAACGGTTTCGCTGCAGTCATGGCCTTTTTAATTATGTGGATTGCAAAAATTACCAACAGAAAAACTGTGCATATGATTTCCTTAATCATTGGGGGAATTTCTTTCGCATCCTTCTACTTTATCAAAAATCCAAACTTACTCTTGATTTCTGAACTTGGAATTGGTTTAGCGTGGGCTTCAATTCTTGCAATGCCTTATGCGATTCTTGCAGGTTCACTTCCTGCAGAAAAAATGGGAGTGTATATGGGTATCTTTAATTTCTTTATAGTGATTCCACAAATAACAGCCGCGGCTATTCTTGGTTTCTTTGTTAAGAACATTGTTGGCGGAGAGGCAATTTATGCTCTGTTGCTTGGCGGGGCTTCAATGATAATTGCAGGACTAATGGTTATGTTTGTAGATGATGTTGATTAAGAAGTCAAAATAATTTTTTCAATAATTGATCTTTAGAAAGCGACATCGTATTTGAAATCTCCTTCAAAATATTATTTAGTGTTCCAATTTTTATTGGATTGTGATTCGGAATTGTTATATGAAACTGCTTCCCATCTCTTGTAATTGACAATCTTACATGACTTCCAACCTGTCTTGTTTCTTGATAACCGATTTTGTTTAATGCTTTAATCAATGCCTTCGCATCAACATCACGGGGAATTTTCATAGAGCTATTTGTTCTTCTCTTAAAAATCTGATATTTATATATGCTGGCATATCAGCTTCATCAAAATGGCAACGGACTGCTTCTAAAATATTTTGCCTGACTTCATCTTCGGATTCGCCTTCTGTA
The DNA here is from genome assembly GCA_013388525.1 of Ignavibacteriaceae bacterium. The sequence continues at coordinate 37,146 of JACAFA010000140.1, read as the reverse complement.
AATATCGGATAACCAACTGCTTTAGCTTCAAAACCACCATCTAAAGATTCTTCAATTAAAAAAATAATTTCTTTGTTTTTCATTATTACTCCTAAAATTCAAACAGAAAATAACAATCTATCACGATTAAAAAAATACCCAATCGGATCGATCGGGAGAACGATCCCTACATTTTTACAACTTCAACAATAATATTGCAGCAATTCCAACTGCTAATGCGATTTTTCCATAAGGATTTATCTGTTCTTTCCATATCAAATAAGCCACTACTGCAGTTATAACAATTACTCCGATATTCATAACGGGATAAACAAAAATTGCGGGCAGCGCTTCAAGCGCCGAGAGAAGAAAAAAGGTACTTAGAACATTTGGTATTCCCAGCACAACACCTGGTATAAAATCAGGTCTGCTGAATTTTATTCTTCTGATTCTTGAGTAAATGAACAGGTAAAGAAACGCAAAAAAGAAAATTATAAATACAAATGCGCTTTCTTCCTCAACCGGTCGGCTTTGCTTGAAAACTTTCATACTGAAATCATTAAACCCGACCCCAGCAAGCAAAATCACAAGATAAACTAATTCATTAAAGTGCAGATGTCTTTTTGTATCTGTCTTAAGTGCAAAGTAGAAAAAAATTATTGTCAGAATTGTAAGCCCGAATCCAAAATATTGATTAAGGTTTGGCTGTTCATTGTAAAATAAAATTGAAAGCAGAACCGGGCTGATTACCGAAAGCCTTGAGGTTACAGTTGCCAGCGCAGTACCTGCAATCTTAATCGCTTTGGTGAATGAGAAAAAAGATACCGCAAATAAAATTCCAAGCAGCGAACCGAATCCAAAAGTAAAAATCGAAATTAAATAATTGCCCTGAATGATTATTACCACCAGACTGAATGCTGCAGCAAAAAGATAATTCGCCTCCAAAATCAAAACCGGGTTATATTTTTTTGATTCGCTGAACCTTAAAATCAGTGCTATACCTGAAGAACAAAAAACAGTCAGCAGTAAAAAAATCATTTTTGCTTAACTAAACTCCAGTGGATCGGAATGAATGAAAGAATATTTCAACTTTGAAATAAGTTTTGTCGGATTTATAATTTTATAAGATTCAGAAAAGTCGTAATCAAATTCGGGTTGAGGTTTTTCTGCTTTTAAGGCTGCCGCTGCATATATTTCTCTCCTCATTGGATGAATCGGAGCTGCGGCATTAAAAATTTCATTCCAGCAATTTTCTTTTATTACCTGATAAATAATCCCGATGCAATCGTCAAGATGAATCAGATTTACAGGTGAGTTTGGCGATTTAATTTTACTTCCTTCAGAATAAAAGTTAGAGATATTTCTTCCCGGGCCAACCAGTCCGCCAAACCGGATAATTGTAGTTTTAAAGTCCGGGTTACTGATTAAAAGTCTTTCAACTGATTTAAGTGCCAAACCGGATTTAGTATCTGGTATTGAATCTTCATCTTCAAATACTTCCCTGTTTACATTTCCATAAACCGAAGTAGAACTAATAAAAACAAGTTTCCTTAAACCCGAATGTTTTGCAGCTTTCATAATTGAATAAATCTGATCAGAATGAAATTGAACTGCATTTTCGCCGCGAGGAGGTGGGATATTTATTATCAATATCTCTGAATTAAAAAACCTGGCAGATTCGTTTCCGGATATTTCGGGATTTAATTCTAAAATAAAGGATTCTAGTCCCCGCTCTTTCATCAGGTTGATTTTCAGAGGAGAAGTTGTTGAACCTTTTACAGAGTAACCTTTTGTGAATAAATAAGAAGCCAGCGGAAGTCCCAGCCAACCGCATCCTAAAACACTGATAGTTTTATTATAGCTCATTTAAGAAATCTTAAATATTCCCGCAAAAATTTCTCAGCCGATTCCGGATTCACAGAAACCCAAATCAGTGATTCGCGATCAGTAAAAACAAAATGAATCTGGCCCAATCCAAAACACCTGTAAAGCGATTTGCCATCGAAAAAAATATTTTGTCCGCCGTAAAAAACTGAATTCTCAGGCGATATTTTTTCTGTCATTCTTTTACTTTCGTTTTGAGCCTCGTGGATACTGTTGTATCTCGAAACATAAACTATAGCTGAAGAATTTGGCCCTTCATAAAACCCGATTTCATTTTCAGAAGGAAGCACGTCGCGCCTGTGAAGTTTCACGAGAATTTTTTTTGCTTCCTCATTCTTCATTTCTTTTTGAAGTTTCAGAGACGTTATTTGCTCAGGAAGATAATCCTTCTTAAGCGAGCATCCCGAAAAAATTAAAACTGCAAATATCAGCAGTCTAAAAAACCTATTCACATTATCCTAAAGAATTAATGCCCGCCTTTTGAATGAATAACTAATTCTGCTGTCGCTCTTGGTTCGCGAATGAATAACCAGAAGAAAACCGAGAAGCATACAAATAAACCGCAAAGAATATAAAGCAGTTGATAGTTCTGAGTTTCTGAAATAATGTTGGCAACGCCCTGGCTCATCATTTGCGGAAATACAACAGCGAGGTTGAATATTCCCATAAACAATCCCATTTTGGATTGGTTGATTCTTTCAGTAACAATTGAAAAAACTATTGAGATTACAGCAGACCATCCGATTCCCGTTAAAAACATGCCGAGATAAAAATTAACTTCATATCTGCCAAAAAATGCAATATAAAAATATCCGATTGCACTGAATGCTAAAGCTGCTGTATATGTTCTTACTCGTCCGATTTTTTTTGCTATTGCAGATAAAGCCATTGGGAACAGAGCACCCACTGCATTAAGAATTAAAAATCCTAACGATACAATATTACCCGTTGTAGTATCTTTTGTCTGAGCAACTCCGGTTAAAAACTCAGCGAATTTATTTGCGAAGACATTTGTGAGGTCAAGGTTGGGAATTATCCGTTTATCTATAAAAAAACCTGACATAACGAACATACTTTGAAATGCTACCCACGTAAAGGTGTGTGCAAGCATTATTTTCTGGAACTCATTATTATCGGATTCATTTTTCCTTCCCTTTGATATTATCCAGAATCCAATCACAACTGTATAAACAAGGCTTAATATCAGCAATGGATTATGAATGAATCTCAATTCCTCCTGGTAGAAATGGAAGATTAATCCAAAAATTCCAAAAGTTAAAAATCCATATAACGGGAAAATCGATTTGAAAATATCCAGAACAGAATGTTTATCTTTACCAGCATCAGTCAGGCCAGGCAATTCTTTCGGTTCTTCAATCAATAGAATCGGGAAAACTGAACAGACAAAAACAAAAATTGCTGCAATCAGTAAGAGAGTTTCATTTCCATAAACTACCGAAAGAAAATACGCAAGTACTCCAAAAGTTCCTGAAATCACCTGCATCCAGACATAACCAGCCGTACGTTTTTTCCCTTCGGGAGTTAAATCGGCAATTATGGATCTTGCAGGGTTAAATGTCACGTTCACTGATAGATCCAGAAGTAAAGCAATTACAGATGCAATTAAAATAATGCTTGTGATTCCGGTAGTTTCAGATATCACCCCGATCTGAGGCAAAGCAAGAAACATCAATGAGCCAACAATTCCGCCAATCATAATGAATGGTCTTCGTCTTCCTTTTAAGAACCAAACATTGTCGCTGATCATCCCTACAATTACTTGCCCGAAAATTCCGGCTAGCGGTCCGGCTAACCAGACGAATGCAACTTCATGAATGTTCAATCCGTATTTTTTGTTTAATATCCAGCTTAATGCAGCTATCTGAGTTGATAGAGCAAAACCAACTGCAGTTGCAGGCAGAGCAAGCATTGCAAAAAAGGTATTCGTAAGTTTTTTCTGAATTTCAAGCATGATTATTTCCTTTAAAAATTTCCAATTTGCTTATGTCAGTTTAGTAAGTAAATATGTGAAGAGTTTTTATTTAATCTGAGTTTTCCATCTTTTGTAAAAGAAGGTTTTTCGTCGGTTAAAAGATCTTTTGAAATTTCATTATCACCCATCTGAACCCGGTAAAGTGATAAATCAATTTCTACCGGGTTTATATTGTCGTTGATAATTATCATTGTTGATTCATCGGCAGTTTTACGGAAATAAACATAAATTTTATCGAAAGGATAGAAGTGGGTCAGCACTCCTTCTGAAAGTGAGGAATATTGCTTACGAATCTTTAACAATTTAGAAGTATAATTAAAAATATCTTTTTGAAATGAATTTCTTCCTGGTTCGGTAAAAGCTGAACTCTTATCTCCTGTAAAACCTCCCGGGAATGGAGAGCGAATTGTTCCATGGCTTTCTTCTCCGGTTATTCCAACCTCCGAACCATAGAGCAATTTTGGTATTCCCCGTGTAGTCAGCAGAATTGTTAACGCATTCTTAAATCTGTCAATATTTCCATTGGCGATATAAAGGCCGCGTGAAATATCATGGTTATCAAAAAAAGTAAGCAGATTTGCTGGATCGTAATAAAGGTAATCCTGGGCAAGCGTATTGAAGACAGCCTCAAGCCCTTTTCTGCCGCTTAAATAATCACGAAGGGCATCAGCCATAGCAAAGTCAGTCACACAAGGTAAATTTGTATTCAGATGAACACCGAATTTATTTTTTTGCTGATAAGCAGCAAGGAAAGCTGCCTCGCCTGTCCATATCTCCCCGACAATATTGAATTTCGGGTATTCGTTGAAGATTGCTTTGAGCCAATCGCTCATTGCATACTGATCACAATAAGGAAAAGTGTCTTCCCTGATGCCATCAATTCCGAGATATTCAATCCACCAGATTGTATTTTGGATAAGGTATTTTTTCAGGAAAGGATCTGCCTGGTTAAGGTCAACCATGTAATCTGTAAACCAGCCATTCCAGGTTAAGTTAACGGATTCAACGGGACTGTACGGATCGGGAAAAGTCATCTTATTATGATTAGCCGGAAGATGACTTTCAGGTGTACCATTTATCCAATTTTTGAAAGGCAAATCTTTCATCCACCAATGATTAATGCCGATGTGATTGGAGACATGATCCATAACAATTTTCAGATCTTTGGAATGAGCTTTATTCACAAGATCTTTGTACAATTCGTTACTTCCAAACCGTGGATCAATTCTGTAAAGATTAGTCGCTGCATATCCGTGATAGCTCATCCACATATTATTTTCAAGCGTAGGAGTTATCCAGATGGTTGTTATCCCGAGTTCTTTCAGGTAATCAAGCTTAGAAATAATTCCCTCAAGATCACCGCCTTTTCTTCCATCAAGATCGAATGAAGTAAATTCATCAAGGCTGTCATCAATTTTATTGTTACCGGGATTTCCATCGCAAAAACGATCAGCCATTATCAGGTATAAAACATCTTTCTGACTAAAACCTTTATGATTTTCCGGAGAGTGTTCCCTTTTAAGTAAAGTATATGAAGTTTTTATTTCTTTGGCTCCTCTTGAAAAAATCAGATCAAAGTTTCCTGCTTCGGCTGAACTCAAATCAATATCAACAAATAAATAGTTTGGGCTTTCGGCATAATAGATATTTAAAATCTTAATGGCTTCATGTTCCGAAGATATTCTTACTCCTGAAAGATCTTTACCGTGAATCATCAACTGAAGAGTATCATTATTCATTCCCTCCCACCAGTTTGGAGGTTCAATTCTGATGATTTCAAAAGTCTGACCAAAAAGAGCAGATAAGTTTAATAGGAAGATAAAAAATAATCTCAGTGCAGGTTTCAAAAATAAATTATCCTCAATGTAATTTAAGAATGGGCGAAAGATAGATATTAAGGTTTTAACTTGAAAGCCACTTAATGCATCAACACCAAGGGCTTAAAGGTGTCTATCTGAAGTCCAAACACATGCAAGCATAAGTTTCTTGTTTTTTTTAACCAATTGAAATAACTTTTGCATCGATTTTTTCAATGAGTATGCCCGCACCCGAAGAAGAGAAAAATATTACGGTTAACAGAAAAGCCAGACACGAATACCACATAATTCAAACTTATGAGACAGGAATTGTTTTAGTCGGGACAGAAGTAAAATCATTGAGGCAGGGAAAAATAAATCTCGTGGATAGTTATGCGATTGTGAAAAACAATGAAGTTTGGCTGCTGAGCACACATATCAGCGAATATTCACAGGGAAATATCAATAATCACAATCCGACAAGGGACAGAAAGTTGCTCTTGAATAAGAGTGAAATCAGGAAGTTGATCGGAAAAGTAAAAGAAAAGGGATTGTCGCTTGTCCCTTTAAGATTCTATTTCAAAAAAGGAAAAGTGAAAGTTGAACTTGCCCTTGTTAAAGGTAAGAAGACATTCGATAAGCGGGAAGCGATAGCTAAAAAAGATTTTAAAAGAGACCAGGAACGAAATTTCAAATTCAGATAATAAGAGATCAAAAAATGTTTCCTTCAATAAATGAACAAATGGATTTAATCAAACGGGGTGTGTTTGAAATAATTCCTGAAGAAGAATTGCTCAAGAAGCTTGAAAATTCATTAAGAAAAAATAAACCGCTCAACATTAAGCTTGGCTGCGACCCCAGCAGACCTGATCTCCATATCGGGCATTCAGTTGTTTTAAGGAAACTTGCACAATTTCAACAGCTTGGTCACCAGGCAATATTAATAATCGGTGATTTCACAGGAATGATCGGTGATCCATCCGGCAGAAACGCAACCCGTCCTGCTTTAACTCTCGAAGAAACTCGTGAGAATGGTAAAAGCTACTTAGAGCAGGCTTCAAAAATTCTGGATAAAGATAAAACGAAAATTGTTTACAACTCCGAATGGCTTGGCAAAATGAATTTTGAGGAAGTTATTCGGCTTGCTTCAAAATATACAGTTGCAAGAATGATTGAGAGAGATGATTTTACAAAAAGATTTAAAGCCGGGGAACCGATAAGTGTTCATGAATTTCTTTACCCGCTTGCACAGGCAATGGATTCTGTTGCAATTGAAAGTGATGTAGAGCTTGGCGGTACCGATCAGAAGTTTAATCTTCTCGTCGGCAGAGATATTCAACGTGAATTTGGATTGGAACCCCAGGTGATTTTAACAATGCCCCTGATTGTCGGAACTGACGGAGTTGAGAAAATGAGCAAGTCTTACAATAATTATATCGGAATCAGCGAAGCTCCGAAAGAAATTTATGGTAAGACTCTATCAATCCCGGATAAAATAATCTATAATTATTTTGAACTTGCAACTGATGTTTCAAATGAGAGGCTTAAAGAAATAAGAATGCAGCTAAACGATGATAAATTCAATCCGCGCGATATAAAACGCGAGCTTGCAAGAACACTAGTTTCCATGTATCATAGCAAAGAAGCTGCAATCGAAGCTGAAGAAGAATTCGATAGGATATTTATTAATAAAGAAATTCCTGATGACATTCCTGAATATAAATTTGGCAATCAAATCAGTGAAATTGGAATTCTCGATTTATTGGTTGAGGTAAAGTTAGCTCCAACAAAAGCAGAAGCAAGACGCCTGGTAATTCAGGGCGGAGTCAGCATTGATGGAGAAAAAGTGCAATCGATCTCAGAGGTAATAAAAATAAAAGGCGAAAAAGTTCTTAAAGTAGGAAAAAGAAAATTTATTAAACTAAAATAAACGGAAAGGAAAAGAAGTTGTATCTACCAACTAAAATATTTTTTACAAAAGGTGTAGGAAAACACAAAGAGTATCTCAGCTCTTTTGAGCTAGCATTAAGAAATGCAAAAATAGAAATCTGCAACCTCGTAAGCGTAAGCAGTATTTTCCCGGTTAATTGTAAAAGGATTACAGTTGAAGAAGGAATAAAACTTATCACACCCGGCCAAATTACTCATTGTGTTATGGCCCGTAATTCAACCAACGAGCCGAACAGGCTGATTGCTGCATCTATCGGAGTTGCTCTTCCTTCTGATGCAAATGCTTATGGCTACCTTTCCGAACATCATCCGTACGGTCAGACAGAAAAAGTCTCCGGTGAATATGCTGAAGACCTCGCGGCAACAATGCTGGCTACAACTTTAGGCGTCGAGTTCGATTCTGATAAAGATTGGAGTGAACGCGAAGACATTTATAAAATGTCTGGCAAAATTGTTCGTTCGTTCAACATAACTCAGTCAGCCGAGGGTGATAAAAACGGTTTGTGGACCACAGTAGTCGCAGCAGGAATATTTCTTCCTTAGTTTTTTCCTGTTATCTAATTTACCTTAAAGAGGTAATTTTTTAATATCTCGTTTGAATCAAGAGCAGTGAGCGTTTTTATATCACTGCTCTTTTATTTTAAGCTAATAAATTATTTGGTAGTTATTCATCAAACATAAATGAGCTAATAATTAAATAAGCTTTCTTGAAAATAATCACAATTTGTTTTTGGTGGGGGTTTTATTTAAAAAAATCCCTAGCACATGAACAGATATAGAAAAAAATAAACCTGCTAACATCGGTTCAATTTCATTCAGCACTGCAGCATCAATAAATTTATTCCGCAAAAAATACCATAGAGAGCTGATGATAATTGCGCCAATCATTTCTGCCAAAATAAATTTTTTATTAATTCTGAATTTGGGATAGTAAGCACTAACGACGGGCAAAATAATCCCTGGAATAAAAAGCGATCCGATTGTATACCAGATTTGAATAACTGAAGGAATAAAAAATGAGAAAATTATTGCAATGGTTCCTGTAATTATCAACCCGATTATCGTATAAATTTTAAGGTTTGATTCGGTATCATCGTGGCTGATCCGGTAAATGAAATCCCTGCCAACGGTTGTCCCGCTTAAAAATAAAAAACTCACTTGTGTGGAAATTATCGTTGCAAAAAGAGCAGCATAAAAAATTCCTTTTATTCCGGCAGGTAAAACCTGCTCTGCAAATAACGGGAAAGACAGCACAGGGTTTTCGAGGTTTGGTAAAATCGCTTTTGTGAATAATCCTGTTGTGGTAGTTAGAAAATCAAAAAGTGCAAAGAAGAAAACAGAAATGATAATCCCCCATTTCGCTATGTTACCGGATTTTGCCGCATAGCATCGCTGATGGAATCCGGGATCCGCAAAAGTCCATAATGCAATCAGGAACCAGACAACAATAAAAGCAGGTGACATTCCCCCGAAAATTTTCAAATGATTTTCAGGAAGTGATGATGAAAGAAAATCATATGTTCCGAATTTTACGGCAGAAAAAATAACTACTAGAATAAATCCACTAAACATCACAAAGAATTGAAATACATCAACGTAAATGTTTGAACGAAACCCGCCCCTAACCAGATAAATCAGCGACAACAAAAGAGAAATAAGCAGTGATGGAAGTAAATCAATCTTAAAAATTAATGAAAGCAGATTTCCTGTCATCAGCAGATAAGGTGCAGGCGAAACAAGCACGAAGACAATTACCGCAGAAACCAATCCGGCATTATTGCCATAAACTTCCGTTAGCTTATCCGGAATTGTAAAGAGAGATGCTTCGCGAATTTTTTTTGCAAAGAAAACAGCAAAAAGGAAAGCAAAAATGTAATAAGGAAAACCTTGAGTAAACCAGCTTACCAGTCCATAACGGAATGCGAACTCACCAACCCCAAGAATTCCGCCGTACCAGGTTGAAACGTTAACCGCAACAAAGAGAAACAGACTTAATTTTCTTTCCGAAAGTAAATAAGAGGCAGCGTCTGAGGTGGTTTTTCTGCCGGTGTAAAATCCTATGAAAATAACTACTGCAAAAAAGCCAAGAATTATCAGAATATCGGCAAAATTAAAAGAGACCATTCTTCATCAATGTTTTTACATCGCGAATAATAAAAGCAACCCCGCCACTGATTTTTAACTTTACGATGTCTCGCCTGGCAATATTGCTTGTACTCTCTCTTTGTCCGAATGGAAGTGAATTGTTTTTCAATTCATACTTCAATCCGGTTGAAGTGATCCTGGTTTTTGACGATATACCATAAATTGAAATTGTCTCCCCGGGCAATGTTTTGATTTCAATATTTCCCGTAGCTGAGATTAGAAATGAATTTTCGGCAATAAGCGAAATTTTTATTTGAGGAAAAAATTTCAGGACAATCCCAAGATTACAAAAAGTATGATCAAGACGATTTCCTGTAGCACCCATTAGAAGAGCTTCATCAAATTTATTTTTGATAGCGTACTTAAGACACTTCTCAACATCAGTATCATTTTGCCTTTTAAGCCTGATTATTTTCGTGTAAGACCTGAATTCATTAATTGCTGCTGATGAAATTGAGTCAAGGTCACCGATGATAACGTCGGGAACTAATTTGAATTTCAATGCTGAATTTGCTCCGCCATCAGCGCAGATTAATTTATTGTAACCTTTTTTCTGAAAAAAAGTAATTATACTTTTTACCGGAGGTTTGCCGTTTGCGAGAATAATGCATTTTTTCAATTCATTTCCTTGTAAAAATTATTTTTCCAACTCCTTAATCCTCTCTCCTGTGGAGAAGAAGCACAATTCCCTCTCTCCTTCGGAGAGGATTAGGACAAGAGCTATAATCCGACCTGAATTCCAACCAGCCAGTTTCTGTCAGCAGCCGGGAAAAATTCTTTTCCGATTGCATAAGCGGAGTAAAGATTATCAAGTACGTTGTTTACCTGAAGAAAAATTTTCCAGGGACTTAATGAATTTATCAATGGAAATTCATAGCTCGCATAAAAGTCGGCTGTAAAATATTCTTCATTAATATTATCGGAGTAATCAACAAAACCCGGGAATTCAATTAAATATGCTTTCAGATTATCATCAAAATTATCCGAATAAAACTTTCCGACATATCTTCCATTTAATCTTAAATAAAGGTCGGATTGCAGAAATATTATTCCAAAATTAAACATAAAATCAGGAAAACCACTTATCCTGTTCCCGCTAAGATCAATTGAAGCTCCTGACTGATCAAAATATTTTCCGCGGACTATTTTATTTTGACTGTAAGTTGCATTAAAAAATATTTCAAGTGCCTGCAAAGGTTTTATCTGAGCGTAAACTTCAACTCCGGCGTGTCTTGTTGTCTCAGCATTACCGGTAATGGGCTGACCAAACCGGTCGAGCTTCCCGTTCTTTACAATTTCATCTTTGAATAACATATAAAACAAATTCAGTGAAACAGAAAGATTATTTAGCTGAAGCTCGGAGCCAAGTTCAAAATTATTCATTGTTTCCGGTTTAACTAAAGGCTTTTCAAAATTAAATGATCCATCTGCATTAAGCTCAAACTGAGGAAGTGCACCACCGGAAGATTCGGCAGCATCGTAATAATCTTTAAGGCGTGGTTCACGTGTTACCCTGGCGAATGATAGATACGTATTTAGACTATTATTGAATTTATAGTTCAGACCGAATCGGGGATTAATATAAAATCCACTTTTCGAAAAATCAGTCCCGATATATTTTTCATTAAACAGCCTGTATTTGTGAAAAGCGAATTGAATCTCGCCGAGTAAATCAATTTTCTCGTTAAGGCTGTAACTTTCATGAATGAAGCTGTTAAAAATATCCTTGCTGCCATTATAGAAATAGTAAAAATAATTTTTTGATACTCCTGCAGGAAGATTTTCAGCATAGCTGATTGCACCCCAATGATCTGATCGGTGCCTTCTTAATTCACCTCCAATGATTAACTTTCCTGATTTATGTTCAAAGCTGATTCTGGGTATCCATCCAAACTGATTGTTCTCTACCTGGGCACGTATAATTGCATTTGATGGATTGCCGGTCGGGTAGAAATTATTTTCCCGGGTAAGCCGGAAGTAACTAGTATCAGCCCATGATCCATCATAATCAAAAAATCCTTTTCCTATTACAAGAAAAAGTGCAGAATTAAGAATTATTTTTTCAGACAATTTAATTTCATTCAAAATTTCGTAATGCGGCTGCGAAAAATTTTCAATCTCTTCGGGCCTTCTTTGAACTATAAAAGTATAGCCGTTTTCATCTGCTTCCCAATAAGAATAATTTTCTTTTCGCAGATTTTTATCCTTAACTGCGAATTTTGCAACACCTGTGTAAGCTAAACCATCAGCAATCGGACCGCCGAATAAATTTACTTGTGTAGTAACATTTTCGTCGTATCTAACAACGGAAAGATGATATGCATTAAACTTAATCCAAGAAGATTTCCTGTATCCTGAACTAAGAATTTGCGATAGCTTGGCATAAATGGAATATTTTTTCCCAATTAGTCCGCTTGAATATGCTGCACTATATTTTCGTGTGTTATAACCACCTAAAGAAGCGCTAATATTAACTTGCGGTGAATTTGAGAATGTAGAAGTTATAATATTTATTGAACCACCAATAGCAGGATAACCAAACACACCGCTGCCCGCACCACGCTGTACCTGAATCATTTCTGTGCTCGCAAGTAAGTCCGGAAAATCAAGCCAGTAAATGTTGTGATCTTCAGGATCGTTTTGCGGAATTCCATTTATTGAAACCGAGATTCGCCGCTGGTCAAATCCCCTGATACTTAAATAGTTGTATCCTAATCCATTTCCGTTTTCTGAATAAAAATTCACTGACTGAAGTTGAGAAAGAAATTGAGGAATATCCTGAACAGTGTAAGTCCTTTTTATTTCAGAACGAGAAATTTTCTCAAATGTAATTGGAGTAATACCTGTTCTACCAACGCTCGCCTGAATTAAAACAGTTTGTGAAGGTAAGATTTTGGGCGAAAGATAAATTATCATCCGTTCAGAAAAATCTGACTCTGTCAGTCTTAATTGTTGAGTAGTGTATCCAAGAAAGGAAATAACAAGAGTGTCGCCGGGAAAAACTTTTTCTTCAAAAAAGAAATTTCCACCTTCATCACTAACTGTACCAATGCCGATTTTGTTTTTGATAATTAGATTTGCATTGGAAAGAGGAAGTTGAGTTTCGGAATCACGGATGATACCGGTGAGTTTATACTGCGGAAAAATGTTAACTGCAAAAAGCAAAAAAAGAATGACTAGATTTTTCATATTAACTCCTTTGAAATTAAAAGTCGTTTAAGAAACGAATAAATCGAATCATTCTTTAGTTCGTTTCCCTACGCTGGCATTATCCAGATCAGGTTAAAGGGTTTATTCTCAGATACGTGTGATCGTAACACCCCTAACGACTTTTATGTTGTTAAATTATTGTATTGTTATTTTTTGACCTACCTTAAGTTTGTCTGAATTAAGTTTATTTACAGATTTTAATTTATCTACTGTAGTGTTATACTTTTTAGCAATGGAGTACAGTGATTCTCCGCTTTGCACTGTATGAATACTGCTGTTACTCGTATTGTTGTTATTTTTATTGTTTATGGTTGAATTTGGATAAATTTTTAAAACTTTTCCGGCAATAATTTTTGAAGTCGACAGATCATTCCAGCTTTTAATATCCACTATAGAAACATTGTACTTAGCGGCTATTTCACCAATAGTTTCACCCTTAGAGACTGTATGCTTTATATAGTTAATATTGGTGTTAGTATTCGAATTGACATTTGAATTTTTATTATTGGAATTGGTGACATTTTTTCCCTTCGTTTCTGGAACATCGTTTACATCCACATCGGAATAAATTTTAATCGTGGATCCGCTTAAAATTTTATTGCTTTTTAAATTATTCCATTTCCGAATTGCAGAGGAGGATACTTTAAACTTCTCGGCAATTTCACCGATTGTATCACCGGCTTTAACTTTATAATAAACAACGTTTGCAGATGTTTTTACAGTATTATCACCCAAAGATGAGGAATAATCACTTGAATAAATCTTAATAGTTCGTCCGGCGATCAAAGTATTTGAAGAAATCTTATTCCATTTTTTAATCTGTGAAACTGAAACTCCGAACTTTTCAGCAATTTCGCTTATAGTATCTCCACGCTTAATTTTATATCTGAATACATTAGAAGTGTTCTTTTTATTTGTTTCATTCGAAGTGTAAGTTGGAGCTTTTTCGGTATAAATTTTCAGCTTTTTGCCCGAATATATCTTATTGCCTGAAATATTATTCCAGGATTTCAGATCATCAACCGAAACGCCGTACTTTGAGGCAATATAACCCAGGCTCTCACCCTTTCGAATCTTATGATATACAATACTTGATGAATTCTTTCTAACTGTGTTTTTTATAGTAGTTTTTTCAATTGGGGTTTGGTTATCCAGACTTGCATAAAAATCTTTCTTATCAGCAGGTACGTACACAGTCAAATTCTGTCCAACAGAAATTCTATCTGTATATGGAATATTATTCCAGTTTCTTATGTCACTAACTCTGGTTCCGAAAAGTTCTGCAATTTCCAAAAGACTATCATCCTTTTTAACACGATAATTAACAGCGACAAATCCCTCAGGAATAAGGCTGGTTAAATTTCCAGTTTCAACATTTCTATCATTTTCGTTTGAAGTAAGAATGATGTCTTCACTTTCACTAATGTTTTCAGAATTCTGCTCAACACCGGCATCTTTTTCAGTATTTTGTTCCTGATTCAAATAACTATAAGGAGAAACATAGTTTTCGTTGATTACATATGGAGTTTCACCCGCTGTTTCGGTATCGGTATTATAAGCGAAATCATTAGAAGACAAATTTGTAATTGGAATTCTAAGCTTAACCCCACGGGATAATTTCGTCTTAACCGAGATATTATTTGCATCGGCTAATTCATATTTCGTTACACCATATTTGCCGGCGATCTTGGATAAAGTTTCACCTTTTCTTACAGTATGAACAAGATAAGTTCGTTTTGCCCAGTCAGGTATTACTGAAATATTTGAGGCAAAGGTTGAAATTGTGCCTTTGGGAATTTTTAAGGGATAGCCTCCGGGATATGAAGCCGGAGTACAAAGTTGAGTTAATTCCGGATTCAAGTCCATCAATGTTTCAAGATCAGTACCTGCACTTGTGGCAAGAAATCCTAAATCGATTGCACCATCAATCATATAAACATCATATTCATAAGGCTTTTCTAAAGTTAGATTTGTAAAGCCATATTTTTCAGGTTCAAGTGCAATTAAACTAACTGCGATATAAATTGGTACATAATTACGTGTTTCTTTAGGCAAATATTTTCTGACTGACCAGAAATCACTGTCACCGGCTTTCCTTATTGCTTTTGTTACTCTTCCCTCGCCGCAATTGTATGCTGCAAGAACCAAATACCAATCACCCAGAGAATTGTAAAGATCTTTTAAATGTCTGGCAGCTGCCGTTGTAGATTTAACAGGATCACGTCTTTCATCGAAATAAAAATCTGTCTCTAAACCGTAGAGTCTTCCGGTTGATTTAATAAATTGCCATAAACCAACTGCACTTGCCCAGGATCTGGCAGTAGGATTCAAACCGCTTTCCATCATACTGAGATAAACAAGCTGTTGAGGCAAACCTTCATCAGAGAATATTTTCACCATCATCGGGAAATATTTTCCGGAACGTTCTAGCCAGCGTTCCATTGCTCCGCGTCCTTTTCCTGTAAAATAATCCAGCCACTGCTGAACAAAAGCATTTACTTCAAGCGGGATATCGGCAGGAATCACGAACCTTTTATAATTCTGTTCCTCTTCAAACTTTAATTGTATCTCAGGAACACTTTTAGTTATCCACTCTTCAAGTGCAGCAAAAGATACTGCATCTGGAAGTTCAGAAATGCGGTCAACATATTTTCTATAATCATCGATGATAGACTTTTCAAGCTCTGTATAAGCTTCATTTTCATCAATACCGGGGTAATAACTTAGGTTGTTTATTATTCGAAGTGCTGATTCATAATTATCAACAGCTTCTGTGGTGCTGTTGATTTCCTGCTTTGCAAGAGCAATAACATAATATTGTCTCGCTTGTTCTAACATTTCTGAAACAATTCCACCATCAATAACGGTAACCTGTGTGGAATTGGAGGTTTCGTTCTTTGTTATCTCTGTATTACCTCCGCAGGAATAAAAAATAAGAGCTAATAAAGAGATAGCAACAAACGATAGTAGCTTTTGGCTCATACTATCTCCAGAATTTTAATAATTGTGGTGCAATATAAATTTTGATATTTATATTATCAAGTAAAAAGTTAAATGAATGATTGTAACGATTAATAACTTAAAGCATTAATTATCTGAGAATTTCACAATGGAATATTACCGTGCTTCTTTTTCGGATTCCTATCAACCTTTGTCTTCAGAAGCTCAAAACTTTCGATTAACCTTTTACGGGTAATGGCAGGTTCAATCACTTCATCAATATAGCCGCGTTCGGCTGCAATATATGGATTGGCGAATTTTTCAATATATTCTTTTAGCTTTTTCTCAATTTCGGCTTCTTTATCCGGGGCTTTGGAAATTTCTTTTTTAAAGATAATTTCAACTGCGCCCTTCGGCCCCATCACTGCAATCTCAGCAGAAGGCCAGGCAAAATTAAAATCTCCCCGAATATGTTTTGAATTCATTACGTCGTAAGCTCCACCGTAAGCTTTTCGTATTATAACAGTGATCTTAGCTGTTGTTGCTTCACAAAATGCATAAAGCAGTTTTGCACCATGCCGAATTATTCCATTCCACTCCTGATCTGTTCCGGGCAAAAAACCGGGGACATCAACTAAAACCAGAAGTGGAATATTAAAAGCATCACAGAATCGAACAAATCTTGCTCCTTTTATTGAAGCATTGATATCTAAAACACCTGCTAGAACAGCGGGTTGATTTGCAACTATTCCAACAGTTGAACCGCCGAGTCGCGCAAATCCTACCACTATATTTTGAGCATAGCCCGAGTGAACTTCAAAAAAGTCCTGTGAATCAACCAATTGATTTATGATTTCTTTTATATCATAAGGTTTATTTGGATTGTCAGGAACAATTTCGTTCAGCTTCTCTATTCGATCTGTGGTGGACTGAAAGTTATATGAAACAGGGGCTTTATCCATAAAATTTAATGGTAAGAAGCTGAGTAGTCTTCTGACATTTAATATTGTTTCAATTTCGTTTTCAAAAGAAAAATGAGCAACCCCGCTTTTAGTAAAATGGGTTTCTGCTCCGCCAAGCTGTTCGAATGTTACATCTTCGTGTGTAACTGTTTTTACGACATTAGGCCCAGTGACAAACATGTGACTGATGCCTTTAGTCATAAAAATGAAATCAGTAATCGCAGGGGAATAAACAGCACCACCAGCACAGGGACCAAGTATAACTGATATTTGAGGAACCACTCCGGAGGCAAGCGTATTAAGTAGAAAAATATCTGCGTATCCACCTAAACTATTAACTCCCTCCTGAATTCTTGCTCCACCGGAATCATTTAATCCAACGACAGGAATACCTGTTTTCATTGCCATCTTAATGATCTTTACAATTTTGGAAGCATTAGCCTCAGAAAGTGAACCTCCCAACACTGTGAAATCCTGACTGAAAACTGCCACTGGTCTGTTATCGACTTTTCCAAAACCCGTAATTACACCATCACCGGGAAAGTGAACTTTATCGAGACCAAAATCAGTAGATCGATGTTTTACGAACATATCAATTTCATTAAAGCTTCCTTCATCCAAAAGGAGTTCAATTCTTTCGCGGGCAGATAGCTTTCCCTTCTTGTGCTGCTCCTCTAATTTAGCGGAACCGCCTCCGGCATAGCTTTGACTCTTTTTATTTATGAGTTCGTTTATCTTTTCTTTCATATTAAGATAATTTGATTAGGAATTAAAATAATTACACAGAAAGATGCACTGTACGGATTACTTGTTCACTTGAAAGCTTGTCCTCAATTAATTTTTTTAATGATAAAAATTCTTCGGATTTATGATTCAATCTGTTTTCAATATTACTGAATTTAATTTCCACTTCGCCAAAAATTTTACCGGGATTTTTTTTCATAAGTATAATTTGGTCTGAAAGCCGAATAGCTTCAATCAGGTTTGTAGTTGTGAGTATAAATCGACAATCATATTCCCGCAGCTTTTCAATCAATTCATAAATTTCATTTTGCGTGTCACCGTTCATTGATTTAAAGCAATCGTCAAGTAAAATAATTGAAGGATTATTGACAAGTGCTCTGCCAAGCGAAACACGAAAACGAAATCCTAAACTTTTATTATTTGGGAAGTGATTTTCATAACCTGTTAATCCAATTAAATCTATTATCTGTTGAATTTTTTTATCATCAAATTTTTGTTTTGAGGATCCTGCTTTGATATTATCAATTACATTCAACCAGGGAAATGATGAGGGCTGCTCAGGGATATAAATTATTTTTACAAGCTCGGGTTTATAAGGATTTCCATCTAATTGAACACTTCCGGTGGAAGGTTTTTCAATCCCGGCTATTATCTTTAAGAGAGTGGTTTTACCCCCGCCAAATGGAGCCAGTACCGAGTAAAACATTTTTGATGAATCGGTTAGATCAAATTTTAAATTAATAGCTTCAAGAAGCTTAATCTCATAAGCACCGGTTACTTCAATTGACTTGGATAAGTTATCTAACTTTAACATTTGCTTTTTCAGAACTCTTCTTTCCAAAAAAAGAATTTATATTCTATAAATAACAATGCTTTGGATATGACAAAAACGATCAACCAAAGAAGAAAAATCAGAGCGAATAATCCTGATAAGTCTTTATAAAAAATTAATTGATTAATAATTGCTCCTAAACCAAAAAGTTTTTGGAAATATTCAAAAATTAAAATCATACTCCAATGATAAATGTGAATTTTTCTGAAAGTTCTAATAAGATCCGGCATTACAAACGGCAGTTCAATCTTCCGGGAAATCTCCGTTGAAGTATAACCAAGTGACACTGCAGAATGAATATATTCTTCAGGTATTTCCTTTAATCTTTTGTTTATTTTTGTAAAAAGCGGGAAGAAACAAATAAGAAAAGAAAAAATGTATTCAATAATCCTTGATTCGGGGAACCAAAGAATCATTATTAAGCCCAGAATGATTGAAGGAATGTATTTCACAATCCAGTCGGTTGAATAAATGAATAGACTTAAGGGATTTTCATTTGATAAAATTTGAAAGAATATGTAAAAAAATACGAAGGCAAATAAAGCAGGCAGATATATTACAGAAATAGTATTAGTGAGATTCAGAAATATTTTATACTCAGTAAAAAGATCAATACAAGAATGATAAATAAGTGATGGTTTGGGAATGAATCGATTAGAAGGAATCAGGAATTCAAATATGAGTAATAAAGCAATAAATACTGCAGCTATAATCTTCTGCTGTTTCTTCATTAATAATCAGGCTTTTATTTGATCAAATAGATTATTCTTTCTGCCGTAATCTAAAAAATAAAATCAGTGGAAAAAAGGATTATTAAGCTTTTCAAATCCTATTGAACTGCGCTCGCCGTGCCCGGGATAAATTAATGTTTCATCGGGAAGAGTGAACAATTTCATTTTTATTGAATTGATGAGTACCTCGAAATTTCCTCCCCAGAGATCTGTTCTACCAATGCTTTCTTTGAATAAAACATCTCCTGTAAAACATATTTTGTCCGCATAAAAATTAATGCAAAATTCACCCGGAGTATGTCCGGGAGTAAATAAAAACCGAAATTTTTTTTCACCAATTTTATAATCATCTTCTTCATTTATGAATATATCTGGCAAAGGTGATGTTTTAATCTCTATCCCGAACATTTCAGCTTGTTTCGCTGCATTTTTTAACAGTGGGATGTCTTTTTCGGGAGCAAGAAATTGTACGGGAAAACTTTTTTTTACAAAACTATTACCAAGTATGTGATCAATATGGCAATGAGTGTTTATCAGAAATTTTGGAGTTAATTTTTTTGAGAGAATGAACTCTCTTAGTTTAGTTTCCTCTTCATCTGTATAACATCCGGGATCAATAATTAAACACTCAGAGGAATTATCATCATAAACAATGTAAGTATTTTCATTAAAAGGATTAAACACCAGACATTTAATTTGAATCATAAGTTACTTTAACCTTCTCTTGATCCCCTGAATAATTTTTTTTGCATAATTCTTATAATTATCTCTGGTTTCATCCAATGAGTCGCCTCCAAACTTAAGTAAGAAAAATTTGGCCAAACTCCAGGCAAACATAGATTCTGCAATTACGGAACACGCAGGAACCGCAACAAAATCACTTCGTTCTCTTCTTGCATCAACAGATTTGAAGTTTTTCAAGTCAACACTTTGAATAGGTGTCATTAAAGTGGCGATTGGTTTCATTGCTGCTTTGACAATTATAGGAAGCCCGGTTGAAATTCCTCCTTCAATTCCACCCGCTCTATTAGTTCTTCTGGTAAAAGCATTATACTTAAAAATAATTTCATCATGTGACTCAGAACCAAAACTATCAGCAATATTAAATGCATCTCCAACTTCAACACCTTTAACTGCATTGATAGATATAATCGATGCAGCGATTTCCGAATCAAGCCGCTGATCGTACTGCATAAAACTTCCTAATCCCGCAGGTACTCCTGTTGCAAACACAAAAAATGTACCCCCGAGTGTATCACCCTTTTTTTTCGCTTGCTTTATTTTTCTTATAATCTTTTCTTCCTGAATATTATCCAGGACTCTTACTTCACTTCTATCTGCCATTAGTGATATTTTGGAAGCTGAATATTTCTTTAAAAAGTTATCTTCAAATAACTTTTGCTTAAAATCTTTTGAAGAATAAATGCCTCCAATGCTTTCAACAAAGCTGCCCACAGTAATGTTGAAATACTCCAAAAACTTTCTGGCAATCGAACCAGCAGCTACACGTGCTGCAGTTTCACGCGCGCTGGACCGTTCAATAGAATTTCTGATATCTGAATATCCATATTTAATGAGACCAACAAGATCCGCGTGGCCAGGCCTTGGGATTGTAATTTTTTCAGCAGGCTTACTACTAGATTTAGAATCCATTCTATCTTTCCAGTTCTCCCAATCTCTGTTTCTAATCATCAGTGAAATAGGTGAGCCAAGTGTTTTCCCATAGCGAACTCCGGAAATAATCTCGACCTCATCGGATTCGATTTTCATTCTTAATCCGCGGCCATAACCGGATTGTCTTCGTTTAAGCTGGTTATCAATGTATTCCTTGCTTAGTTCAAAGTTTGCAGGAAATCCGTCAATAACACTAATAAGTGCTTTTCCGTGAGATTCACCCGCTGTTAAAAACCTTATCATATTCTACTCAATATTTTTGTGCAAATATAAAAAAAACGCCCGTTTGTTCGGGCGTTATAATTATAGTCACTAGAATTTTATTTAAGGCAGTTCAATCCCTACAAATCGCGAGTTGCCATCAGTGTCCTGTACTTTAAGAAGAACGGCTGAACCACGCTTGTTGTTAAGAACATCTTTTAAGTCATCAACATTATTGATCTTTTTCTTATCGGCTTCGGTGATAATTAATCCCCGGGCAAGTCTTTTATCTTCAGCTTTACTAAAAGACTTAACTTCACTTATCATTACTCCGCCATCTACATTGTAGTCTTTCTTCTCTTTGGATGAAAGATTTCTAACACTCAAACCAATTTCATCAAATTTTGCAGTATTGGGAGTACTTTCATCCTTCAGATTTTCTTTTTCATTATCAGCAACTGTTTTTACTTTTTCATCATCACGTGACTTAAGAGTGACTTTTCTTTCAATTTCTTTTCCGTCGCGGAAAACAGTTAGAGTCACGGTAGTGCCGGCATTTTTTGTAGCTATATAGCTCTGAAGCTCACTTGGTTGATTAACTTCTCTGTCATCAACTTTAAGAATTACATCACCGGCTTTCAGATCTGTCTTAGCAGCAGCACCACCTTCAACAATTCCCTGAATGATTATACCTTTTGGCTTATCTAAACCTAAAGACTTTGCAATAGCATTATCAACCTCACCAATGTTAATACCAATATAACCGCGGCTTACTCTGCCATTTGCGATTAAATCTTTTGCAACTGACTTAGCAAGATTTACTGGAATTGCAAAGCCGTAACCTATATAATTTCCGGTTCGTCCTCCGGCAATCGCAGAATTAATTCCGATCACCGCTCCGGATAAATCAACAAGCGCACCACCGCTGTTACCGGGATTTATTGCAGCATCAGTCTGTATAAAATTTTCTACTCCATAGCTATCTCGTATTAAACCTAACTGGCTTCTTCCTATTGCACTTATGATTCCTGCAGTTACTGTGGAAGTTAATGCTAACGGATTACCGATCGCCATAACCCACTGACCGACTTTTAGATTATCGGAATCGCCGAGATATGCAACCTGCAAACCTGAAGCATCAATTTTAACAACAGCAAGATCAGTTAAAGGATCTGTACCAACAACTTTTGCAGTAAATGATCTTTTATCAGCAAGATTTACTGTTACATTAGTGGCATTCTCGACAACATGGTTATTTGTTAGGATGTAACCGTCTTCAGTAATTATAACCCCACTTCCAGCACCTCGTTGTTCCTGCGGAAAATCTTTGAATGGGAAAAAGAAGAAGTCTGAATGGGGATCATTTTCAGTTTCTGCTACAACTTCAATCTGTACAATTGTTGGGGTAACTTTTTCTGCAACTTCAATAAAAGCTTTGCTAAAAGAATTTGCATCGGCATCAAGGTTAACAGGGGGCATACCAGCACCAAGGTTTATATCAGCATATCCCGGTCTGACCAGGGCAAAACCAGAAACCAGAATAGCACCGAGAACAATCCCTGCAATCAAAAGTGTAATTGAGCCAATTATTCCTTTACGTTTCATTATTTCCTCCGAATTAATATTATTTTCAGTTCTCAAAGTTTGAGTTATAAGAAATTATCTTGATATTCGATTATCAAAGACCTGAAGTGACTTCAATCCTTTGAAATCTTTATGGTGAAATTTCAGGTATTTTTCCATAAAAACAAGCGAATTTTCAATCAACTTATTGTCGACAAACTCAACTTTTTGTTTTTTGGTTAGACAAATAAAGTAGTTAAAAAGTTCCGCTGACAAGTGAAATGATTCAATGTTGGTTTTAAGACAGTTTGAACAAAGTAATCCAAGCTCAAAATTATAACCGCAGACCTCACCGGAATTAATCTTTCTACCGCATAATTTGCATTCACTGAGCTGAAATTCAAAACCAAATTCTTTAATAAAGAAGAGAAAGTATTTCCCAAAATAAAAGCCAGGATATTCCTCAGCATCATTAAGCAATTGAAGTACTCGGACCAAACCGCGAAAAAGTTTTTCATTCGCCTCCTGTTCGGGAATTAGTTCTTTAATTAATTCGATAGATGAAAGTGCATATTTCATTTTTTCAAGATCTTCTTTCACTTTAGGATAATGATTGATCAAAGAAACTTCTGACAAAATCTGCAAATCTCGCCCGGGTTTGTTGTAATAAATTATCTGCAATTGATTGAGAGGATTTATGATCAGACTCTTTCTGCTTTTAGGACTTCTTCCTCCTTTTAGAATTAATGAAATTTTCCCATGATCTTTTGTGAAGACTGAAATGACATTGCTGCTGTCTCCAAAATTAATTTTTCCGAGAACAACAGCCTCAGTTTTGATAATTTCACTCATCTTAAAAAGTTATAAGGAAAGGAAAAGATGTCTTCTTCAGTAATTATGCCCGTTATCAAGTGTGAAGGTGTAATATCGAATGCAGGCGAATATGTTTCTGTTTCTTCAGGTGCAATTTGATGATTATTAATCTTTAAAATTTCCATTTTATTTCTGAACTCGATTACAATTTCATCACCGGATATGATTTCCCTGTCAATCGTTGTAGAAGGTGCAGCAATGTAAAATGGAATTTCATGATAAGTACAAAGCACGGCAAGATTATAGGTACCGATTTTATTAGCAGTGTCACCATTCAAAGCAATTCTGTCTGCACCGGTAATGACCAGATCAACAAGTTTTTTCTGCATTAAAAATGCTGCTGAATTATCACAAAGAACTTCGAAGGGGATTTTCTCTTTCATAAGTTCAAATGCTGTTAAACGCAAACCTTGCAGCAAGGGTCTTGTTTCGTCAGCATAGACTTTTTCAAGCAAACCATTATTAAATGCTTTTCTGATAATATTAAATGCAGTACCGTTTCCTCCGGTTGCAAGTAGACCTGTGTTGCAATGAGTTAGCACATTTGATTTTTTCTTAAAAATTCTCAGGCCATTATTCCCGATTCGCTCGCAATAATCAATATCCTGTTCATGAATTTCAGCAGCCCTTTGAATCAGGAGTTTATACAAAAAAGGGTTATCTGAATTTTTTAAGAATACAGCTTTCATTTCATTCAAGGCACTAAAAAGATTTACAGCAGTTGGTCTTGTCCGGGATAGCCGGTCAAATGCCAAATAAAAATCATTCTCAAATTCACTTTGCGAAGAATTTTTTAATGATAAAGCCAATCCGTAAGCCGCAGCAATACCTATTGCAGGTGCACCACGGATTTCAAGCTTTTCTATCGCTTCAGCAATCCTGTTATAATCATCAGTGGAAATATATTCTTCCTTCAGCGGGAGAAGAGTTTGATTGAGGAAGATGAGATTATCATTTTCAAATTTTAATGAAAAGTAGTTATTGTTTTTCATGAAAATATGAAAGGTTCATAAATTCTCTGAATCGGTCCTGGATTCTAAAATAGGATAAGTCTTCTAAACCCTTTGTGCTGAATTTCTCGACACAAAATGAAGCCATCGCACTGCCATAAACCACAGCACATTTAAGATTTTCAAAATCAAGATCCTGACTTTTATGGAGATAACCGGTAAATCCTCCCGCAAAAGAA
Source organism: Ignavibacteriaceae bacterium (assembly GCA_013388525.1). Next base: position 12,480 of record JACAFA010000140.1, on the reverse strand, counting down.
TCACCTGCACCGGTAGGATCGTAGATCATCTCAAGCGGATATGCAGGAGCAGAAAAAATATGATCTTCAGCAAAAAGCAATGCGCCGTGTTCTCCTTTTTTTATTATGAGAATCTGTGGGCCCATTTCTCTTATCATTCGGGCAGCTTTTATTAAATTTGGTTCGTGAGCAAGTAAACGAGCTTCTGAATCATTAATTATAAGAACAGTTGCACGTGGTAGAAGTTTCAGCAAATCAGCTTTTTTCCCTTCGATCCAATAGTTCATTGTATCACAAACTATGAATTGAGGATTTTCTAACTGGTCGAGAACTTTTAACTGTAAAGTAGGATCAATATTTCCCAAACAAACAAAATTAACTTTTTTGAGATTGTCGGGAATAACAGGATTAAAAGATTCGAATACATTTAACTCTGTCAGCAATGTATCACGAACATTTAAATCATAATGATATTTTCCAGACCAGCGAAAGGTTTTTCCGCCATCAACTATCTGCAGTCCATCAAGATTGATATTATGATTTTCCATAAGAGTTATATACTCTTTCGGGAAATCACTTCCGACGACTCCAACAAGGTTAACCGGTCCGCTGAAATAACTTGCAGAAAGTGAAATATAAGTTGCCGATCCGCCAAGTGCATCAGTTACTCTGTCAAATGGGGTAATTACAGTATCAAGACCAAGCGATCCAACTACTAAAAGGCTCAAGTTTGTGCTCCGGTTATTTACAAAAGATTTACATATTAAAAATAAAATATTTATTCTTTAATTCGAAGAGAAAGTAACCACATTGAACCCAAAGTTTGCTCTGAGTTCGGGATTAGTTATTCTGAACTTCAATCTCTACAAATTTCAGGAGTGAATTTCTTTCAAAAAAGTATTCAACAATCAAATCAACCGACTTTCGCTGACCATCCCAGGCTAATATTTTTTTTGCTTCTTCAGGTTTAAACCAGTTCCATTCGGAATGTTCACTGCTGATCCTTACTTCAACATCCGGTTCTACCCTTGCGGCAAATACAGGAATGAGCGAAATGTAATCTGAATCTGACGAGTAAAAAGAATTAATATTTGGCACTATCCACAATCTTGCAGGTGTAAGTGATGTTTCTTCTTTTATTTCTCTTATTGCAGTTTCAAAAGCTTTTTCTCCGTCTTTTATTTTACCCGAGACCATTTGCCAAAGATTTGGGTAATACTGTTCCGGAGATCTTTTAAGCAAAAGAAATTCAACTGTATCTCCTTTCTCTCTGAATATATGAGCTTCGATCAGATTTGAAACCAGTTTCATAAAAATCGCTTCTAAAAGTTAGTTTAAGTTTCGTTTCAATACAAAATCAGAATTTAATAATGACTTAGAAATAAGCACGTACTTCTGCTCTTGCTGTATGAATTGCTTTTCCGCCGCCTTGTATTCTTCCATCATAATTCACAGTTGCCTGAAGATTCTGCGAAAGTCTGTAATCAAAATACATTCGCCAGTAATAATTTTTCCCCAGTTGGTTTCCACCAGTTAGTTCAAAAGGAATAATATTGTTCGTAGCATTTGCAATCAGCTCATTTCGTTCGACTTCAACTCTTAACCTGCCTGTTCCGAGAAAAGATAAGTTGAAACGAATTAATTGTGAGTTCAAATCAATGATTGATGGCTTTTCAGGATAAGTATCTTCACTCTTACCAACTTTAATTCTGAAACCTACTTCGATATTTTTCTCAGGTCTGTATGAAAAATCAGAACTGACATAATTATTATCGATTCTTCTTTTTCTATTGGAACTAACCGGTGCTCCAACATTATCGGTTTCATTAACAAGATCAGTTTGGTTGCTTACCTCTGCAATCATTTTAAATCTGATTCTCAAACTTCGTTCACGTTTAAATGTACGCTCGACTCCACCGCTAAATTGATTCAGACTCTTTGTCTGGGCAAATCTGATTCTGAATGAAAGATCCTGCTGGTTCTCCCATAGGAAAAAATCCTGCTGAAAATAATTTGAACCCCTTATAGTTGTTTTTTCGTTTTGGAAATAGGAAAAATTCAGAAGGTAAATTTTCTTGAAATCTTCTTCTTTGCTGTTCTCCTCGATTCTCCAAAATGTTTCAGTTGTCAGTGGATTAAGGATAGCTGAAATAAAAGATTTTTTTTCAAATATTTCGCCATACTTAACTTTCCAACGGGTGCTTGTCCTTAAATCAATAACAGGGAATAACTCATCAGTGGGAACTGTAATCTGAACATAATCACCGTCATAAACCGCAGGTTCAAATTCGTTCTCATCAGCGATACCGTTGTTATTCAAATCACCGAGATAGCGAAAGTTACCCGTCCCCTGTTCTACCCTGACAAATACCTTCTGAAGTCTGGCAGATTTTTGTGTTGATACTTCATAAAATAAATCACCGTTTAGAATTTTTCCCCAAAAATTAAACTTGCTCTGAGACCGGATCAGAATTGTTTCATTGTTAAGGAATCCCTTTTTCTTGAAATTTTCAGAAAAACTTTTTTTCCTTAAAGTAAAGCTAAGATTTGTTTTTATTTCCTGAATTCCGGAATAATTAAGCTGAAAAAATTGTGCGGTCGATTTAGACTCATAAAGCATCAATCCGTTTTCAGGCAGAAAATCCTGCCTGAAAGAAAGTTTAGCAGTTGCATTGAATCCATCTATGTTTAACAATTCGAGAAAGGGGCTCAATTCGTTGTACCTTAAACTTCCTGTAAGAAGAGAATCTGAATTGCTCCTTTTATCTTTCCTATTCTCAGCAATAAATTCCAATCCCGGTTTGAAAACCAGAAATGTATAGTAAGCATTTCCATTTTGCCTGATCCAGCTGCTTGAAAGATTTAGATTCTTTGAGGAAACAAAATCAAAGTTATAATCAAGGTTGAAAGTTTTATTATCTGAAAACTTCAATAGGTTATTAAAGCGGTTCGATTTAAAGTTTTCACCTCTTTTCAAAAATCCGTAAGATGAATTCAAGCGTACCAGTTCAACCGGGATAAGATTGAGAGTAAATTCACGGAGCTGTTCGTTTTCCTGTTTTGAAATGCCGGATAAATTATAATTCCTGTTAAACTCAACTTCATTAAATCTGTCGGCAGAAGTAAATTTATCCTGAATGAAACGATCTTTATATGAAAACCCGATTCTGCCTAAATTTAAATCAGCAATTACAATTTCCTTTGGATTTAGTTTTAGATAAATATTCCTTGCATATCCAAAATTATCTTTTTCTTCAAGTGCTGAAAGCCTGTTTTTATCCCAAAGACTTCCAGCATATTCGAGATTGATTTGCAAATCATTCCACGGTTTAATTTCAAGAGATAAATCTGCAAGCTGCTTAAGTTCAGGTAAAGGAAGAAAAATGATCGGCAGATAACTTCCCTGCTTTATACCAACAAATGCATAATTACCAAGACTTTCACGAATATAATCGCCCTGAGATTCACCCACATATGAAAATGAAACATTATAAATTGCAGATGAATCTCCGGGGGAATATAAATAATAAGTAAAGTTCGATCCTGAAATTAAAGTGTCGACGGAAATGTAAGTTCCAATAACTCTTCCGAGAGAATCGGGTTCTGCCAAGGTAACACCTGACTTTACCGCTTTATTGCGGTCATCTCCGGCATCTGAAAGAATTTTTTTATCATTTTCAGAGAGAGTTAAATCAATTGGAGAATCCTGGTCATCTCCCTCGCGCAGATACTGAAATTTTATGCCGAGCTTGTTGTCGTATAAATTTGATTCGATACCGGTTGTGAAAAAATTTCTTGCAAACCGCCTGTCAGTATATTCAAAATCCACATTGATACGGCTTGCACTGGTTATCAGTCTTCTTGGTGTAAAAGTAATTCTTGCATTAGAATAATCAATAATATAATCATTATCTTCACCCCGCCTCAACTCCTGACCATCAATAAAAACTTTTTCACTTCCTGCGATAACAATTATGTCTCTTTCATTGTTAATTCCGCTGAGCCGGTAAGGCCCCTGAACACCATCCTGTCCATTAAAACTATTAGAATTAAATTTACCTTTTGAACTTGCAATCGCCACATATCCATATTGATTAGCGTAATTGAATTCACCCAACAAGCCCTGTAATTTTCTATCAACAACACCAAACTCGCCCTGTCTTCGTTTAAGTTGATAATCGCCAAAAGTGCCAATCGCATTAGGATGTTTTATTTGGATAAAAACTTTATCCAGTTCTTCAAGCCGCTCTGTATTTCCTTCAGGCTGAATTGGAGTGTTTTCATCAGTAAGTGCGGCTACAATTTCAATGTCTTCAGAAATTTTTCCCGAAAGCTGAAGTCTTAAGCCGCTGTTTAAGGTAAAATCTTTTGTAGTACCAATTGTGAATCCACGTACTATTGTGCCGCTTTTTTCTACTCCGCTCCCAAAAATTGACTCAGGAGAAAAACCACCGGAAGTCGTTTGACTGATTAACAGGGTATCTCCTGTCACTTGATCATATTTAATTAAGAGTTCTCTTTTCTTATATTCCTTTTGAAGTGACAATTTCAGTGTTGAGTATGAGACATACAAAGAGTCGAAAATAGAATATGCCAGCGTATCACTTAGCTTGAAATTCAGCTCAGAATATGAGATGTTATAATCAATTCCGCGACGAAGAATAGTTTTTCTTAAGACAATTTTTTCAGAAAAAGGGATAATTGAGGTTTGAGAGAGATTATAAATATTTTGAAAATTAATCTTAATAGTATCTGTAACAGCTTTTTGAAAATAGATTTGCTGTGCGTAAAAATGCTGAGAGGTCAGCATTAAAAGAAGTATAAAAATGATTTTAAAACTTGACTTCAAGAAGCTGATAATGTTTTTATAAACAATCTAAATTTACATACTTCCATTATCAAGTCTATAAAATAAAATGCCCCATAAAATTTTAACAATTATCAATAACTTGATAGATAGTTAAAGGATAAAACTCCTATTCGTACCTTAGTGCTTCAATAGGATCGAGATTGGCAGCTTTGTAAGCAGGATAAGTTCCGAATATTATACCTACAATTACACAAAGAGTTAATCCAATCAAAACCCAGTCAGTTGGTATAGCCATTTGTGCTTCAAGGAATGAACCAGCGATATTACCTACACCAACACCAAGCAAAATCCCGATCAGTCCACCAAATAGACAAAGAATAATTGCTTCAATTAAAAACTGAATGAGAATATTGATTTTCTTGGCACCAACAGCTTTCCTGATTCCTATTTCTCTGGTCCTTTCAGTTACAGACACGAGCATAATGTTCATTATTCCGACTCCGGCAGCAATGAGGGCAACAATTGAAATTACCATTGCACCAATTCTAACGCCTTCTGTGATATCATTTATTTGACCAATCAATGAGGAGTTGCTGAAAATTTCAAAATCATTCTCTTCACCGGGTGGCACTTTCCGGATAGTCCGCATATGTCCAATCGTTGCTTCTATAGTATTATTATATTCAAGATCACTATAAGCCATAACAGTAATTTGAATACTGCGGTGCCTTCTTCCATAAAAGGATTGAAATGTTGTAATAGGAACTACCAGATAATTGTCAAAACTTTGACCAAAAAGAGAAGGTTGTTTATCCATCACACCAATAACTTTTAGGGGACGGTTATCAACTCTTATTTCCTGGCCAACGGGATCTATATTCGGGAATAACTTTTCAACAACATCAATTCCGAGCAAACAAACATTTGTGCTGTATTCAACATCGGTGTTTCTGATTTCCCTTCCAGTTTTCACTGAAAGGTTATTTGTATACATTGCTTCAGCGGTTATTCCAATTAAGAAAATATTAGGGTTAGTTTCTTTATTACCATATTTAACTATTTTACCACCCATAGATTGTTCGGCGGCAACATATTTTGCCTGCACCAGAACCTCCTTCAGCCTGTAATATTCTTCAAGAGAAATGTCCTTTCGGTTTCTATACTTTTCCATACTTCTGTGACCGCCTGTTTGAATCGGGGGATATTTTTGAATCTGAAAAGTATTTTTACTCAGGAATGATACTCCACTCTCTATGCTGTTCTGAAGCATGGTAATTATTGTCATAATCACTATAATTGAAAAGATCCCTACAACAACACCAAGAATTGTCAGTGCAGCACGGAGTTTGTTTGTTTTAAGAGACTGGAAGGCAACTGTAAATAACTCACTAAAATTCATAGTCCACCTAATGAGGATAAATTATCGAATACTTAATTATTCGATTACTACAATTCAAAAATAAAAATTTCCACTCAACAATCAACAAAAAAAACCCGGCTAAACGGGATGAAAAAAATTTTTTCAGATTAAAATTTTATTCATACCTGAGTGCTTCAATAGGATCAAGATTAGCAGCTTTATAAGCAGGATAAGTTCCGAATACAACACCAACGAATACACACAAACTCAATCCAATTATAACCCAGTCTAAAGGTATGGCTGATTCGGCATTTAGTAAACCGCCTGCCAAATTTCCAACACCCACACCAATCGTAATACCTATTATGCCCCCAATAAGACAAAGAGAAATTGCTTCCATTAAAAACTGAACGAGAATATTTCTCTTCTTTGCACCAACAGCTTTTCGAATACCAATTTCTCTTGTTCTTTCGGTAACGGAAACAAGCATAATATTCATGATTCCGACACCAGCTGCAATCAATGCAACTATTGAAACAACAAGAGCACCAATCCTTACTCCGCTTGTAATGTCATTAACCTGCGTTATAAGTGATTCGTTGCTGAATATTGAGAAATCATTTTCTTTACCCGCTTCAACTTTCCGGATTGTACGCATATGACCAATTGCAGATTCAATTACTTCATCATAGTCCTCTTTACTTCTGGCCATAACAGTTATATTCACTGAATAAGATCTTCGTCCGTACATTGATTGAAAAGAAGTAATTGGCATAACTATATAATTATCACGGCTCTGACCAAATAACTGGGGCTGTCTTTCTAAAATACCAATAACCTGAAGCGGTTGACCATCAACTCTTACTCGTAAACCAATAGGATCAATATTTGGGAAGATTTTATCAACAACATCCTGCCCCAAAAGACAAACACTGGTGGATAACTCAATATCAGTCTCTCTTAAGTCCCTTCCCTCTTTAACGTTCCAGTTATTGGTTCTCATTGCATCGGTTGTAACACCGGCTATACTTATGTTTGGATTAGTTTCTCTGTTGCCGTATTTAACAACCTTTGCAAATTGCCACTGTTCTGCACCAACATATAATGCTTGTGTAAGTAGTTCTTTAAGCTTATAAGCTTGTTCAATAGTGATATCTTTACGGTTTCTCCAACTTTGATCGCCGCCCGATCCCCTGTTCTGAGTACGATCAAACTTTTCAATCTGGAAAGTATTTTTATTCAACATTGAAAGCCCGCTGTCAATACTGTTTTGAAGCATTGTAATAATCGTCATAATAACGATTATTGAAAAAATGCCTACAACAATTCCCAGAATTGTCAGCCCGGTTCGCAGCTTATTGCTACGCAATGATTGAACAGCTAAAGAAAATATTTGTAATATTTTCATTATTCATACCTCAATGCTTCAACCGGATCAAGTTTAGCCGCAGTATAAGCCGGAGCAAGGCCTGATATCAAACCGGTTATAAGTGAAACAGCAATTGCAATAATGACTGCATCAGTTTGAACACTTGTAGCTATGAATTGATCAACAAGAAAAGATAATAGAACGGCAGCAAGCAGTCCTACCATCCCACCAACAAGACAAATAACAGAAGATTCGAGTAAAAACTGTGCAAGGATTGTACGTCTCTTTGCGCCGATTGCCTTCCGAAGACCAATTTCTTTGGTTCGTTCGCGAACTGAAACAAACATAATATTCATAATTCCGATAGCGCCAACAAATAACGATAAGCCGGTAATAAATAAACCTGCAAGCTGAATAACTCCAACGACTGAGTTATAGTTTTCCATCAATCCTTCCTGTTGATTGATCGAAAAATCATTCTCTTCATTAAATTTTAATCCTCTTATTTTTCGCATCAAACCTTCGGCTTCGGCTTTTGTTTCCTCAACCATTGCGGGACTTACCGATCTTACATTTATTGTGATTGTGCCAAAAGATGAACCGATGAAATTTTTAAATACTGTCCCTATTGGAATGAATACCTGATTATCGGGATTGAAAGGACCAAGTATAAAACTTCCCTGCTGTGCAAGAACGCCAACAACCTTAAAGTTCTCTCCTCCAATCTTAATCGTTTTATCCAAAGCATCACCACGAGGGAAGAGCGTTTTAGCAATTTCACTTCCTATTACTGCAACATATCTTGATGCTCTGCTTTCTATGTCGGAATAAAATCTGCCCTGATCAAAAGTAAAATTAGTTGTGCTTACATAGTCGGAGGTTGAACCATTGAGAAATACATTATCAACCCGTCTGTCGCCGTATTTTACTGTTTGACGTGAATTAATTACAGGAGCTGTAGCAAGTGGAAGTCGTGCTGCATCTCTGAATTTCTCATAGTCTTCCATCGTGATATTGCGCCGGTTGCGAATTTTCCACCAATCTTCATTTGAAAACCAGGCCCATTTGTCAATGTAAAGAACATCGGATCCCAGTGCACTAATACCTGATTCAAATGAATTATCAATTCCTTTTATAGCAGTTGACATCAATACTACTACGGTAATGCCAATGAAAATTCCAAGCATCGTAAGAGCAGCCCTGATTTTGTTTGCTCGAATTGCGCGCAGAGCAATCAACAAACCTTCCTTGAATTCAAATAAAAAAGTTTTCATATTTTTTACCGACGTATTTAATTATTTTGCTCAACCTTTGGTTCGGGAATAAATCTTTTTTCTACAATCTCATCAGATTCAATAAGCCCATCACGAAGTCTTATAATCCTTGCAGCATGCTCAGCAATGTATTCTTCGTGAGTTACAAGAATTATCGTATTACCTTTTTCGTGAATTTCATGGAAAAGATACATGATTTCTTCACCGGTTTTGGAATCAAGGTTACCCGTCGGTTCATCAGCCAGAATAATAGACGGACGTGTAACCAATGCACGGGCAATTGCCACTCTTTGCCTTTGTCCACCGGAAAGCTCATTTGGTTTATGATGCATCCTATCTTTTAAGCCGACATCAATTAATGCCTGCTCTGCTCTTCCTCTTCGTTCAGAAGCTCCTATGCCGGCATAAATCAAGGGTAATTCAACATTATGCAATGCATCTGACCTGGAAAGAAGGTTGAAGGTTTGAAAAACGAAACCAATTTCTTTGTTGCGAATAACAGCAAGCTGGTTGTCAGACATTTCACTCACACTGATTCCTTTGAACTCATACTTTCCTGAAGTTGGGGTATCCAGGCAGCCGAGCATATTCATTAAAGTTGATTTACCGGAACCGGAAGGACCCATGATAGCAACATATTCATTTTTTTCAAGCTTTAGCGATACATCTCTGAGAGCGTGCACTTCTTCAGAACCAACCTGATAGATTTTTGCAATATGTTCAATATTTATCAGAATCATTTTTCGCTTTCAATTATTTTTCTTCTTTTTGAGTTTTTCTTTTATCTTCGATGCGAACGGTAGCCCCGTCTTTTAATTCACGTGAAATAGCTCTATAGCTTCCGGTCACAACCACATCACCTACTTTTAGGCCCTTCAATATTTCGATATAGTTATCATCGCTGATTCCGGTTTCAACTTCAACTGTTTTTACTTTATTGTTGTTTACAAGAAATACAATTTCTTTTGGCTTGCTGGTTTCTTCTTTCTTCTTAACTTCAACATTTGCTTCATCCTCATTTTCTTCGGGTCCTGATTCAGATTTAAATTCTGTACGGGCAGTTACACTTTGAATTGGGACTGCGATTACTTTTGCTTTTGTCTCGGTTTCAATTTCTGAGTTGCAGGACATTCCGGGTCTTAGTCCGGGGTCTAGATCAATTAACTTTATTTTTACAGAGAAGTTTACAACCTGCTCCTGGGTTCCCAGGCCGCTTGTCTGCGCACTATTGCCAATTTCAGAAACAACTCCTTTGAATACTTTATCGCCAAAAGCATCAACTTTAACTCTTGCAGTATCTCCAATAGAAACGAGTACCACATCATTTTCATCAACATCAACACTTGCTTCAATATTATTTAAATCTGCAACAGTCATAATATTAGTTCCCTGGGTGAATCCGCTGCCCAGAACTCTTTCGCCAACTTCAACATTTAATTGAGTAACTGTACCATCCATAGGAGAATAAATGGTTGTTTTATAAAGGTTCTCCATTATTTCTTTTAATGAGGCTTCACTCTGAATTACATTTGCTTCAGCAACATCGTACTGACCTTTTGTGGTAAGATAAAGCCCTTTTGAATTTTCCAGTTCAGCATCGCTTGCCAATCCTTTGGAATGAAGCTCTTTGGTACGATTGTACTCCGAGGTTACCCTGTCAAGCTCGGCTTTCCTGATATTTAAATTTGCTTTTGCGGATTGGAGGTTAGCTTCCAGCTTCTCCTTTTGAGCAACATAAATATCAGGTTTAATTTTAACTAAAAGCTGACCTTTTCGGACAAGATCGCCTTCTTTTACAGGAATTGAAATTACTTCTCCTGTTACCTCAGGTGTAATTACAACTTTGAATTCAGGATTTATTGTGCCCGTTGCGGAAACTGTTTGAGTGATGTTTCTCTCCTCAACCTTTTCCGTTTGAACAGATATAATCTCATCTTTTCCTCCACTGAGAAGAGCAACTATAATGAGAACTATCACTAGTAGACCAATGCCACCGAATATAAACCATTTTTTCCTGGATTTTTTCTTAGTACCGTTAGCCATTTAATTATTCTCCTATTTAAAATTTATTCATAACTAGAGGGTTCAATAATTCCCAGGTAATACCTGAGCTGTTTAGCAAGAACCATATAACTGAATTTTGAATTAATCAGCAAAGTTAAAGCATTCGTATATCCGGAATTCGCAATTAGTACATCCAGAAGCTTTCCGGAACCTATATTATACTTTTCCGACTCTATCTTAAGATTTTCTCTTGCTGAAATAACATTCTTCTCTCCAACAATCAGATTTTTACTAGCTGCCTGCAAATCGAGAAAAGTTTTTTGAATATCCTTTTTAATCTGTCTTTCCAGCTCTGATATTTCAATCTCTCTGTTCATTGCGAGCACTTCAGCACTTTGAACTCTGTTTGAAACTGAAAAACCACTGAAGATTGGAATATTTAAGGATAAACCCACAGAAAAAGTTCTGTTATCGAAAAGATCACTTAACCTGTTAGCTCCAAGATTGTAACCAATTGAATTTGAAAGCCGGGGAAAATGACCTGACTTAGCAATAGTGATTCCATCATAAGCCGATTCTAAATTGAGTAAACTGCTTTTATAATCAGGGCGGTTATTCAGGGCATTGGATAGCAGTTCATCAAGATCGCGATCGTTATTAATTAATTCCGACACCATCTGATCATCAGATACATTTGCAGTTGTATCAGTTAACACATAATTCTCAAGGACATCCAGACCGAGGTAATAAAGCAGGTTACTTTTGGAAGTTTCTAGATCATTCTTTGCACGAACTAATTCTAATTCTGCATTTCCATAACGAACTTCCTGTGCATAAACATCTGCGAGTGTTACTGCGCCAAGCTTGTTTCTCTCAACAATCGTTTCAAGGTTTTTCTTATTCCAGATAACGTCATCTTCCTTAACTTTGAGAACCTGCAAATTATTTATTACAGTGTAGTAAAGACTTATAGTTTGAAAAACAATATCCTGCTTTAATCTTTCTAGAGTTAGTCTTGCAGATTCAAGGTCAGTTTGACTTTGGGATACGCCTGCAAAATTTGAAAGCCCATCGAACAAAGTCCAGTCAGTACCAATACTGGCGCTGTAATCTCTGCTTTCATTGGTAGACTGTGGAATAGTGAAAACCGATCCTCCAAATGAAAATGTTCTTTCACCGGTTTCAGTTCTTGTCCATCTCCAGCTGCCGGATGCACTCACAGAAGGAAGAAGATTACCATAAGCTGCCTGTAAGCCGGATTCATATGTTGTCAGATTGTTTTGGTTTTTCTGAAGGGTTGTATTTTTATTTAACGCTATTGAAATTGCCTCATCAAGCGAAAGGCTTTTTTGCGGGAATACTGAAAAATTCATCGCTACAATCAGAAACCCAAATATAATTTGTCGCATTCTGCACTCCACATAATTTTTAGATTTATTCTTTTAATTTCATTTTTTATTTAATATCAGTTGTATTTTACTGAACAAAAATAATTGTTGACGATTTCTAACTCTCTAATAATAGATAAACGGCTAAATAATAGTTTAAGTGGTCGAATTTAATATCAGATATTATTTTATTCTGAAATATACTGTTCTTTAATTTGAAGAAGATATTGAAAAGCCTCATCATAATTATTTCCAATTCTGCCATCAAGAATAGCCTCTTCAATTGCTGTTTTTAT
>JACAFA010000189.1 GCA_013388525.1 Ignavibacteriaceae bacterium | reverse complement strand
TACCGAATAATTCCACAACTTTATGCTCATGCAGAGTTTGCATACTGGAGTTATGAAAATATAAGTTCATTTAACACAGTAAATAACACTTATAATACAGAGCGCTATTGGGTTCCTTACTTATTATTAGGCGGTGGTTTCTCTCAAAATGTTGGACCAAACGTTTGGCTTTTTGCTGAAGTTTTATTTGATGTAATCAATGATGAAAATTCTCCGTATGAATCTGGGGAACCTTTTATCAGTTTTGGTGCAGGAGTAGGATTTTAATAGAAGCTTATCAAGTCGGGGTGGGGGGATTCGAACCCCCGACCTCTTCGTCCCGAACGAAGCGCGCTAGCCAGGCTGCGCTACACCCCGCATAGATTTTTTTACACTTAAGAAAAATTTACGTAAGAAAAAATAACATATTTAATCTAAAATCGCTAAATATTAAGATATGCTTTGGAGAGGTTTTTGTTTACATATTGCTTATGAATTTAACCGATTTCAGTCGAAATTATTGTTTTTATTAAACTTTTATAATATTTTAGCAATCAATTGTAAAAGAGTTATTGACTTATAGCTAATTGTAAAATGATTAAAATAAACTTATCTATCACAATAATATGAGGGTATCCTTATGAAAAATCTTTTCAGTATTCTTTCACTTTCTGCAGTTTTACTCTTCATGAGTAATTCTTTTGCGCAGGACAGATTCGTCGCTTCTGATTCATGGGCATTTGGATTTGGTTTTACCTATCCAATGTATGTTGGCATTAATGGTGCATCTTTAAACACCAGTGAATTTTATGGAGGTCATCTCCTAATTCAAAGAAACTGGTCAGAGCATGTTGCTTCGAGAATCAAAGCTTCATACAATCACGTAGCTGCTCAATATTATGAAAACTATATCGCTAACAATGGCGAATATGTTTCAAATAATATGATTACTGGAGATCTTGATCTTCTTTATTATTTCAACCCTTGCGAACCATGGTCATTGTTTCTGGTTACAGGTATCGGTGTAAATTATAATAAACCTGAAAATGCAATTATTTATGATGCTCTTGGTAATGAAGTTTCCGAAAGCGAATTAAATGAAGAATCAAACACTGGCGCACAATTTAATCTTGGTGCTGGTATTGAAATAAGAATCGGTGAGGATTGGAGAATACGCGGTGAGGGAACCTACCATACAATGGGTAACAGCAAAATTGATGGCAGAGATACAAGAGATGGAAGTCAGGATGGTTTCTTTGGTGGTAGTTTCTTTGGCGGTAACTCAAATGATAGTTGGATTCACGCTGACCTCGGACTTCTCTATTACTTCAGCAAGGGCGAACCTTCAAAGTATTGCCAGCTTTATACTGGTATAGGCGAAGTTGATTATAATAGAGTTGAGGACATCGTCAGAAGATATCAGACAATGCCTACTGAAGTTGATTATGACAGAATTTGTGAAATTGTTAAGAAATGTATGGGACCTGCTAAAATGGAAGATAAATGGGTTCTTGTTGGCGTAAACTTCGACTTTAACAAAGCAACCTTAAGACCAGAATCATATGCTGTTCTTGATAATGCTGCTGCAATATTGCTTGCACATAAAGATGTTAGTGTCGAAATTCAGGGTCACACAGATCAAATTGGTTCTGACAAGTTTAATGATGAGCTTTCACTTAAGAGAGCAGAAGCTGTGAAGAAATATCTCGTGGCAAAAGGTGTTGATGCCGGCAGATTAACAACCTCAGGTAAAGGTAAGAGAGAATTGTTATTCAAAGAGTCTGATCCTGAAAGCAGATTCTATAACAGAAGAGTAGAATTCCACGTTAAATAGTCTAAATAAATAAATATTTATTATCTTTGAAAAGGGATCTGAAATATGATCCCTTTTTTATTTTAAAAAGATTACTTGTAATAAAACGGGTAATGATTTTTTCTGCTTCATTTTTTTTGTAATTTTGAATTGAAATTAATTATTTATTAACCTTTAATTCTATCCGGCGAGATGGAGAAGGAAATGAACAAAAAAAATATTATTACCTCCACGAATAGAAGTTCAGGAGGTATTTTTGTATGAAGATTAAAACTAAAGTCGCAGATGCAGAAGGTCTCGACAGAATCCTCACCAGAATTACTCACGAAATTCTAGAAAAGAATAAAGGCTCAAAAGATCTCATTCTAATGGGAATGCGAACGCGGGGAGAATTTCTTGCCAGAAGAATTCAGAGCAAACTCAAAACAATAGATGGTGCTGACTTACCTCTTGGTGTTCTTGATGTAACTCTTTATAGAGATGATTTTCGTATGAGAATAAAGCAGCCGGAAGTTTCAGTTTCAAATATTACATTTGATATAAATGAAAAACACATAATTCTTGTTGATGATGTTCTCTATACAGGTCGGACTGTTCGGTCGGCTATGAACGCAATAATGGATTTAGGTCGTCCGGCATCAATTCAACTTTGTATTCTTGTTGACAGAGGACACCGCGAACTTCCAATCAGGGCAGATTATGTTGGCAAGAATATTCCCACATCACAAAATGAAGAAATTAAAGTCCGTATGACAGAAGTTGATGAAGAAGATGCTATTTACCTGGTTGAAGTCGAAGGGAAGGAAGAATAAAGATGGCATTATCAAGCAGACATTTACTTGGCTTGCAGCAAGTTCCTAAAGAAGACATCCAAACAATATTGGATACTGCGAACACGTTCAGAGAAATTCTCGAAAGACCGATAAAAAAAGTTCCGACACTTCAGGGAAAAACAATTGTAAATCTTTTCTATGAAAGCTCTACTAGAACTCGTATATCATTTGAACTTGCTGAAAAAAGATTATCCGCAGATGCAATCAACTTTTCAGTTTCAGGCAGCAGTGTTAGTAAAGGAGAAACTTTTAAAGATACAATTAAAAATATAGAAGCTATGAAAGTTGATATGGTTGTTGTAAGACACTCAGCTGCCGGTTCACCATTATATCTTACAAAGATTTGCAGTTCGAATATTATTAATGCCGGAGATGGAACTCACGAACATCCTACTCAAGCATTACTCGATATGTATTCCATCAGGCAAAAATTAGGTCGGCTTGAAGGTTTGAAAGTTTGTATTGTTGGAGATGTTGCTCATAGTCGGGTTGCACTTTCTAATATTTTTGGATTGAAAACAATGGGCGCAAAAGTTTCTGTTTGCGGACCTTCAACTATGATTCCAAGAGATATAAAAAACTTAGGAGTTGATGTTATTCACAATATAGATGAAGCAATTCAGGAGAATGATGTACTGAATGTTTTGCGAATTCAGCTCGAGCGAAAAGCAAGAGAATATTTTCCTTCAATCAGGGAATATGCTAAATATTTTGGAATTACTCAGGAACGACTTGACAAAAATGGTAAAGATATTCTGATACTTCATCCCGGACCAATAAACAGAGGAGTTGAATTATCATCAGAAGTTGCTGATGGTTCAAACCAGATTATTCTTTACCAGGTAACAAATGGAGTTGCCATAAGGATGGCAGTTCTGTATTTATTAGGAACTTTAAACTAAAAGACTACTATGAAAGTTGTATTAAATAATATTGACGTTATTCATCCCGAAGACAAAATAAATCTAAAGAGGGTATCAGTACTCCTTGAAGATGGGTTAATTTCTAAAATTGGTGAGGTTACTAATGAAGAAATTGAAGGTGCAAAAGAATTTGATTTTTCTGGAAAAATTCTTGTTCCTGGATTATTCGATATGCACGTTCACCTTCGCGAACCAGGCAGAGAAGATGAAGAAACTGTTCTGACAGGTTGTAATAGCGCTGCAGCCGGTGGTTTTACAGGTATTGCTTGTATGCCAAATACTGAACCTGCTATTGATACTGCTGAAATTGTTAAGTTTATTAAAGAGCAGGCATCAAATCATTTGGTTGAAGTATTCCCTGTTGCTGCTGCAAGTGTAGCTCGAAAAGGTGAAATAATTTCTCCAATGGCTGAACTGGTTGATGCCGGTGCGGTTGCTTTCTCAGATGATGGGGTTGCAATTAAAAATTCATCTGTATTAAGAAGAGCATTCGAATATGCAAATATGTTTAACGCTCCAATCATAGAGCACTGCGAAGATGAATCACTTGCAGGTGGTGCAATGAATGAAGGTTTTAACTCAACTCTGCTTGGACTTCCGGGTTTACCATCTGTAGCTGAGGACATTATTGTCAGCAGAGATATTTTGATGGCAGAATATACAGGCGGAAGAATTCATATTGCTCATATAAGTACAAAAAATTCTGTTAATCTCGTTAGAGAAGCAAAGAAGAAAGGAATTAAAGTTACTGCAGAAGTAACGCCGCATCATTTTTGTCTTACAGATGATTTATTGAAGACTTATGATACAAACCTGAAAATGAATCCTCCGCTGAGAGCGAAAGAGGATGTTGATGCAATCATTAAAGGATTAAAAGATGGTACAATTGATTGTATTGCTTCAGATCATGCGCCTCATTCACTGGAAGAAAAGGAATCGGAATTTCAGTTCGCACCAAATGGTATCGTAGGTTTTGAAACTACAGTTGGGTTATCATTCTCAGAATTATTCCACAAAAATAAAATCAGTCTTGAAGAACTCATTAATAAACTATCAATTAATCCAAGAAAAATTCTTAACCTTCCAATACCAAAGTTCGGTATTGGCGAGATAGCTAATTTCTCCATCCTTGATCCAAATCTTGTCTGGACTGTTAACATTTCAAAATTTAAAAGTAAATCTAAAAATTCTCCATTCGATAAAAGACTTCTTACAGGAAAATCTATTGCGGTCATCAACAGAAAAAAAATGTTTTTTGATGACCAATGGACTGACCTAACAGGTGCTTAATATTTTCTAAAGCTCTGTCTATTATTATCTACAGGAAATGTTTGATATTCTTTCCTTTTCGAAGGAATTAGAATATTTTTTAGTGGCATTTCATTTGGCTCTGCCTACTTAGAAATCAAAAGAGGTGACCAAATGAAAAACATAATAAAACTTTTTATAGCACTAATAATTTTAATATACTTAACCGGCTGCGAAGTGAACGAACCGGAATATGTTATTGACAATGTTCCTCCTGTTCCGCCTACAGGAATAAACGTATTTGTTGGGGATAATAAAATTGACCTTACCTGGTTTGATAACAGAGAACCAGACCTTGCAGGTTACAACGTTTATTACAGCGATTCCTATAATGGTAAATATTATATCATTGGTTCCACACCATACAATTATTTTATTGATGATGAAGCTGTTAATGGTGTTAGGTATTATTATGCAGTAACAGCTTATGATTATAATGGTAATGAAAGTGATTTAAGTAAGGATGTAATTTACGCTACAGCAAGACCGGAAGGATTTAACCAGGCTATTTTTGATTTCAGAAGATTCCCGAACAATTCAGGATTTTCATTTGTGCTTGAATCAGTCGTAGCTTATAATGATGAGGATTATGTGGATTTTTTCTTTGAAAATTACCAGGGTACTTTTTATTTAGATGTATATGATGATACCGATATTCAGGATATGGGTCCTACAAATGATATTTACGATATACCTTTTGCACCGACATCAGGCTGGTCAACAACAAAAGATGTAATTGCTGTGGTTGGTCATACTTATGTAATCTGGACATGGAATAATCACTATGCAAAGATCCGGATTTCGAATATTACGAACGATAGATTAGTATTTGACTGGGCTTATCAATTAGTTGAAGGTGAAAGACAATTAAAACCTTCTGTAATTGGCAACAGAAAACCGCTCGAAAAACAATGGACACGATAACTTGATGGGGCGTAAGCCCTATCTCTTTTATAGATTTATGATTTGGAATTAAGTAAATTAGGGACAAATGAAGACTTTATTTTTGCTTTTACTAGTAATTCTATTTATATCCGGTAATAAACCTGGTTTATCACAGGATAATAATCTTCAAAAAAATCTGGGTGCCGATAACAAAGTAAAAATTCAATCAATTATTTTTAATGATATAGAAACCGGGATTGTTAATAATGATGTTAAAAAATTTTCGCAATATTTATCTGCTCAGACCTACCTTAGTCTAATTAACGGTGTAAATGGCTATTACTCTTCTAACCAGGCTTACTATATTTTGGAAGATTTTTTTAACACTTTCAAAGTTGTTTCCTTCAAAATAAAAGAGACTAAAACTGCAGAATCAGTTTCTTATGGAAAAGGTGATTATTATTTTGAAAAAAAAGGTAAGCGTGAAGTTGCACACCTTTATGTTACTCTGAATAAAGCAGGCAGCAAATGGTATATTGCTCAAATTTCAATTAACTGATGGGTAAAAAAATATCATCATATTTTAAAGGCGATAGAAAATATTTTGCTATCGTCTTTTTTATTTTGGTTTTGATTATTGCAGTTGGTCTTATCACTCCTGTTCTGGTTGAAAAGAAAAAATCTAACTGGGAAACAGAATTATCTGAAAAAATTCTTTTTATCGAAGATGGCATAAAAAGTTTACTGGCTGAAAAAGAATCCCGTCTCACTTCTGTAAAAAATCAAATCAAAGATGAGCTTCATCAAACAATGGTTACCACAGAATATGAGTATGGAAATTTAATATCACTTGTCAATAAAAAGAGTTATGAAGATTTTTCAATTGAAATAGTTGCACCTAACGGAAAAATCATTGCCTGGAATAATCTAATAGCTATTAAGCAGGAGGAAATATTTCCTTTCGTATATCCGATAAATGAAGTCCACTTCCTGAACTCACCGCTCATTACTTATATGACTATAATTGATACGGTAATTCTTCATGGCGACAGATTTTATATTTTGTTAAGCAAAGCTTTCGAGAAAAATTATTCACTTCAAAACAAATTTTACAAGCAAGTAAGTTTTACGGAAGAATTATCCGGTAGTTTTAATACTGTCTTTAATGTTTATTATGATCCATACACTCAACCATCAAAGGATGGCAGGAAACATTCTGTAATACTTTTAAATTCTAACAAAAGTAAAATTGGTCTTGCAAGTTTTTTTAAACCTTCATTGAGTTTTGAAATTACTGAAATTCAGGAAACGGCTGCACGTATTCAGGTGTTGCTGCTGATACTCGGACTATTGTTTTTAACGCTTGGAATGAAATCCGATTTCAGGATGATAAAGTGGAGAATTGTCAGACTACTCGCATTGATAATCTATTTTGCTATTCTTAGATTTGTTTTGTATTGGTCAGGGTTCCCATCAAGATTCCTTGAAGGACCGCTCGTTGATCCGTCATATTTCTCATCAACATTTGCATGGGGCATAGTTAAAACTCCGGTTGAATTTTTTGTTACAAATGTTTTGTTGCTGATTATAGGGATGAAATTCTTCTTTTACATCTTTGATTACTTTAAGGAAAATAATTCGGATAGGTTTACATTAGTAAAGTATTTAGCTACTCCTTTGCTTGCCATTCTTGCATTTTATACGATTCGCGGTTTAGCTGCATCGATAAAAAGTGTTGTTTTCGATTCAACTATTCGCTATTTCAAAGAACCGGATTTAATTCCCAGTCTGCCAACACTTTTGATGAATTTAAATATTCTAATTTTTACCTCAGCAGCAGTATTTGTGATAATTGCTTTTATACTTCTTATCGGAAAATATTTAAAACTACTGGGGAACAATAAATCAATCTTTCATTTCAGCATTTTATTTATT
Organism: Ignavibacteriaceae bacterium; assembly: GCA_013388525.1. Next base: position 27,136 of record JACAFA010000189.1, on the reverse strand, counting down.
CTTGTTCAGGTTGCTTGCTTCATATTTTTTCAGAATCAGCGCGAACCTTTGATTACAAATTTTATGTGTTTTGTTTTTCTCTCATTGATTTTTCTGATAATAGGAAATCTGATTTACCGAAGTAAACCTGTATCTTCGAAAATAATTTATCCATCGCTGGTTGCCTCAGTAATTGCAATTTCTATGTTGAACTATTTTAATCTGGAACTTGAAAAAAGATCATTAAAAGTAATTGCTTATGAAGTTAACAGGGCAAACAAAGAATTATTAACATATCTTGTTGATGAGACTCTGAGAAATTCAGTTCAGAATGAAAGATTAATTTCATCCTTTTATAAACTGAATTCCAATTATGACTCAGAAGCTTTTATTGCGTGGAGTAAAAGCTCTCTTCAAAGAGAATCATTAAGTTCTGAACTTGTAATCCTTGATAGAAATTTCAATCTGCTGGGAAGATTTTCTGTTGGTTTTGATGAAAACTTAGATTATAAAAAGTTGCTTAATCAAATATCAGAAAGCGGAAACGCAAGTAAAGTAGTCCCATTAAATTCACAGGTTGGAATTGGGTTTGCCGGAATAGTTCCGGTTGAAAATGACAACATAGTTGCTGGTTATATTGCAGTAGCTGCAAGGTTCAGTATTGAAAACCTTGGTGCAGCAGAATTCCCAGACTTCCTTGAATCAAACAAAGCTGCACTGGGTTCAGTTGTGGATTTAAATCTTGTAAGAATTTTTGAATTTACAGATGGCAAAGTCAGCCAGGCACATGGAAATATATTCCCTTCTAAAGAACAACGTGAAAAAATATTTAGTGTAAAACTTTCACCTGATGGAGATGGTTTTGCAAACATTTCTTTTTATGGTGAAGACTTTATTACTTACATACTGAGAACTAACGGTGATGGTTTTCAAAAAACTACCGTAGTAGCAATAAAAGAAAAAGAAGTTACCTGGAGTCTTTATAACTTTTTCAAAATATTTTTAATCCATTCCATATTTATTCTCATTGTTATTTTAATTCTCATCGGACTTAAATACATAAGACTGGAATATTCGTTCAGAACAAAATTACTCGGTGCATTTTTGCTGGTTTCTATAATTCCGATTATTGCACTGGCAGTATATAACAGAGAAGTTGTGAGGGAAAGAACTAATACTGCAATTCTCAACGAGTTAAGCAAAAGATCAGAGTATTTAGAAAATCACATCAGAGCACAGAAACTAAAACATCCGGACAGAGATTATCTCACAGCATTTGAGAATGCAGCAAAAGAATTAAAAATTGCTTTTGCCATCTATGATGAAAACTCAGAAAGAATTTACAGCTCAAGAAAAGAGTATTATGAAAATCGTCTGATTCCTGAAAAACTTAATTCCCAGGTTCATTATAATTTGAATTATCTGAGTTATCGTGAAGCGCTTATAAAAGAATCAATTGATAACTATGCTTACGATGCTTACTACCGCAAAATAGATTTCGGAAATAAATCATTTGTTCTTGGTGTAAATGATGCATTTAATAGAATAGAACTTTTTTACTCGCCCGTTGATTTAGATGTATTTTTATTTGGAGTTTATTCTTTTGCAGTAATCATTATAACTCTTTTAAGCACAATATTTGCCAATCAAATTTCATATCCAATCCGGCAGCTTACAAGAGCAACCAAAGCAGTTGCTCAGGGAGATTTGAATGTTCAATTAACTAATAAAGAAAAAGGGGAGATGAAAGAATTATTTGATGGCTTTAATGCTATGACAGGTGAACTTCAAAAGAATCAGAAAGATATTGCTGAGCTTGAACGTGAAACTGCCTGGAAAGAAATGGCAAAACAGGTTGCTCACGAAATTAAAAATCCGCTTACTCCAATGAAGCTTTCAGTTCAGCAGATTGTTGCGTCTTATAATGATAAAAGATCTGAATTTGATGAATTACTCAAGAAACTTTCGCAGGCAATATTAAATCAAATTGATAATCTCAGCCAGATTGCTTCAGAGTTTTCATCTTTTGCAAAAATGCCAAGTCTTAAACTTGAAGTTTTTGATCTCATACCTGTAATAAAAGATACCGTTCATCTTTTCGGAGAAGAAGAAGCAAAAATAAAATTTGCTTCAAATGCTGATAAAGTATTCGTTGAGTCCGATACTTCACAGATGAGACGAATGTTCATTAATCTTATAAGAAATTCAATTCAGGCTAAATCACGAAATATCAATATTAATGTTACTACTGAAGATAGTTTTTCGATAATTGATATTTCAGATGATGGAGTTGGAATATTAGCTGAAAATCAGAATAAAATATTCGAAACAAATTTTACAACTAAAGAAAAGGGGCTCGGATTAGGATTAAAACTTATTAGAAGATTTCTTGAAAACACCGGCGGTGAGATTAAACTTATTTCTTCATCAGACAACGGAACAGTTTTCAGAATCAGGATTCCGTTAAAAAGTTCATAATAAGGATAATTATGAACACGCTCACACCTCATCAATCCAAAGCACTGAATATTGAAAAATCAATTTCTCTGACAGCTAATGCCGGATCAGGAAAAACTTTTGTTCTTGCTCAGAGATTTCTTGAGATAATAGTAAATTCTTCAACTCCATTAAATCAGGTTGCAGCGATTACGTTCACTGAAAAAGCTGCCGGAGAATTATACAAAAGAATTTCAGAGGAACTAAATAAACTTTTTATCACAACTGCGGACTCAGAACTTAAACATCGTATTGAAAAAGTACGAAAGCAACTCGTCTCTGCAAAAATTTCCACTATTCATTCATTCTGTATTGATTTGCTGAAAGAATTTCCTGTTGAAGCTACGATTGATGCTAACTTCATTCCGATAAATGAACAGAAAGCATCGGAATTAATGGATTTATCAATTGAATCTTGTCTTAATCAAATGTTAAAAGAGCCTGAAAATCAGCAGGATGTAAAACTTCTGATAAGACTTTTAGGTTCAAAAGCAATTTTAATAAGGGAACTATCGGAATTAATTCAGAAGAGAAAAAGGGTTCTTCAAATTCTTGATAAACTTTACCCGTCTGATGAAAAGGAAATAAGTAAAAAACTTTTCGAATTGTTTAAGTCAAATGTTAAAAGCGTATTTGATTATCAGTTATCTGAAATCATTTCTCATCTGAAAACAGTAAATAATCAGGTTCTTAAGTCCACTCCGAAAAATGAACTTGCAACAGAAATCAAATCATATTTGAAGCAGCTGGAAATAACTGATGATGTGATTCAAACTTTATTAGTATTAAAAGAAATCAGCCAAAAAATATTAACGACTGAAGGCAGTATTAGGAAAAAATCTTATCTCGGTTCACCAAACAGGGAAGATGTTCAAACTTCTATCGATATTATCGAAATTTTTTTTACTGATCTTGATGAAATAGAGTCAATTGAAAATCATCAGGTAATAGAAAAGGAATTAACAAAATATAATCTGGCTCTGATCAGAATTTTCAGAAATGTTCTTTCTGTTTATGAATATAAGAAATCAGAGCTGGGAGTTCTCGATTTTGAGGATATACTTTTAAAAACCAAAAGCTTATTAGAAAACCAATCAGTTAGAATGTCTTTATCCGGCAAATACAAATTTCTTCTGGTTGATGAATATCAGGATACAAACGAAATTCAATATGAAATCTTTCTTCCTCTTGTTGATGATCTGAAAAAGGGTAATCTTTTTATTGTCGGTGATGAAAAGCAGAGTATTTATCGTTTCCGTGATGCTGAGTTACAGGTATTTTCAAAAACTAAAACTGATATTCGTGAAGCTGAAGGAGATGAAGCTCTTCTGACTTTACCTGATAGTTTCAGAATGGCTCCGGCAATTTGTTTTTTTGTTAATTCATTGTTTAAAAATTTATTCAGGGAATCCCGTTTATTTTTTAATGAAGTTTCAGCTTCTGATCTGGTTTGTGCAAGGAGTGATGATTTTTTTGGAAGAGTTGAAATTCTGATAGCTGATGGTGAAGAATCAAACGAAGCAGAACTTGTAGCCAGGAAAATTCTTAGCTTAAAGTTAGAATTTAGTGAGCGATTGAAAAAGTGGAGCGACATTGCAATACTTGTTCGTAAGCGCGATGCTTTTTCTGAATTACAAAAAGCCTTTATCAAATTTCAGATACCTTTCAATATTGTTGGTGGAACAGGTTTTTACCAGAAACAGAGTATAAACGATATTTATAATTACTTTGCTTTCTTATTGAATGATAAAGATGATGCAGCATTAATTGGTATTCTTCGTTCGCCTTTCTTTATGATTTCTGATGTTAATTTACTTGAATTGTCTGATTTTGAAGGTGATTCTTACTGGGAAAAATTGAAATCAGCATCTTTAAATAAAAGTAGTTATTGGAAAGCAATTCAGGCAAAGCTTGATGAGAACAAGAAACTTGCTGCCCGTACCGGCATTTCTGTACTGTTAAGAAAAATTCTAAAAGAATCGGATTTTATTCCGATAATTTCTTCACGCTTAGATGGTGATCAGGAAATTTCTAATCTTAATAAACTCATTTCAATTACTAATGACTTTTTTAACGATGAGTTCAACACTCTTTACGACTTTGTTACTTATTTGAACAATGCCATTTCCACAACTGAAGATGAATCTCAGGCAAAAATTGAGCAGGGAAATCAGGGCGTAAATATTCTTACCATTCACCAGGCAAAAGGGTTGGAGTATCCGGCAGTGTTTTTATTTAAATGCACTGACACTACACCGAGTAATAAAGTTAAAGCGAGATCATTTTCTGTTGATAAAGATTTTGGAATTTTAACTAAAGTGCCGATTAATGAAAATTATTTTACAAATTATGTGTCGGCTCCCGTTGTTGGAGTTTATAATCTTATCGAAGGCAAAAAGGAAACTGCTGAATTGAAAAGATTACTATATGTCGCTGCTACGAGAGCAAAAGATTTTCTTTTTATAACTCAAACTGACAACGGTAAAACAAATAAAAGTAAATCATTTGCTTCGCTAATAAGTCAGGGACTTAATCAGGATATTTCCGGTGACAAACTTTTCCTTACCGGTGAGCTTGCTTATCTGAAAAAAGAAAAAGATAAATTTATTAATGTTTTAAAACCTGTCGAACTCGAAATTCCTGTAATAAGAAGTGTTGAATACCAGGAAAAAATTTTCGAGACAAAAGTTCTCAGCATTGAGGAGAAAAAGATAATATCATCTGAATTAAAGGACTCTTCAAAAGGGGAAATAATTTCTTCAACAAGGTTCTCTACATATTCAGCTTGTCCTCTTAAATACAACCTTCTATATAATTATAAACTTGGTGATCTGATTCAACAGTTCAGGAAATTTCAAACTTTAAATAATTACAAACATCCAGACGAATACAAACAGAGCGAATTCAATTCTTATTTGTTCGATGATCAAACAAAGCTGACTGAATTTTCAAAACTTAAAGGTGAAATTATTCATTATGTTCTTCGGAAAAATGTCAACAGCGAAAGTATATCAACGCTTGTTGATGAAAAGCTTAAGAATACTTCTAACGAAAAAATTCAGGAATCATTAAAAACAGAAATAAAAAATGATCTTCAGCTGTTCTACGATTCAGATGAATTTAAATACGTCCAGTCATTTTCAAATTTTAGAAATGAATTCGAAGCTTACTTAAAGGAAGGCGATTATTATCTCTTTGGAATTCTTGACAGACTGATAATTGATGACAAAATGTTGATTATTATTGATTATAAAACAGATAATATCCGGGATAATGATATAAGTAAAAGTGCAGAAAAGTATTTACCTCAGCTGCAATTTTATGCTTATATTATTTCTCGTCTTTTTACAAAAAAGCAAACAATTGAGGGCAGAATAATCTTCATAAAACATCCTGAAAAACCTTTCATATTCAAATATGATGAGGCAACGGACAGAAAAATCAAAGCAGATATTGATTCAATGATTTCATCAATAAGAAATAATAACTATTCATTAAATTTGAATGCCTGTAAAGAATGTATTTTTGCAGATGAGAGATCACAATGTATCAAGTCCAAAACACAAATAAATAACTTAGTCTAAACCTGTTTATTAAAATGAATAAAAAAGTAAAAGTAATAAGAGATCTGATTCTTGTTGAGAAGGAACTAAATTCCGCACAGGGTGGAGTTGTTTCAGTTTCATTAAAGAAGGATAGCTTTGCACAATTTGCAACAAATTTTGTATATCAGAATAAAAATATTTTCTTCTATGTTGATAATGAAGAGTTATTGCGTACAATTAAGTTTGACTCACTTGCAAAATTCACGATTTTAAAAGACAAAAATGTTACGAAGGAGCTGATCGAAAGAAATAATCCTTTGTACAGGCTCTTCTCTATTGTTGTAACTGGAGTTATTCGTGAAGCTGAAGAACAGAAAACAATCAGAGAAATCGCTCAGAGTTTTATTGAGAAGTACTCGGGCAAATTAATTCGTGAAGAAAAAGAAACTCCGTTCCGCGGTAAATTACTTTTTGTTGATTCAGAAGAACTTCTTGCATTTGATGAAATCGGCTTTTGAATTATTGCCTGTAAAACATTATAACAGATTTTTAATTACTATTAAAATTTAATCGGTAAAAACTCGTGCTGAATTATATCTGGTTAGCCCTGATACTTCTTGGCGTTGGTGCTGCACTAACTACTGATATTATTAATAGCAGTACAAACAGATACAAAAACGACACTCCTCTCAATATCACAATTTCCTTTAAAGATAATATTGATGTTCTGAAAGAAGGAAAGCATTCTGCTCAAATTAAAGTTGATGCATCAACATTTAATAATTTTTATAATGACAGGAGTAGTTCGGATTTAGAAGCTGATGCTGTCATCAATTTTAATAAAGATTTATCAGCTGGATTTGTTTCTATAAAAGTCGAGGATAATTTCCCATTAATCTGGAAAGAAATGGCTGCTGCCTCTGGTGAAAAAAATGAATTGACCGGGAACATCAAAATCAAAGAACGATTAGCTGAAAATTCTTTTAGCGCAGATTTAATATTTGAGAATGTTTCTTTTACCAAAATGAAAGAGGTAACAGGTTCAGTACTGGATTATGCAGGAACTGCTGTTACTATTGCGCTGGGTTTAATTGGTATAATGGCTTTGTGGCTTGGTGTAATGAAAGTAGCAGAAGAAGCCGGACTGATTAAAATAATTGCAAACTCTCTTAAACCAATAACCAAAAGATTATTTCCTGACATTCCATCAGATCATCCTGCAATGAGTTCGATGATAATGAATATTTCAGCAAATATGCTTGGGTTGGGAAATGCAGCTACACCATTTGGATTGAAAGCAATGGAAGAGTTGGAAAAAATTAATCCTGTCAAAGGAACAGCCTCAAACTCTATGGTTACTTTTCTGGCAATCAATACCGCAGGACTTACACTCATTCCGGCAACTGCAATTGCTGTTCGTGCTGCATCAGGTAGCTCCAATCCTGCAATAATAATCGGCACAACAATTTTTGGATCTTTGTGTGCTACGATTGCAGGAGTAACTGCTGCCAAAATAATCGAAAAATTTTATCTTGAATCGTGGAAATTTTCTGATTGGCTTAAAAAGAATTTAAAATTTTTTGGATATGCTTCCTTTATTATCCTGGCAACAGTTTTATTTTTTATTTCGGGTTTAGCTTCAAAAGTTGACGCGTTAATCTCATTTATTTCGGCACAAGGATTTAAGGATGTTATTGAAGTGTTATCAAAACTCGCAATTCCTTTTTTGATTGTAATCTTTATTGGATATGGTGCGGTAAAAAAAGTTAAAGTCTATGAAAGTTTTGTAGAAGGTGCAAAAGATGGCTTTAATATTGCTGTAAAAATAATTCCATATCTTGTTGCTATGTTGATTGCAATTGGAATCTTCAGAGCAGGAGGAGCAATGCAATGGTTGATTTTCATTCTTGAACCGATAACAAGTTTTATTGGTATGCCGGCAGAAGCCTTGCCGATGGCATTGATGCGTCCTCTTTCCGGCAGTGGATCACTTGGCATAATGTCAGAGAATCTTACAGTTTATGGACCGGACTCTTTCATCGGTATTTTAGTTTCAACTTTTTACGGCAGTACAGAAACTACTTTCTATGTTTTAGCACTTTACTTCGGTGCAGTTAATATTAAAAATACAAGGCATGCACTTCCGGTTGGATTGATAGCAGATGCTGCCGGTATTCTTGGTGCATTATTTATTGTTAAACTATTGTTCAGTTAAAAATAATTCTTTTCTTTTTCTCTATGAAAGTTTTTATTACAAGGGAGCTTCCTGAAATTGCTTTCAACCTGTTAAAAAAAAACAGGATTACATTTGATTATTATGAAAAAGATCAACCGATCCCAAGAAAACTTCTGCTTCAAAAAGTTAAAAATTGCCATGCTCTAATTTCTCTTCTTACTGAAAAAATTGACAGGGGAGTAATAGATCGGATGCCAAATTGCAAAATAATAGCCAACTATGCTGTGGGTTATAATAATATTGATATCGATTATGCAAGGGAAAAAAATATAATCGTTACAAACACACCGGATGTTTTAACCGAATCTACAGCTGATCTGACAATGGCTTTGGTTCTTTCCTGCGCAAGAAGATTAAGCGAAGGTGAGAAATTAATCAGGAGTGGAAAGTTTAAAGGATGGAAACCAAAGCTCCTTCTTGGAATGGAATTGAAGAATAAAACCTTTGGAATACTCGGGGCAGGAAGGATTGGAACTGCCGTTGCAAGACGGGCAAAGTCTTTCGGCACTAAAATTATTTATGTTGACAGCAGAAAAAATATAATTATCGAAAAAGAAGCTGGTGCAAAAAAAGTATCATTAAATTATTTGCTGAAAAATTCTGATATTCTATCAATACATTTACCTCTGAACACCAGGACATTTCATTTTTTAAATCAGAAAAGATTAAAGCAGCTAAAAAGAAATTCGATATTAATAAATACGGCTCGCGGGGAAATAATTGACGAGAATGCTTTAACTAACTTACTCAATAAGAATATTTTGATGGCTGTCGGACTTGATGTTTATGAAAACGAACCAAAAGTGAATCCTGAATTATTGAAATTTCCTAATGTAACAATTCTTCCACACCTTGGAAGTGCTACATTTGAAGCCAGAAATGGCATGGCTGAACTTGCAGTGAAAAATGTAATAAACATTCTAAAAGGGAAAAAACCAATTTCGCCTGTTTTTAAGTCTTGATATATGATTTTGGTTGTATCTATTTTTACTAATAAGTAGTTTTGAAAATAAAAAGAAAAAATTATGAGAATTGGAATACCAACCGAAACTCGCTGGGAAGAAAAGCGGGTACCTTTAGCCCCTGCTGGCGTTGATTCTTTAGTTAGAGCCGGACACACGGTTTACATTCAAAGCGGTGCTGGTGAAGCAAGTCACTTTACTGATCAGGAATATCGTGAGGTCGGGGCTACGATAGTTTACAGTAAAGAAGAAGCTTACGGCAGGGCAGAGATGGTTGTTAAGGTTTCTCCTTTAACAGAAGAAGAAGCTGATTTACTTGTCGATAATCAGATTCTTTTTTCTTTTCTTGTGCTTACAATGGCTAAGAAAAATATTCTGGAAAAACTTTTAACGAAAAAAATCACAGCAATTGGTTATGAATTAATAGAGAAAGATTCGCGTTTACCGATTCTTCACTCAATGAGTGAAATAGCCGGACCACTTGCTATTCAGGTTGCCGAAAGATATCTTGAAAGTTATTCAAAAGGTGGACGAGGAATTTTGCTTGGTGGAATAACCGGTGTTGCACCTGCTGCTGTAGTAATTTTGGGTGCAGGTGTGGTAGGAATTTCTGCTGCACGTGCCGCTCTCGGAAGAGGTGCTCAGGTTATTGTAATTGATAGAGATTTATCACGCCTGAGACTTATAGAAACTGAATTTCATCGTGGTGTTACAACTGTTATGGCGAATCCATATACTATTTCCCGTGGCGTGAAATTTGCCGATGTACTGGTTGGTGCAGTTCTGATTAAAGGAGAAAAGGCTCCTCATCTCGTTACTGAGCAAATGGTTAAAGAAATGAAAAAAGGTGCTGTTATTGTTGATGTTTCCATAGATCAGGGTGGCTGTGTTGAAACAAGCAGAGTTACTACAATTTCTGATCCCGTTTATACTATGCATAATGTTATTCATTATTGTGTACCTAATATGCCTGCTCTTGTTGCGCGTACTGCAAGTTATGGTCTGAATAATTCTGTTCTGGATTATCTTCATGATGTGGCTGATAACGGATTGATTCATGCATTAATGGGCGATGAAGGATTAGCGAAAGGAGTTTGTACCTACAATGGAATTTGCACAAATGAATCAATTGCTGAACTCTTTGAAGTGGAATATAAGAAGCTTCATGTTTTTTCAACTAACTAATGTTACTATAATTTTTATCATTATTTATTAAAATAAGAAAAGTTTAATGCTGACAGTAGAAGAAATAAGAAAAGAAAAATTACCGGCTAACCTGTACAATATTTATAGTAAGAAATTAACTACCGCTGATGAAGCTGTTAAAAGAATTAAGTCCGGAGATAATGTTGTTATTCAACCGGGATGTGCCGTTCCGCTTGAACTGGTTCGTGCAATGGTCCGAAGAAAGGATGAGCTTGAAAATGTTACGATCTATCATATACTGATTGTTGGTGAACTTCCGTATGTAAATCCCGGAATGGAAAAGCACTTTAAGCATAAGGCATTTTTTGTTGGAGCCAATGTGCGTAAAGCTTTACACGAAGGAAGGGCTGAATTTATTCCGATATTTCTTTCTGAGGTGCCGCTTCTTTTCAAACGAAATATCATTCCGGTTGATGTGGTTCTGCTTAATGTTTCACCACCTGATGAACATGGATTCTGCAGTTATGGTGTTGATGTTGGCACTATTAAAACCGCAGCAGAAAAGGCTAAGACTGTAATTGCTCAGGTTAATACGGAAATGCCACGAAGTCTAGGTGATAGTTTCATTCATATAAATAAGATTCATCATATTGTTGAGCATACCGAACCAATTCAGGAACTGCCTCAGGTCGATCCGAATACAAGCGAAGAAATGCTAAAGATTTATGATACTATTGGAAGAAACACTGCAGAATTAATTGAGAATGGTTCAACATTGCAAATGGGTATTGGAGCTATTCCTGATTCAGTTATGAAGTATCTGCGCGATAGAAGAAATCTTGGAATCCATACTGAAATGTTTTCGGATGGAATCATTAGTCTTGTTGAAGAAGGGATAATCAACGGCGAGGAAAAAACAATTCATCCCGGAAAAATAATAGTTGGTTTTGTTTTAGGGACAAAAAGACTTTTTAATTTTATTAATAATAATCCTGTTATTGAATTTCATCCTCAGGAATATGTAAATGATCCATTCATTATTGCCCAGAATAAAAAAATGGTTGCAATAAATTCTGCAATTGAAATTGATATCACCGGTCAGGTTTGTTCTGATTCGATGGGAACAAAAATATTTAGCGGAATTGGCGGACAGGTTGATTTTATAAGAGGAGCTGCTCACTCAGAAGGTGGAAAACCAATTATTGCTCTTCCCTCAATCACAAAAGATGGCCAAGTTTCCAGAATAGTCCCGCAATTAAAACCCGGTGCTGGTGTGGTTACATCTCGTGGAGATGTTCATTATGTTGTCACAGAGTATGGTGTTGCACAGCTTTTTGGAAAAACCTTAAAGGAAAGAGCAAGAGAGCTTATTAAATTAGCACATCCAAAGTTCCGCGATGAATTAACAAAATACGCTAAGGAAACGAGACATATATAAATATGGTTGCAGTAATCGGGGATATTCACGGCTGTTTTCATACACTCAAAAAGTTGTATGCACTTATCTTAAAAAAGTATCCTGATATACCTGTGTGTGCAGTTGGTGATCTTGTTGACAGAGGAAAGTTTAGTTATGAGGTTGTTGAGTTCATCAGAAAGAATAAAATAACATTCACTGCCGGTAACCACGATTATATGTTTTATTATTTTATAAAACATCCTTCCAGTATGCTGGGCAGATCCTGGGTTTTTAATGGTTCAGAAACCACTTTGGATTCATACAGTAATCGTTTTACTGAGATGAATAAACATCTTAATTTCATTATAAAAGCACCGCTTATTCTTGATCTTAATGATTGTTTTATTTGTCATGCAGGAATATCAAACCATTATGCCAGAAAGCTTGGTAAACATCCACTTGCAGATAAACAGAAGCTTATAAATATTGTCGAAAAAGATTTAAACAGTGATCACGGAATTTTGTGGACAAGAGATAAACTCCTGAACCTCCATAAATTACAGGTTGTTGGTCACACAAGGTTTCAGGAAATTACTTACGATGATTCGAGTGATACTGTTTATATTGATACTGCTGCCTGCTCAGGAAACAAGCTGAGTGCAGTGATTATTAATGAAAGTATTATCGTTGATAAGCTTTCCGTTCCAACCGAGAAGATAGATATTATCTAAAAAATATTCCTTGTCGTCTGATCTCACAAAAGATATTTTCAACTTATATTAAAAGTATTTATTGACGCTTTTACCCCAAACCATTTCAGATGTCTTTTTGAAAGTGCTTAACACCTTTTGTAATACTTAGGTATGAAATAATAAATGCTATTGTCCCAAGAATAACACTTGTGTAGAGCAACTGGGAAATAAGAGCGAAACTGTTTTTATCATAAGCGTAGAAATAATTACTCAATGGTGCAAAAAGCAGTATAACAAGAAACACGAGATAAATAATCGTAAATAAAAAAGTGAGTGAAGCTCCCTGCGACGAAGCAACTCTGATTGGATTTTTTTCCTTGTAATTTGCATATGACGCTCCCATTCCAAAATTTAAAGATACTAATGTAATTGTAACGAATGCAGTATTCAGTTGTGAAATTAAAGTTAGCATAATTGAAAACTGAAAGTTCGAAACGAAATTAAGAAGCTGCCCGATTACAAAGATGACAGAAAAGTAAATGAACAATCTTGTGAGCATCAGCTTTTTATAATTCAGCGGAGCGCTTCGGATTTTCCAGATTGTTTCACCCTCAAGACTGACAAGCGGGAATATAAATCTCAACGCCATTGAAGCTATCAGGAAAACATTAAATAGATAAATTATAAGATAGATAAGCGTTTTCAGATAGATGTTGTATGCATTCAAAATCATTACATCAATATTTGAGATGGACAGAATAAAAATTGTAATCAAAAACAGCATAATAATAAAATGAGTCCACTGGCTCGGTTCTCTTATAAATAAAAGCAGCTCTCGCTTTACTAATGCCTCGCGTCTTGGTTTAAGTGCAGAATTATTTTCAAAAGAAAAAAATGTATTCCCATTATTTTTTTTCTTAATTGAAAACTCGTTGGAAAGATTTAAGAATACCAGCCACGCTTTATAAAACCATTTTCTTGCAAGGTAAACGGCAAACAGAAAAAACAAAATAGAAATTGCTATCAAAAGATAAATATACCAGCCTGCAGCAATAAATCTTCCTGAAGAAATCCAGTAAAGAGCATCTGCAACCCAATGATTTGGAAGTAGTTTGATGGCAGGACTTTCAAGAAAACCAAAGTAGTTATTTATGTTAGGAAAATATTCAAACACATTTGTAACCAATTGAACAGGACTACTAAATATGTAAAATAAAATGATTGCACTAGCATATAAGATAGCAATTGACACAAGAACATTTCTGATTCCAAAGGTTACTGCAAATCTCATTATAACAAGAAGAGTGACAGCACCAAGAGTTCCCGCGATGAACATAAAGGGCAGTATTAAAAATAAAACAGCAAAGGGTATAAAATACCACTGCAGTCCGAAGTATCCGGTGTAACCAGCTAAAGCAGCTGTAACCATTATCAAAAGTGTTGAAGAACTATAAAAGAAATTATCGAGAAATTTTATAAGAAATATTTTTGAAAATGAAATTGGCATCGTCAGCAGGAAACCAACTTCTCTTGTTTTAAAGAATGTGGAATAGGAAACAACAATATTCCCGATATTAACTGTCATAAAGAAAATAAACAGTACAACAAAAATGAATCTGTGAAGGAGAAACATACCTATTCTTACTTCCTGGATGAGATATGTTATGGTGCTCTGCGTGAAAAAATAAATGCCAATAGCAAAAAGAATATAAACTATAGATGCACTTATTTGTTTCAGAATCGACTTTAAAGTGAGTTTATCCTGAAACTTTATAAAAGAAATCACTTTGAATTTAAATATGTGAAGCAGAAGACTCATTACTTTGTCATATGCAGGAAAAGTGATTCGAGATTCAGATGGTCGGTTCCTTTAATTTGTTCTACAACTTCTTTTTTGTCTTCAAATATCATCCGACCATCTTTAATTATTCCGATTCTAGAACAAACTTCTTCAGCAACATTTAAGCTGTGAGTGGACATAAATATTGCAACACCCTCTGAAGCTTTTTGCTTTAAAATATTTTTAACAACGAGAGCACTTTGCGGGTCAAGTCCAACCATCGGTTCATCAACCACAAGAAGTTTTGGGTTGTGAAGAAGAGCTGATGCAATAGCAATTCGTTGTTTCATTCCCTGCGAGTATTCTTCCGTTCTTTTATCTACCCATTGTTCAATCTTTAACTGATTAATAGTCTCATCAATTTTATTTCTTAATTTATTTTTTTCAATTTTATAAAGTCCGCCGCAGAAAAACAGGAACTCTCTGCCGGTCAGTTTTTCATATAAGAATGGTTGATCCGGAATGTAACCGATAAGTTTTTTGGCTTCCAGATGATTATTTTGAATATCATAACCACCGATCTGAACCGTGCCTTTTGTGGGAGCGTATAAACCTGTAATCATTTTGATCGTAGTGGTTTTTCCGGCTCCATTTTGACCGAGAAATCCGAAAAAGTCACCTGAATTAATTTCAAGATTGATATTATTTACAGCGGTAAAATTGCCGAATTTTTTCGTTAGGTTGGTTAATTTGAGCATTTAACTTGAAATTGTCTATGTTTTATTGACTTTGTAATGATTTCACATTTAATTGTGTAGAAAATCAACAAAACTCAGACCAAAGGTTTCTTGGTTTTAAAATAAAAAAGGCAGGTATTAAATAATACACCTGCCTTTAAATCTAATGTCGTTTTAGTTAATAAATCCCTGCCATAAAATCCTCCCCTCAGAGGAGGATTTAGGTGGGACTTTTTATTAATACATATCACCCATTCCGCCGTGTGGCATTGCAGGCATTGGCGGTTCTTTTTCTTTTTTCTCATAAACAACCGCTTCTGTAGTAATTAGCAAAGCAGAAACAGAAGCAGCATTCTCCAGAGCTGTTCTTGTTACTTTTGTAGGATCAATTACACCAGCCTTAATAAGATTTTCATACTTTTCTGTCTGTGCGTTAAATCCGAAATCATCTTTACCTTCTTTAACTTTCTGCAAAACAACAGAACCTTCCAAACCCGCATTATTAACAATTTGTTTTAATGGTTCTTCTAGAGCTTTCTGAATAATTTTAATTCCGGTAGTCTGATCGATATTTTCTCCTTCAATTTTCTCAAGAACATTTATAGCTCTGACTAAAGCGACACCACCACCAGCAACTATACCTTCTTCAACTGCAGCTCGTGTTGCATGAAGAGCATCTTCAACACGTGCTTTCTTTTCTTTCATTTCAACTTCAGTAGAAGCACCGATTTTTAGAACTGCCACACCACCTGAAAGTTTTGCTAATCTTTCCTGAAGTTTTTCCTTATCATAGTCAGATGTTGTTTTTTCAATCTGTGCTTTAATTTCATTTATTCTCTTCTTTATTTCCTCAGTCTTGCCTGCACCTTCAACAATTGTGGTGTTGTCTTTATCTATAACAACTTTCTTTGCAGTTCCTAAATAAGAAATAGTAGCGTTTTCCAATTTGAAACCTCTTTCTTCGGAGATTACAGTACCGTTTGTTAGTACAGCAATATCCTCAAGCATTGCTTTTCTTCTGTCACCAAAACCAGGAGCTTTTACTGCTGCAACTTTTAACGTACCACGAATCTTGTTTACAACTAAAGTGGCGAGAGCTTCTCCTTCAAGATCTTCTGCAATAATTAATAATGATTTTCCCTGCTGGGCTACTTTCTCAAGAATAGGTAGCAAATCTTTCATTGCAGATATTTTTTTATCGTGAATAAGAATCAAAGGATCTTCTAACTTAGCTTCCATTGATTCAGCATCTGTAACAAAATAAGGAGAGAGATAACCACGATCAAACTGCATACCTTCAACCACTTCCAGAGAAGTTTCAGTACCTTTTGCTTCTTCAACTGTAATGACTCCGTCTTTACCAACTTTTTCCATTGCATCGGCAATCAAATCACCAATTGATTTGTCGTTATTCGCTGAAATTGCTCCTACTTGTGCAATCTCATTTCTTCCTTCCACATCTTTACTGATTGATTTTAAAAACTCTACTACTTTCCCAACTGCTAAATCTATACCTCTTTTCAAATCCATCGGATTTGCACCAGCGGTAACGTTCTTTAAACCCTCTCTGTAAATTGCCTGTGCGAGTACGGTTGCAGTAGTTGTTCCATCACCAGCAACATCGCTGGTTTTAGAGGCAACTTCGCGAACCATCTGTGCACCCATATTCTCAATATTATTTTCAAGTTCAATTTCTTTAGCAACAGTCACACCATCTTTTGTAACCGTAGGAGCACCAAATTTTTTCTCAAGAATTACATTGCGTCCCTTAGGACCAAGAGTAACTTTAACGGCATCAGCCAGTTTATCAACGCCTGCTTTTAAGCCGCTTCTTGCGTCAGTGTTATATTCTATTAATTTTGCCATATCATTTTTCCTCTAATTGTTTTTCTGATTGATAGTTTATTATGGGACGATTGCGAAAATGTCACTCTCACGCATAATGAGATACTCTTCGCCGTCTATTGTAACTTCGGTTCCGCTGTATTTTCCGTAAAGAACCTTATCACCTACTTTAACAGTCATCTTGATTATTTCACCGTTATCACCAACTTTGCCAGGTCCAGCGGCTACGATAGTTCCTTCAACAGGTTTTTCTTTTGCAGTATCAGGAAGAATTATTCCACCTTTAGTTTTCTCTTCAGCCTCAGCGGGTTTAACTACAACCCTGTCGGCTAATGGATTTAGTTTTAATTTTGCCATATTTGACTCCGTATTTTTTTGAATTAATTTATTAGCACTCTAAAAAAGCGAGTGCTAAAATAATGTTTAACGGAATTCTTGTCAAGTGAGAAAATTTCGTTTTTTAGCTGATTTAACACTTTTTAATGTGAAATAACCAACCTCCGATTTATATTTACTTTACCGACAAATTCAATTAATTGAAAGATGAAATTTTTAGAATTTAAAGAAGAGATAAGCCGATTACTTGGTGTCATCCGGGAGATGGACAGAAAAGTTATCATCATATTTATTTCTGTAGCGATTCTTCAAACTATATCCTGGTATTATACCTCCAGAAATTTCTTTAGAATCAATTTTTTCCCATATCTTCAAAATGATGCCAACGTATATCTATATGAATACCTTTATTGGTTTATCGGAGATTTCTTTACACTGTTTATTCTTGCAATTCTGATTATAAAATTTATACTCAAAGAAAATCTGAAGGACTATGGACTTATTAGCGGAGACTTTAAAGTTGGTTTAGCATTCTCTTCCATTTTCTTTTTTATAATGTTACCTGTTATCTGGCTTTTTTCAGCATCTCCGGAATTTTCAGAAAAATATCCTCATCTTCTTTCAACGAGAAATAGCTGGGGAATATTTTTTATTTATGAATCGGGTATGCTTTTGTATATGATTAGCTGGGAATTTATATGGCGTGGATTTATGCTTTTCGGATTGAGGGATAAATTTGGTTACTATTCTGTACTCATTCAAATGATTCCTTTCGTAATTTTGCATAATGGAAAACCTGTTGCTGAAACCTTTGGAGCTACTGCTGGTGGAATTACATTAGGAGTTCTCGCTTTGCGAACAAACTCAATATTTTATTGTATTCTTACTCATATGGGAATTATGTTTACAATTGATTTTATTTCGACTTTAAGGTATCGTACAAATGATTATGGAATCGGGATAGATTCATTATTAAATATTATAAAAATATTTTTTTAGGGAGTTAATATGAGATTTGCTTTGAATGTTGATCACGTTGCAACAATTAGAAATGCACGGGGAGAGAACCAACCCGATCCTGTTACTGCAGCTTTAATAGCTGAACAGGCTGGGGTTGATGGAATTGTATTTCATCTTAGAGAAGACAGAAGACACATCAACGAGCGTGATGTAAGACTTCTTCGTGAATTGGTAACAACAAAACTTGATTTCGAGATGGCTGCGGTTCCGGAAATTATAAAAATTGCTTGTGATGTTGGTCCGGAACTCGCAACTCTTGTTCCCGAAAAAAGGCAGGAACTTACAACAGAAGGTGGGTTAAATGTTATTGATAATGCAACGTTGATTAAATCTACAATTGAAGAGCTTCATAGTTCTGACATTAGTGTTTCAATATTTACTGAACCTGATATTCCTCAGATTGATGCATCTGCTGAGCTGGGTGCTGATTTTATCGAAATACATACGGGAGTTTTTGCAAATGCACTTACAGAAGAAGAACAGTTTGATGAACTTGAAAGAATCAGAGGAGCAGCTAAACATGCAAAGAAACTTGGACTTGGAGTTAATGCCGGACATGGTTTGAATTATCAAAATATTAAAATCTTCAGAGAGCTTGATAATATTGACGAAGTCAGCATTGGTCATTCTATTATTGCTCGTGCATTGATTGTTGGAATTGAAGAAGCAGTGAAAGAAATGATAAGGCTCATCAGAAGATAAATCTTTGATGAGCCTGTGCAAATTAGTCTTCTTTAAAGTGAACTAGCGGAGGTCTGCCAATTGAATGGACTTCAAAACCAATCTTGAAAAGTTTTTCGTGATCAAGAATATTTCTGCCATCAAAAATAAAAGCTGGTTTTTCCATTTCTTTATATAACTTTTCATAGTCTAAATTTTTGTATAAATCCCATTCAGTAATTATTGCAATTGCATGAGCTCTTTTAGCAGCTTTGTACGGATCTTCCTGATATTCAATATCATTACCATATTCTTTCAGGTCATTCTTGGCGTTTTTAAGTGCTTTAGGATCGGAAATTACTACGCGGGCTTTCTCAGTCATTAATTTTCTTGTGACATAAAGTGCTGCAGTTTCCCTGGTATCACTTGTATTAGCTTTAAATGCAAAACCGAAAAGGGCAATTCTTTTGTTAGTAATTGTATTAAACATAGCTTTCATAATTGTTTGAACAAATCGATTCGTCTGATATTCATTCATGTTAACCACACTTTCCCAATAAGCAGCTACTTCAAATAAGCCATAAGTCTCGCATAAGTAAACAAGATTGAGAATATCCTTTTTGAAACATGAACCACCAAATCCAACGCTTGCATTTAAAAATTTATCACCTATTCGTGAGTCTTTCCCAATAGCATTCGAAACTTCCTTAACATCCGCATCAACTTTTTCGCAAAGAGCAGAGATGCTGTTTATTGAAGAAATCCGTTGTGCAAGAAAAGAGTTTGCGACCAGTTTGGAAAGTTCTGAGCTCATCTGGTTGCTTGTAATTAAATGATCTCTTGGAATCCAGTTAGCATAAATTTCAACAATTTCATTACGTGCTTTAATTCCGCTTTCAGTTTCTTTTGAACCAATAAGCACTCTATCCGGTTTTTCAAGATCTTTAATTGCACTTCCTTCTGCAAGGAATTCAGGATTTGATACAACCTCAAACTTTAATCCTTTATCATTCAGACTTAAAATTCTTTCCATCGCTATAGCTGTCTTGACAGGCAGTGTTGATCTTTCAACAATTATTTTATCAGATTCTGCTGCACGTAAAATATCTCTAGCAGTCTTTTCCCAGTACTGAAGGTCTGCACTTTTCCCTGCACCTTCACCGAATGTTTTTGTAGGAGTATTAACAGAAATAAAAATTATACTTGCTTCTTTAATTCCCTTATCAACATCAGTCGAGAAAAAAAGATTTTTTCCCCTGCAGGTTTTAACAAGTTCAAGCAATCCTGGTTCATAGATTGGTAAGTCATCTGTTTGCCAGGCTGCAATTTTTTCTGGGTTCACATCAACAACAGTTACTTTGTATTGAGGACATTTGTGCGCTATCATTGCCATTGTTGGTCCGCCAACATAACCGGCACCTATGCATAACAGATGTTTCTCAAATTTTTTTTCAGCCATAAATCACTCCGAATTTTTAATTATTTAATGGAAAATCTCATAATCGGTCTTGTTTCTGACCGTCGTATAATTTCTTTGAAGCCTGCTTTTTTAAATGCTGAGCTCAATCCAGTCCAGGCAAAGACATCAACAGTTTTACCTTTTTTTGGTTCAACGGGATAACCCTCAATAATTTTTCCCCCATTTATCTTAACAAATGCTTTTGCTGCATTCAACAATTCAATGCTTAATCCTTTTTTACGATATTCTTTGTCAATGAAGAAACAGACTATTGACCAGACAGGTTTATCATCAATTCTTTTTAAAACTCTTGAATTTTCCAGCACAGGAAAATCTTCTCTTTGCGCCACAGAACACCAGCCGACTGGTTTATCTATATCATAGGCTAATATTCCGGGGATGATTCCTTTGTTGACAAGATTTTTCATTTTTCTTTTAGTACCTGTACCGCGCAAATTATCATATTCTTTTCTTCGTAATCTCCAATACATACACCAGCAACCTGCACAGGCACCTTTCTCGCCAAACAATTTTTCGAAATCTTTCCAGTTTTCTTTTGTGACGGGATGAAAGTTGAATTTTGATTTGATTTTTATATTCAAATATTCGTTCATTCGTCAGTAATTTTCATATCAGTATCACAAATCTAATCATTAGCTTCGATTACTTAAAGCCAGGAGCTAATTTCTGGCTTCACAAGAATTTAAGATAAAATATTATTGTCTTACAAATTCAATTTCCATCGATTTAAATTCTTTGTCCCCCGAGATCAGGTACATTTCCAGAGTAAAATGGTTATCATCAAAGAATTTTATATTCTGTTTGAAATTAATTTCACTTTTAGCCATCGGATCAATCATTGTTCCAATCATTGCGATAGAATTCGATTCCTGATCATATTTACCTTTTGCGACTGCTGTTCCGGTTCCCAGATTATCAATCCATACTGAAGTAAATTCTTGTGATGTATTATCATATCCTATTAAGCTGATTCCTTCCATTGGCATTACCATTACAACAGCAGAATGATTTGATTTCTGATATCTTCCACCAAGAATCATCTCTGTTTTTGCTAAACCATCATAAGTCATCGGTTCACCGGATGGATCCATCCAGTATTTACTAATAGTTTTCCATTCACCAACCTGGTTTGCCAACATATTGTGCATTGGTCCCGGAGTCATATATTCCATCCACATTTGCATCTCAGCTGCCTGATCGCTAGCTTCCTGAGCAAACAGAAGAATGTTAGAACTTAATACGATAGTAAAAACAAAAACGATTCTTAATAATTTTAGCATATAGCCTCCTAAATATTTTGTTGAATGTGTGATGATTTAAGTATTTACTAATTGAAGAAATATCTTGCACCAATAGCTGCATTGATATTGAAATCTGTTTTTGGTGTAAGATTCAGGATAGGTACGATTTCTAAAAAAATATCGACGGGTGCACTCTGAAAAAGATAAGCCAAACCAAGTGGAACACGCACTCCAAGTTTCGCATCCTTAGCAGTCGTTATACGTGCACCGATCCCATAATAAAATGGTAGTTTGCCTTCCGGAATGGTTATTAAAGTCATATTGTGAAAAATGTAGTCAGCATGAATGTGAAAAGCACCTTCATCTACAAATGACCAGGCTAATGCTGCATCAAATGCAGTTGTGCTGCCTGTCCAATACTTAAAGCTGACACCGGTTGGTTCACCAACTATTATTCCCAAACCAACACCTCTGCTTTGGGAATTAATTGTTGAGATAAATATTAGTGATAATAAAAACAAGATATATTTAAATTTTTTCACTTAGTCCTCTGTTTAAGTTTTAGAAATTTCAAATGCTAATATATGAATTGTAAAATCTCTCAGGAAGTATATTAAAAATAGGAGAATTGTATTATTCATACATTATTCTTTAGCACCGGCTTTTTTGAGAATTTTAATTACTTCATCGTATTCGCCGAGTTTGGCAAGAAATAATGGAGTAGAGCCTTCGCCAGTAGCTTTATTTACATTCGCGCCATGTTTGATAAGATATTTTACTAATTCGGCATCACCATTTGCGGCGGCATAGTGGAGGGCATTCCAACCTGATGCACTTTTTCTTTTAAGTTCTGCATTAATATTAGCACCTTTTTTTCTTAGCAGTTCACATATTTCAATTGGAACTTTTCCTGACGATACTCCCAATGTTGCCTGAAGAAAGGGAGTCATTCCATCATTTGCAGCTTCATTTACTTTGGCACCGTTTGTAACTAATATTTTTGCATTCTCAAGTGAATTACTCGAAGCCCAGAGCAATGCTGTTTTTCCTTCACTGTCTTTAAGATTTAAATCTGCACCATTCCTGATTAAAAACTCAACCATATCATCATAATAGTAATAACTGCTGGCAATCATTAGAACAGTTGTGCCAGAAGTTGGATGCTGAGAGTTTATATCAAATCCGGATTGAAGTAGTTGTTTAACTTTTACAGTATCTTTTTTAATAACAGCATCGGCAAGTGTGTTGAATTGTTGAGCCAGAAGAGTATTTAACCCAAATAACAAAGCAAGGCAAAATTGCAAAATGATTTTCATAGATTTTCCAAGTTGATAATTCATTTTAAATCAAAACTAACGTGATATATTTTTAGAAGCAATCTAATTTTATTTCTTTCACACTGAACAGAATGATGAACCTCAAACACTCGTCTCTTCGGGAAAAGCTCGAATACCACTACAAAGCTTTCGACAAATCAAAGCTTGAACCCGACCCGCTTCAATTTCCTCATTTATTTAAAGATGAAAAAGATATTGAGGTAATGGCATTTATAGCTTCAATTTGTGCTTATGGAAATGTAAAGCAGATAAATAGCTCACTTAAAAAGTTTCTAGAATTATCAGACAATAAACCTTTCTCATTCATCCAGAATTTCAAATTAGAAAAGAGTAACATAGGATTTTCATTAGTTCATAGGTTTTATTCATCAAAAGATATCTTACAGTTATATCATTTACTTAATGGTGCTTATGATGAGTTTGGTTCTTTAAAAAGTTTATTTCAATCAGGATATAATGAAACAGACAACAACACTAAAAATGCAATAACAAATTTTTCAACTTTCTTTTTAGAGAAAACTAAAATAGAATTTGGAAAGGTTTCTGCCGGAATAAAATTTATGTTCCCCTTGCCGGAAAAGGGAAGTGCCTGCAAACGAATGAATCTCTTTCTTCGATGGATGGTAAGAAAAGATGAACTTGATTTTGGTTTATGGAGAGAAATTCCAACCTCAAAACTTATAATTCCTGTAGATACTCACATCGCAAGAATTTGTAAGCAGCTCAAGCTCACAAAAAGAAAAAATGTAAGCTGGAAAATGGCTGAAGAAATAACTGAAAACTTAAAAAAGTTTGACCCTGATGATCCTGTTAAATATGATTTTACCATCTGCCATATAGGGATGAGAAAACTGAACTTCTGATTTCAGATTGCGGATTTTCGATTTCGGATTTAAGTATCGAATAAAATTATTATCGAGAAAGGTAAAAAAATGAATCGAGAAGAATTAAAAAAGAGAACGAAGGAATTTGCACTTAGGATAATTAAACTTGTTAATTCACTTCCCAATAATCCAGCAGGTCGGGTTATTGGAAATCAACTTCTTAGAGCAGGAACTTCAGTCGGTGCAAATTATAGAGCAGCTTGCAGATCAAAATCTAAATCTGATTTCATTTATAAAATTAGTATCGTTGAAGAAGAAGCTGACGAATCAGCTTTTTGGTTGGAAATAATAATTGAAAGTGGATTGATGCCTAAGAGTAAGATTGAATCTTTACTGAAAGAAGCTGATGAACTAACAGCAATTTTCGTATCAACTAATAAAACTGCCAAATCAAATAAGTGAATTAAACTGTATTCAATTAAATCCGCCATCGAAAATCGGGAATCTGACATCCGAAATGAACGGACTGAATATATATACTTTTATAAATGAGCTGAAATAACATATTTATTACTAAAATAGAGCATAATTTTCCTAAAAGGGTCGGGTTCTTTGTTGATGAGCTAAAGAAAGCTGTTTATATTTGCTCATTATTTTTTGAACCTAATTCCATTTTAATGGATAACTAACTATTTCTCTCACGTTGTTAAGGAGTTACTTATGGCTGAGAATAAACCGTTTGTTCCTTTCGTCTCACCAAACACATCCATGTCTGAGTTTACTGTCCGTGCTTTAATTATAGGTCTGATTATGTGTGTGGTTCTCGGAGCCGCAAATGCTTACCTGGGATTAAAGGCAGGAATGACGATCGCTGCAACTTATCCGGCTGCAGTAATTGGAATGGCTGTTCTTAGAATTTTTAAAGGTTCTATACTTGAAGAAAATTTTGCACGAACTGTTGGTTCAATTGGTGAATCAGTTGCCGCCGGCGCAATCTTTACTCTTCCTGCGTTTCTGATTGCCGGAGTCTGGACTGAGTTCTGGTCGGTTCAACATTACCTCGAAGCAACAGCAATAATGTTTGTTGGTGGTATTGTGGGAATTCTGTTCGTAACGATTTTACGTCGTGTAATGGTTGAAGATAAAGAGCTTCCATTTCCTGAGTCAGTTGCTGCAGCTGAAATTCATAAAGCAGGAAGATCAGGAAAGAGTGGTGCAAAATATTTATTCTGGGCGATGGGACTTGGTGCATTAATTCAAATTCTAAAACAAATTCAGTTTTTCGCTGCATCGTGGGAGAAGTTCATTTATTTTGCAAAACAGAAATTAATGATTGGTAGTGCTCCGACCGAGGCTGGTGGTGGAGCTTTACTTAGCACTCCGGGAGTTAGTCCTGCTTATATGGGTGTTGGCTACATTATCGGTCCAAATCTCGCATCACTTAACTTTACCGGCGGATTATTAGCCTGGGGATTATTCGTTCCACTTCTTCTGTATTTCTTAGGTCCGGAACTTATTGCTTCTTTGCAGGCAAACGGAGTTACTGAAGTTACTGATGAAACCTGGATTGGATTAGCCAATCAAGTTTGGAGATCAATAGTACGACCGATTGCTATTGGTGGAATGTTAATGTCTGCCGGATTTACTCTTTACAGAATGAGAAAGAGTCTTGGTGCTGGATTAGGACGGGCAGTTAAAGATGTAAAAAAAGCAGCAACTGGTGGAACTCACGAAGAAGCAAGAACCGATAAGGATATGCCCTTCAAATGGGTATTTATCGGAATTATTCTTTCAGCAATTGCTACATTTGTCATCTATTATTATTTCGCAGGAAGTTTTGTTGGAGCTCTTGTTGCAACTATAGTAATGATTATTGCAGGATTTTTCTTTGCCGCAGTCTCAGGTTATTTGGTTGGATTAATTGGCTCAAGTAATAACCCGATTTCAGGGTTAACAATATCGACCTTAATTGTTGCCGCAATTCTGATGGTTGCTTTGGGTGTAACCGGTATGCCCGGTGTTGCCGCAGTTCTTGGAGTTGCTGCTGTGATATGTGTAGCTGCTGCTGTTGCTGGTGAAATGCTTCAGGATTTAAAAGTGGGACACATTCTTGGCGGAACTCCATGGAAGATGGAGGTTGGAGATTTGATTGGTGTTACTTTGGCCGCTGCCGTAATGTTTTTTCCATTGCTGATTCTTCATCAGGGCGATATTAACACAGGCGGAACAGGATTAGGCGGTAAAGCTTATCCGGCTCCACAGGCAAGTTTAATGGCTATTTTAGCAAAGGGAATTGTCGGTGGAGAAATGGCTTGGCCTTTAATCATCGTTGGAATATTGATGGCAATTGGATTCATTCTCGTCAAAGTAAAAAGCCCTATGCTTGTTTGTGTTGGGATGTATCTTCCTCTTGAAACATCCTTTGCAATTTTCATTGGTGGTTTAATAAAAGGTATTCTTGAAAAAATTTCAGCAAAAAGAAATCTTAATGATGCACAAAAAGCACGTACTGAAAATAATGGTGTTCTGCTTGCATCTGGTTTGATTGCAGGTGAAGCATTAATTGGATTATTATTCGCTTTCTTTGCAGTTATGGAATGGAGCTATCCGCTTATTTTTGAGCATCCTTCGTTCCTGGTTAGTTTATTAGTATTTGTAGTCGTTGCAATTGTTTTAATCAGGATTCCGTTAAAGAACGCTGGAAGTCCTGACGAACCAGCACCACCGAGTGCAATGGTTTAGGGATAAATTTATTTTTCATTAAAGTTCTCCCGGCTGTTCAGAATTTAGAACTGATTCTAATATCCGGGAGATTTTATTCAACTGAAAATTTTGTGCGGGATTTTTTAATTTATTGCGATTTCTTATTCGATGTTCTTCAGAAAAAAAGTTGACAGTTCAATTAACTTTCTTGAATTAACACCTGTGCGTAACTATGACCATGTCATTGAAGATAATGGATTAGTTTCAGTGTTAGTTCCGAAATTTGATATTAGATGGTTAGATAATATTATGTCGAAAATTATTAAGTCACGTTTCTTTAAAGCAAAACTTGATGAATTTGGATCAGAAACCTGGCTTGAAATTGATGGGATAAGAACAGTGCAGTTCATTTCAGAACATCTGCAAAAGAAATTCGGAGACAGGATTAGTCCAGTAAATGAAAGATTAACAAAATTTTTATCAGAGCTTTATAAATACAATTTTATATTATTCAAAGAATTAAATAGGAAAGGAAATTAATTATGGGAAATATATTAGGTCACTTAGAGCCAAAATTAGTCTGGCATCACTTTGAAGAGATTTGCAAATATCCACGTCCATCAAAAAAAGAAGAGAAGATTGCTGAGTATGTTCTTGGAGTCGGAAAAAGACTTGGTCTTCAAACCGAAAGGGATAAATTCGGAAATATAGTTATTCG
>JACAFA010000177.1 GCA_013388525.1 Ignavibacteriaceae bacterium | reverse complement strand
TTGTTTGAAGCCACAGCAAGGATCTCCCACTCGTTGGTTTTCTCATTATAATCTCCCCAGATGTCGTTTATATTCAATTCCGTTCCGCTTTCTATACGGCTCCACCGTGTGCCGTTGTAATGAACAATATTTCCATTATTACCAACTACATACAAATCACTGCTGCTGCTTCCCCAAATCTTATTTACTAATGAAGGAAATACTGAAGAGATTCCAATTGACCAATATTTTGTTCCGTCCCAGTGAATTAGGTTCCCTATCCCGAACCATATATCATTAGCACCAAATGCAAACACTGCATAAATCGGGCTGTAAAATGAATCTCCCTGGAATAAAAACGGAATTCTCATCAACTCCCACTGGATCCCATCCCAATGCACGGCATTGTAGGTCGTATAACCGTTCTGGCTTGTATCTGCAATAAGTATTTCCCCAACTGCCCAGATATTGTTTTCATTTATTATGGCAACATCGTAAAGAGTGCTGCTGCCTATGGTTCCAAATGTCAACATCTCAAATGTAAAATTGTGGCTGGTTGTGTCCATTGTTGTAACGCTAAGCTCGTTGCTGGTTGCTGGATGCTCGATACTCGACACTTGATACTGGTAGCTCTGGTTTGGCAGAAGGGAGTCAATGTAAAGTAGTGAGTCTTGAGTATTGAGTAAAAAGATTTTAGAAAGTGAATCACCTGTTGGATTGTATTGTTTTAGCGTTAACTCTGCAGGTAACTCTAAATCTTTCGTTGTTAACTGCAGCCAGGCTTCAGTACAGCTTGCATCATCAAGTGCAAGAGCTAACGTTGGTTTCTCACCATCAGGAGGCGGCGGCGGCTCAGTTGTGTTGCAGGCTGTTATACTTAATATTATAAAAAGAAAAGAGAGAATTAGCCTGGTCTTCATAGCAGTTTCCTGTTTTGTTATAATCTTATAGCAAAATAAAAAATAATACGCCAACAGTTGAGAGATTAAAAAGAGGATTAAAATGGATAGATTAATTTCTTGAGAGAAAGTTTTCATTCTTCCCTCCGGAAATTTCTCAGAGAGAGAGAGAGAGAGAGAGAGAGAGAGAGTAAAATATTATGCCGAAAGTTTTCACACCTGCACCTTGCTTTTTTTTCGAAAGTTAGTAGAGAATAACCGTAAACTAGATTAATTCCAATTCACAGTCTGCAATGTAAAATTAAAAGCCTGTACTTCCAGTTGCAACAATTGTGCTAAGCAGAGTAAGTGAGATTTTTAAAGAGATTCTCAGAAAAAAATTTTAAAAACTTTTTCCGGCGACAAAAGTGTTACCGGATTGCGAAGATGATGACGGGAAAATATTTTAAAATAACAAAGCCCCGAACAACCGGAGCTTTGTTACAATTAATTTTAATTTATTTACTACTCAACATTGCTTGCGGGTTTTTTCTTTTTCATAAAAAAGAATGCGGCACCGGCAATTACAACAACAGCAATAATTAAATAAATCCACCAATTGGATGGATAGAGTGCATTCTTCCACTCTGCAATTTTACTTTCCATCTTATTCTTATTCTCATCGGTAAGCATTTTGTTTTCAATTAAGTAATTCATCCAAATGGGTTGTATTGTTGCGAACCAGGTGCTGTCTGCAAATTGAGCGAAAATTCTTTTGGATTCTTCATCGCTTTTCACTCCAAGATTCTTCAACTCATCACCAATAAACATCTCAACAGATGTTGTAAACTCAACACCGTTTTTAAAGCTCATCAATTCAATTCCGTTTAAGGAAAACTCATCGCTGATTGATATCCATGCTTCTTGTTTAACTGCGGCTGACCACTCATTAAACAACTCATCTATCTGTTTCAGCTCTTCTGTTTTATTTCTGTCTTCAGCATAAACCTCAACCAGCCTTACGCCAACTTTCTGCCACTTAGTAACAAAATCTTTCTGCTGTGCTTTTATCTGTTCAAGGTCATCAGGTTTTAACGAAGTCGCTTTTATAAATCTTATGTTGTCTTTAATAGTTGTCTTAACATTATTTAAAACATTATCTTTTTGTTCTTCGCTTGCAACCATATTTTTATCTTCTACTGTCAGCGCTGCTTTATCTCTCATAGTTGGCGGCATAAGACTGTCAATCATACTCAGCACAAGTTCATCTCTTTCTCTTATTGAAGAACGAAGTTCTACAACAAGGTTTTCAAGCTTCTTTATTGTCTTTGCATCCTTTTCACGTTGAGCTTCAAGCTTCTGCACTTGCACCAGCAGCTCATTATTCCTTCTGTTAAGAAACTCAACTTGTTGTTTCAGTTCACCTACTTCTGTTTGAAGAACGTCAATGGTTGAAAAATCTCCCTGTCGCAGCAGGTATGCTTTATTCAGCTTATCAATTGATTCATCATACTTATCGGGATAAAGACTTTTATCAAGAAGCTCTTTATGCTGTGCAAAGTCTTGCTTCAACATAGTTATTTTATCAAAAACCAAGTTAAGTTCCTGAAGAGTGGTTGCATCTTTAATACTTTTTTCAATTGATGTGTATTCAGCTTTGAACTTATCTACAATTTCCCGGTCTGATTGTGCAAATATTGAACTGGCAAATCCCAGAACAATTAGTGATAATAAAAGTTGAGTTAAACAATTGCTTTTCATTTTGAACCTCCTTCAATTCCTTTATGTGTAAGATTCATTTTGTTGGTTCCATCAACTAATTCAATGTAAGGATCTCTTTGATTGAAAGCGGGAGTTTTCAGACCGAACTCAGAAATAAATATTTTATTTTCCTGAATCATTTTTCCTTCTTCTGCTTTAAATACGTAAACGTTTTTAAAGTTAGAAGCAGTCATAAAGTAAAATCCCTGGTTGTCTCTTATCATTCTTATTTCTTTACCTTTGTAAGAAAGAGAGTCCTGGAACTCTTCAAAAAACAATCCTACTGTGTTGACCTCAATTGAATATCTGTCATCAATTACTTTCCCATTATTATTAACAGGTAAAACCGATTCCAACGGCCAGGAAAAATTTGCCGGCTGAAGCGTTAACACAGAACAGGAGGCAAGTATTGCGGAAAGGATGAGGGAAACAATTAATAATTGCTTCATATGTTCTCCCAATAATTATTTGTTATAAAATTATTTTAAATCGATATGTAAAAAATAAGAAGAATTGAGTTTGAATTAACAACCAGAGGAAATGCCTTAAATGTTGAAAATAAAGAAGCCGCAACAATGTGCGGCTGAATGAGTATTATATCTCTAATATTATTATCGTCTTCCACCTCTTCCACCACCACCACGACTACCGCCGCCAGATCCTCTTCCACCACCGCCGCCACCGCTTCTTCTATCCTTGGGTGGTCTTGCTTCATTAACCACAAGTTTTTTCCCTTTCAACTCGTATGTGTTCAGCGTTTCAATTGCTTTCATTGCTTCTGCCTGCCCGGGCATTTCAACAAAACCAAAACCTCTTGGTTCCTGCGTAAACATATCGCGTATTACCTTTACGCTGCTTACTTTTCCGTGCTGGGAAAAAAGTTCGTTAAGATCTTCTTCTTTTACTTCGGAGGACAGATTGCCGACGTAAATGTTCATTTTAAACTCCTTAAAAAATAAATAAAATTTCAGGCTATTGTTACTTAGCAGCCTGCTGCTTGTCTTTGTAAAAAGCAGATAGAGCGGTAATTATCAGAAGTGCTGTATCTTTATTTTATGCGGACGCTCAAAATTAGATTTAAAAAAGCGTTTTTACAAATCCTTTTATTTGACGATAAATATTTTTGAGCTTTATAACTTTTGTGCCGGAACTTCGGTATACTTTACAATTAATCTGATTCCCGGTCGATTTGTAATATAATGCCAGATCCACTCAGACATAACCCGTAACTTATTTCTGAAACTGATGAGAAATAATACGTGAACCAATGACCAGGTTAGCCATGCTATCAATCCGCTCAACTTAAATCCTTTTATCACAGCAACAGCTTTAGCTTTTCCTATTGTAGCCATTGTTCCTCTATCGTGGTATTTAAATTTTTTATCCGGTCTTCCAACTAAATTCTCAG
>JACAFA010000308.1 GCA_013388525.1 Ignavibacteriaceae bacterium | reverse complement strand
CTGAATGTTCAATATCGATAGCGAGAGAATGAAGTTTCTGAATATCAGAATTATTGTTAATGAATAACTTAATTTGCTTAATATTTTGCGGGAAGACTGAAATCGTGAATGCAATTAATACTAAAAGTAGATTTTTCATATAATCACCATTGAAATTTTTATTAACCAAAATAATTTTTCTTTGAATTAAACTTTAAGGGTTTCTCCCTCAGATTTTGCAATTACTACCGCACCACATGTATCACCGAAAACATTTACAACAGTGCGACACATATCCAGAGGTCTGTCAATTGCCAAAATTAATCCAACACCTTCTAATGGAAGATTAACTGCTGACAGTACAACTGACATCATCACAAGACCAGCCATCGGAATTCCAGCTGAACCAATTGCTGCCAATAAAGCTGTTACTACAACTATTATTTGCTGTGCAAAACCAAGCTCTACACCATAAGCCTGCGCAATAAACATTACCGCAACACATTCATATAGTGCTGTTCCATTCATATTAACAGTTGCACCAAGCGGAACTACAAAACTTGAAATTTTATTTGACACTCCCGCATTTATTTCCACAGCCTCCATAGTAAAAGGAAGAGTTGCCGAAGAAGATGATGTTGAGAATGCTGTTATTATTGGAAGTGACATTGCTTTAAAATGCAAAACAGGGTTCACTCTTCCAAATATTTTAAGGATTAACGATAAAGAAATAAAAGTATGTATAATTAAACCAGTCAAAACAGTTATAAAATAAACACCAAGATTCTGTGCCATTGAAATTAATTTTGCTTTATCAGCAGCCTGATCTGCAACAACGCCGGTTACAATACCAAGTATACCTAATGGTGCAAATTTTATGATGAATGAAGTGAGTTTCATCATTACTTCAAAAACAGAATTAAAAAAGCTTAATAAATTTTCTGAGTAAACTTTTTGCACGCGGGTTATAAAATATCCAAACAATATTGCGAAGAATATCAAAGCCAGCATATCACTATTATAAAGCGATTGGAAAATATTGGTTGGTATTATTCTCAGTAATATATCAGTTATGCTTCCCGTTGTGTTTGTTAATTCAGGAACACTCATTTTAAAGCCAAGATCTGCCCCAATTCCCGGCTTAATCATATTGACGAGGATTAATCCTGTAGCTATTGCAAGAAGACTTGTTAAAATGTAATATGAAAAAGTTTTTATTCCGATTCTGCCTAAGTTTTTGGCATCACCTATATTAGCAACACCTGTAGTTATAGAAGCAAACACAAGCGGAACTATTATCATTTTTAATGCGCGCAGAAACAGATCACCCAGCCATTTTACATAGTCTGCATATTGAGGAAAAAATATCCCCCAAAGTACTGCAACTATAAATGCAATTAAAATCTGCCAGTGAAGTTTTAGTTTAAACATTTTCAAAAGAATAGTTAATGTATTTCTGAAAGTATTTCATCGCAAACCGCATAACCTTTGGGAGTAAGTTTTATAATGTTATCATCAATCGTTACAAAATTCAGATTCTTCAATAGTTCAAAATAATGATAATTCTTTTTTAACCATTCTTTTATTTCGGTACCGAATAAATTTTCAAATTTATTAAGATTCAATCCTGAACTTCTTAACTCAAGCATTACAAACTCATCAATGGCTTTTTCACTGCTAATTAGTTCTGAACCTGCGACAGCATTGCCGGAATTTTCAATTTTATCAATATACATTTTAAGACTTGAGAAATTCCACCATCTTTCACCTTTAATGAATGAATGCGCTGAAGTCCCAAAACCAAAATAATCTGTGTAATGCCAGTAAGCATTGTTGTGAACACACTCAAAACCGGGTTTCGCAAAATTTGATACTTCATAATGATCAAATCCCTTCGAAGTGAGAAAGTCAATTGTGGTTTGATAAAGTTCCGCGTCGTAATCTTCATCAGCGATTTTTACTTTCCCATCAAGAACCATTTTATTCAGGATTGTTCCCCTCTCAAGAATCAAGCT
>JACAFA010000002.1 GCA_013388525.1 Ignavibacteriaceae bacterium | reverse complement strand
TTCTGTCAACATAAATAAGTTAAAGATTTATTATCATTAAGCCCTTCTCTTTTTAAGAGAAGGGTTGGGATGAGTTTAAGGAATAAAAAAATATCAGAGGTTATAAATGAAATCAATAAGCGAAATAATAAAAGAAAAACCCTGGGTTGCCTGGATAATATTTTTTGCAACCGTTGTAGTTGTGTTCTTACTTGGACTTCTTGCTTCAACAATCATCGAAAGAAGAGGAGAGGCAATTTATACTTTGCAAATGCTGAAACCAATCAACGAATGGGAACCAAGAAACGAAGTGTGGGGAGAAAATTTCCCGCGTGAGTATGAATCCTATTTAAAAACATTGAACACAGATTTTGCAAGCAAGCACGGCGGTTCTAAAAAGATTGATTATCTTGAAAAATATCCTGAGCTTGTTGTTATGTGGGCTGGCTATGCTTTCTCAAAAGATTACAATCAGGGCAGAGGTCACGCCTACGCAATTGAGGATATACGTGTGACTTTAAGAACCGGTGATAATGAAGTCTCACCACAGCCATCAACTTGCTGGACATGCAAAAGTACCGATGTTCCCAGAAAAATGAATGAGATGGGTGCTGCAAACTTTTATAAAGCAAAATGGAAAGATCTTGGTTCTGAAATTGTTAATCCG
Organism: Ignavibacteriaceae bacterium; assembly: GCA_013388525.1. The sequence continues at coordinate 2,750 of JACAFA010000002.1, read as the reverse complement.
ATTGGTTGCCAGGATTGCCACGATCCCAAAACAATGAACTTACGAATCAGTCGTCCTGCTCTTGTTGAAGCATTTCAGAGGCAGGGAAAAGATATCGAGAGTTTCACCAGACAGGAAATGCGTTCACTTGTGTGTGCACAATGCCATGTTGAATATTACTTTAAAGGTAAGGAAGAAAAATATTTAACTTTTCCATGGGATAAAGGATTCAGTGCTGATAACATGGAGGAATATTTTGATGAAATTGAACACGTTGACTGGGTTCATGCATTAAGTAAAGCTCCAATGTTAAAAGCTCAGCATCCTGATTATGAATTATTTATGACAGGCATTCATGCAATTCGCGGTGTTTCGTGTTCTGATTGTCATATGCCTTACAAGAGTGAAGGCGGAGTTAAGTTTACAGATCATCATATTCAATCGCCGTTGAATAATGTTGCGAACACCTGTCAGGTATGTCATCGTGAAGATACAGAAAGATTAATGCAGGATGTTTACGACCGGCAGGATAGAATTGAAGAGATAAGAAGGATTGCAGAAAAAACTTTGGCTGCTGCACACATCGAAGCGAAAGTTGCCTGGGATAATGGCGCAACTGAACAGCAAATGAAATCAATTCTTACTTTAATTCGTCACGCTCAATGGAGATGGGATTGGGTTGCTGCTGCAAATGCACTAGGTTTCCATGCACCGGTTGAAGCGTTAAGAGTTCTCGGAACATCAATTCAAAAAGGGGAACAGGCAAGAAGAGAACTTGCTGCATTGTTCGTAAAGCAAGGGTGGAAATATCCAGTTGATCTTCCTGACATATCAACAAAAGAAAAAGCACAATTGTTTATCGGACTTAATCCTGAAAAAATGAAATCCGGGAAAGAAGAATTTCTAAAAACCACTACAGTTAAATGGGATGAAGAAGCCAGGCATAGACAGGGTTTCCTTTATGATTATAAAGAATCAAAGTAATATGATTTTAATTATTTAAAAAAAATACAGCGTTAAAAATGTTTTTGTTCAAGTATCAGATTTAACGATTAAATATGATTTGGTAGAGTGATTGAAGCTAAGCCTGTGTTTTATTTTTTCATCTTAAACTAATGCTGAATTTCGTTGCTCAAACCAAAGATATCTAAAACCGGACTTGTTTGATGATAACCGTAATTCATTTAATAACATATTCAATAATTCATTAATGGGGTACTTATGAAAATATTAATTACAGCTTTAGTGATTTTTATATCGCTAAGTTTTCTCTCTTTTGCTGCAGATTGTGTTAACTGTCATAAGAACATAACACCAAACATTGTTAGTGATTGGCAGCTTAGTAAACATTCTCAGAATGATGTCAGTTGTGAAACCTGTCATGGCAGTGATCATACTAATGCATCGAATGTTGATAAAGTATCGTTACCGACTCCGCAGACATGTCAAACCTGTCACGAGACTCAGGTTGAACAATACAGTAAAGGCAAACATGCAATTGGCTGGGCTTCGATGAAAGCAATGCCAACTTTTCATATGCAGCCGATGGCTTTAACTGAAGGAATGAAAGGTTGCGGAAGCTGCCACAAAATTGGCCTGAAGTCCGATGATGAAATTAAAAAACTCAAGTCTGATGGTCAGCAACACGGAGTTGCAAGTTGCGATGCTTGTCATACACGACATACTTTCTCAAAAGTTGAAGCTCAGCAGCCGCAAGCTTGTCAAACCTGCCATATGGGCTTCGATCATCCACAATGGGAAATGTATTCAGCCTCAAAACATGGTGTTAGATATTTACTTAAGCAAAATGGAATATTATCTGAAGGAACTTCAGCCCCAACCTGTCAGACTTGTCATATGCAAAATGGTAATCACGAAGTAAGAACTGCTTGGGGATTTTTAGCGGTTAAATTACCATTACCTGAAGATGAACAATGGAAGAATGATCAAATAACAATCCTGCAAGCGCTTGGAGTTTTAGACCCTAATGGAAATCCTACAGCTTTGCTTGATGTTGTTAAAGCTGCAGATGTTGCAAGATTAGATCAGGCTTCTTTCGAGGCAGAAAGAAATAAGATGTTAAAAACTTGTGGCAATTGTCATTCTGAAAAATTCGCAAAAGCAGAGCTAGAAAAAGGTGATAAAATGATTCGTGAAGCTGATCGTCTAATGGCTGAGGCAATCAGAATAGTGGCTGGATTATATAAAGATCAGATAATTGCAAAACCTGATAACTATCCCTATGCTTTCCCAATGCTCTTAACATTTCACGATGCTCCAACTGTAATTGAACAAAAATTATTTGTGATGTTTCTTGAACACAGAATGAGAACATTTCAGGGAACATTCCACGCAAATCCAGATTATGCTTTATGGTATGGCTGGAGTGAAATGCAGCGAAGTCTTTCGGAAATTAAGGAACTTGCTGCACAGATGCGAAAAGATAAAAAAGGTTAAAATGGTAAAATGGGACGCACAGCAGTGCGTCCCTTTATCAATTGTGAAAAAAAATTCATAGAAATTGTAAATATTTTACGCGGCATTATCATTGCTTGTTATTAGTTAAATATTTATGTTTGCTCACAGATGATGAAGAAAAGAATATCAATATTAACCCTGACAATACTTTTCGTTGTATCAACAACGGGAATGCCTATTTGGTCGCATTATTGTGAGATGATAGGAAAGAAATCTCTAAGTGAATGTCAGGCTTGTGCAGAAGAAAATGAAGAAACTTTTTCTTGCTGCTCAATGGAAGAACCAGATTATGA
>JACAFA010000111.1 GCA_013388525.1 Ignavibacteriaceae bacterium | reverse complement strand
TCTTCTCAGCATTAATAATTTTTCTTCGGGAATAATTCCCAGTGCATAAAAAAGTGCATACAAACCAGGAACATCATGACCTTTTGATGAGAAATAAATATCACGATCAGGTGAATCGAGTCCGACTTCAAAAATATTCATTTCATTTAAGTACAAATAAGTTGTTATATCCATTGCGCTAAGTGATGAACCAAGATGACCTGAGCCCGCTTTCTTAACAGCTACCAAAGTATTGTATCTGCACATATCTGCAAACAGTTGCATCTTTGTTGCCCAGTCACCGTTAAATGATTTTACTTTATCGAACTCTGATTTTTTTATGAGATTAAAATTCATTGAATTGCTCCAATAAAAACGTCTGTTTTGAATATAAAATTTGAATAAAAAAGCTTTGTAAAATTACCATAATAGACGGTCAAAATGTAATCTTTGTCGCTTTAACAAATTGTTAACTTGCTTAAAATCACTTCTATTCAAAAGATTGACTCTATCTTCTCTGGTATTCTTATTGTCTTCAAAGTTTGATACAAAAAGAGAGAAGATATATGAAATCAAAATTACAATTGGTTGTTTTAATTGCACTTATTTTCAGCCTGAATTTCAATGTTCATTCTACTAACTACTATGTTTCCGAATCAGGCAGCAACAGCAACAATGGATTAACTCCACAAACAGCTTTTGAAACTCTACAACACGCGGCTGATATTGTTTCTGCCGGAGATTCTGTTTTAGTTCTTGAGGGAAATTATGTTGGTTTTGATATAAGAACCAATGGAACTCAAAACTTACCAATAGTCTTTAAAGCAATTGAAAGTAATGTTGTAATTGATGTCCGGAATACTACTACTCCTGATGGAATTAATATTGAAAACGCAGACTGGATTGTGATTGATGGATTCGAGGTCAAAGATCAACCCAGAGCAGGAATAAGAATTGTACTTTCAGATTTCGTGGTGATTAAAAACAACAACTGTCATAACAATTATCGCTGGGGTATTTTCACCGGATTCACAGATGATATTACCATTGAAAATAATACTTGCTCTTTTAGTGAAGATGAACACGGAATTTATGTTTCTAACAGCAGTGACAGACCAATCATAAGAAACAATCATTCATTCAATAATAACGGCTGCGGTATCCATATGAACGGAGATATTTCAATGGGCGGAGATGGAATAATCAGTAATGCAATTGTAGAAGGAAACATTATTCACGATAATGGAGTCGGTGGTGGTTCAGCAATTAATATGGATGGAGTTCAGAATTCTGAAATTTTTAACAACCTGATTTACAATAACCACGCAACCGGAATAGCAATGTACAAAATTGATGGTGGTGATGGTTCAAAGAACAATAAAGTATTCAACAATACTGTTATTCAACCTTCTGATGGAAGATGGAATATAATCGCCGTTGACGGATCAACAGGAAATACTATTTACAATAATATTTTAATTAATCATCACAGCTTCAGAGGAAGTATCGCAATTGATGCTGCTTCTTCAACAGGATTTGTTAGTGATTATAATATTCTTGTCAACCGACTGAGTGATGATGACGGAAGTTCAAATATGAATCTTACTCAATGGCAGTCATTAGGCTATGATCTTCATTCGATGATTGCAAATCCTGAAAGCCAAATTTTTATTGATCATTTGAATGGGAATTTTCATCTTCTGCAAAATGCGCAAGCTGTTGATGCCGGAACTAACTTAGTTCTGCCAATTGTGTTTGAAGATTTAGATAATGTTTCCCGTCCGCAGGGAAGCGGATTTGATATTGGATGTTATGAATACAGTTCAACAACATCTGTGGTTGAAGATTATTTACCAGAGAGTTTTATACTTTATCAGAACTATCCGAATCCATTTAACCCAGACACAAAAATAAAATTCACCCTCACCCCATCCCTCTCCCTGAGGGAGAGGGTGTCCGAAGGACAGGAGAGGGTTACATTAAAGATTTATGATATACTGGGAAAAGAAGTTGCGTCATTAATGGACGGAGAAAAACCAGCTGGAAATTATGAAGTTGTTTTTGACGCATCATATTTATCGAGCGGTGTTTACTTCTATCAATTGCAAGCTGGTACTTATAGTCAGACAAAATCAATGATATTAATTAAATAGGAATAAGACGATGAAAAAACCTATGCAACTTTTTCTTCTGGGAATGATAGTATTTCTTAGTATCAAGTCGGTATTCAGTGCTGAAATAATTGTTTCTAACACAACTGAATTACAGAATGCTATTAATAATTCTCAAGGTGGAGATACAATTACAGTTCTCAACGGTTCATATGGTAATCTGACTATCTCCGGAAAAAATAATAGCTCTTTTATAACGATAAGAGCAAATACCGGTGCTACTGTTGCTTTTACAAGTATAAACTTCAACAACAGCAGTTACTGGAATTTAGCTGGAGTTAATATTTTACCACGATATACCAGTGGTGCAGATGGAACAAAAGCTGTGAATTTAAACGGCAATTTTCTTACCATTAAAAATTGCAGCATTAATTATTCTGATGATATTACCGGCTGGACAGATTCTGACTGGCTTGCGCGTGCCGGCAACGGAATTGTAATGAATGGAACAAATATAACTGTCAAGGATAATATCATCACCGTCGTTGATCATGGAATATCAAACAGTGCTCAATACACTCTCGTTTCTGGAAATGTAATATCAAACTTCCGCGGTGACGGAATTCGTGGATTGGGAGATGATGCAATATATGAGTACAACATTATAAAAAATTCTTTCGATGTTGATGATAATCATGATGATGGATTTCAATCATGGTCTGTTGGTCCCGGAGGAGTTGGAACAGGTGTTGTAAAAAATATTGTTCTTCGTGGAAACACAATAATCAACTACGAAGACACAAATCAACCCTACAGAGGTAATATGCAGGGCATTGGATTGTTCGATGGAATGTTTGAGAACTGGTTAGTTGAAAATAATCTGGTAATTACAGACCACTGGCACGGAATATCGTTTTATGGAGCTATTAATTGCACGATAGTAAACAACACAGTTGTTGATAATGATTTAACACCATCACCTGATCCATGGATTATGGTTACTGACCATAAAAACGGAACTACATCATCGGGTGTAATTGTCCGAAATAATATTTCTACAGATTTTTCTTTTGCAGGTGGTGTAACAGATGATCATAATATTGAAATAACAATGAGTCAGGCAGCTAATTACTTTGTTAATCCTTCCGGAGGTACCGGAGATTATCATCTTATTTCAACTTGTCCGGCAGTTGATGCAGGTAGTAATGTCCTTGCTCCAAATATTGATAAAGATGGCATAACACGTCCGCAAGGTATTGGTTTTGATATTGGCTGTTACGAATACAGTTCAACGACATCTGTTAATGAAGATTATTTACCAGAAGTTTTTATACTTTATCAGAATTATCCAAATCCATTTAATCCAACTACGAACATTGGATTTCTAATTTCATCCGCCTCAGGAGGAGAATTTGTAAGTTTAAAAATATATGACGTACTTGGAAATGAAATCGCAACTCTTGTTAACGAAGAACTCCCGACAGGTGAGTACCAAGTAACCTTTGATGCAGCCAGCCTATCCAGTGGAACTTATTTTTATCAGCTTAAGTCTGGAACTTTTATCTCAACAAAACTAATGTTGTTAATCAAGTAAAGAAAAAATTATTTGATTTATAAAGGTGAGAACCATGAAAACTTTTTTTCACATTTTATCAATCAGTTTCATAGCAATCTGTTTGTCATATCTTGCAGAAGCGAACACTATTCAAGCAGTAAGCTGTTCTGAAAGTGATGTACAATTTGCAATAGATGTTGCACAGGACGGCGACTCAGTTTTGATACCTTCAGGAAACTGCACCTGGTCTGGTTCAGTTACTATACTCAATAAAAGTTTATATGTAATCGGTCCGGGAAAAGAAAACATTACAATCACTTTAGCAGGAAGTTCAGCATTTATTTTAAAAGCAGAAATGAATGGAAGCAATGCCAGCCGAATAACCGGATTTACTTTCGATGTTACAAATGCTTCTGCTGGTATTGAAATAACCTGTGAAATTAATGAAGGATGCTCTCAAAACTGGAGGGTTGATCATAATGAATTTATTAATAATTCAGGTACTACTAAGGAAATGATTTTTGGTTTTGGAAATCCAACTTGCTATCCATTCGGACTTATAGATAACAACATTATTCACGATGGAAGAGTTGTAGTCTTTGGAGAAACCTACGACACAGGAGGAAACAGTCGTTGGGCTGAGCCACTTGATATCGGTTCAGAAAAGTCAGTTTACGTTGAAGATAATTTTTTCTATACAACATCGTACAACGGAAATTATGTTAACTGGATTGATGGCAATGTAGGCACAAGATATGTTTTCAGATTTAACACAGCATATAACGCATGGACTGAAACGCACTCAATCCAGGGAGATGAACATCGGGCACAAAGATTATGGGAAATTTATAACAATACAATGATTTGCAATGATGCCGGAAACTGCTGGATGCCAATGCGAATGAGAGGCGGAACAGGTGTGGTTTTTAATAATATAACAAACGGATATAATCAGGATAAAATTTATCTCGATAATGTAAGAAGTTGCTTCGACTATGCACCAAACTGGGGAAAGTGCGATGGAAATTCGTGGATCGATGCAAATGAGCCCGGTCAAAGTGGATGGCTTTGCAGAGATCAACCAGGTGCATCTACTGATGCAAGCTTGTGGGATTTTTCAAACCCGGCTCCTGTTCAGGAAAGAGCTCCGATGTATGCCTGGAATAATAAAGGCAACAGCGGAGTAGAAATGCCTTTCGAAGTTCTCGATTTTTGTCCGGAAAATCTGATTCATATTCAGGAGAACAGAGAATTTTATAATTACACTTCTACTTTTAATGGAACAACAGGCGTTGGTATCGGAACATTAGCAAACCGTCCTTCAACCTGTACGCCGGGTGTAGCGTATTGGGCGATAGATCAGGGAAGCTGGAATCAAAATGGAGAGGATGGAATTCTTTATAAATGCACTTCACCGAATACCTGGGTCATTTATTACGAACCATATTTATATCCGCATCCTTTAAGACAAAATGATTTAACACTTGTTGATGATAAAATTCCGTTCAAAGATTTTGAGCTTTATCAGAATTATCCGAATCCTTTTAATCCCGCAACTAAAATAAGTTTTCGAATTCCTGATCGTGAGTTAGTTACTCTTAAAGTTTACGATATTTTGGGAAATGAAGTTGCAAAGTTGGTTGATGAATACAAACCAGCAGGAAAATATGAAGTTGAATTTTCCGCCAAAGGCGGATCCGTCTCCGGCGGAAATACATACAATTTAGCCAGCGGAATATATTTCTATCGGTTGAATGCAGGTTTTTATGTTTCCACCCGATCAATGATTCTTTTAAAATGATTTTTGCAATAAAAAATGAGAATTAAAATGAAATCATTAATTTACTTTTACTCAATAACCTTGTTAATATGTTCCTTCACAATTTCTGCAAATGCAAACGTCATCCAGGCTGCAAGTTGTTCACAGGCAGATGTGCAGTCAGCTATTAACTTTGCACAAGATGGAGACACAGTATTTGTTCCTGCAGGAGAATGCACCTGGAATTCATCCGTATCAATTCAAAATAAAACAATCACTTTAATCGGAGCTGGCTCAGCTACCGGCGGAACTAAAATTGTTTATGGCGGATCAAATCATAGCTTGCTCGAAATTGATCCTGGTTCAAAAACAGGTAAAGTTGATATCGCCGGTTTCTGGTTTTATGGTGGTCATCCTGACTACTGGAGTGGAACTGCAATAAGCTTTTGGGGTCCGAAAGCATGGAAAAATATACTTATTCACCACAACACTTTTGAAAACAACAAACAATGGACAATTGTGGGTTATGCCGGAGCGCACGGGGTAATATATCAGAATATTTTTAAAGGTTCAGCACATGGAATTATATTCTATGGTGATGGTGCAGATGATTGGGAAACACCTTTAGTACTAGGTAATGCAGATTTCTTCTTTGTTGAAGATAATAATTTTGACTGGGATGATTGGTATGGTGTAACAGGTACAGCTTGTATGGATATGAACAGCGGAGGAAGAGTTGTTTTCAGACACAATACAATTAAATATGGATTCTGGGAAACGCATGACAGAGCAAGAAGTGGATTGGTAAGTGCTAACGCTTATGAAATTTATAACAATACATTCTGGACAAATACAACTAAATGGAAAGGGCTTGACATTTCAGCAGGCACCGGTGTTGTTTGGGGAAATAATTTTAATGGAGGTGGCACCTTGGAAACTGACTGGACTATTCCAATTGGTGCGATGGATTATAAATCATTTGATCCGAGAAGCTTATCACTTTGCGATGGAACTGATCCGGTTGATCAAAATGTTTCCGGTGAAGCCGGCTGGCGTTGTCAATACCAGATTGGAACTCAAAGTGAGGGTACAACAGCTTACAGCTATCCGCTTTACGTTTGGAGTAATTACAATAACTCCTCTCTTGTTGGAATGGTTTGTACGAATGGCTGCGAAGTAAACGGACGACCTCATCTTCTTGAAGGAAGAGATTTCATCAACAACGGAACAACACCAAGACCAGGTTATGCTCCTTTTACCTATCCGCATCCACTAAGGCAAAGTGGAATCACAGATGTGTCTGCAATTAATTTTGCTTTAACAGAATTTATACTTTACCAGAATTATCCTAATCCGTTTAATCCTACCACAACTTTGTCATTTGTCAATGGACAAACGTCATTTGTTTCACTAAAAGTTTATGATGTATTAGGTAATGAAGTTGCAACACTTGTCAACGAAGAAAAACTTCCAGGCAGTTATCAAGTTGAGTTCACAGCTGCCGGCTTATCAAGTGGATTTTCTGTCAGTAGTAGATACGCCTCTGGTGTGTATTTTTATCAGCTTAAAGCCGGTGCATTTGTTAAAACAAAGAAGATGATACTTCTGGAATAATTATTATTTCCCTCAAAAGTACTTCAAAGAAAATTATAGCAATGATTAGGAACCAACATTTTTTCTAAAGAATCAGGCTGAAGAAATTATTACCTCTCTTTTTATTTCTTTTTCACTCTAAAGTCTAATTATACCTGAGATAATATCCCATTTTACCACATTTTGACAATAAAACGTAGTGGTATTTTTATTGAAGATTTTCAAGCGGTGGTTAAATTCGACGTTTTATTCATAAGAGAAATATGATGCTAAAATATCTATTGATATTCATTTATCTATACATTCCGGTTGCTCTGGGCAATAGCCTAATGTACCCCGGTTCACAGATACAAATTAATGAAAATGAAATAACTCTTTCCAAAAATATAGAACAGCTGAATTCGTCGTTGCTTAATAACACAAGCAAGGATTCTTTCAATGAAAGTAAAAGTTCAGGATTGATTGAATCCCTTTCCGGCAATTTACTCACCGACTCAGGATTAATTTTTGAAAAGGAATTTGTTTATAGAAAACAAGATAGTTCCTATGTGGACATAATACAGCTAAAAAATCTCAGCGGTTTAGCACATGCAATCCAGTTCAGAATTCAGATAAATAAATCTGAAGATGATAGTACCATTTTGATTTTCGAAGGATTGGACAAAGGCTCAGATATCAGTGACGCAAGCTGGGTACTTAATTATAATATCGTTGAAGGAACGGTTTTATCCAATGGTGCTTCGAAAATAGATGTATTGGTACTGATTTATAATTTAAATCAGAATGGTGGTTTGCTGCCGGGTAACTATAGTGAGTTGTTTAAAGTCAGCTACCGTGTTGTTGAAATTCCTCTGACAGCGGATAGCGTGAAATCTTCTATGAGAATCACTAATGCACTTGCAAGCACACCGATCGGTCAGCCAATTGATATAACACCTTCAAGAGATGAATTCAAAATAATTATCAAGGGAATTCCGCCGGTTGTACCTGATCAGGGATTAATTTTCGCTGAAGATACTGTATACCGGTTAGAGGATGATTCTTATACAGATATAATGCAGCTTAAAGGTCTGCCTGCAAAAGTTCAGGCACTTCAATTCAGGTTATTGGTAAATAAAGTACTTGATGACAATCTGATTCTTACTTTTCAGGGCATTCAAAAAGGGGCTGACGTAAGTGATCCAAGCTGGGTTCTGACATATAATGTTTTCAGGGGACCGATTACACCAAACGGTGCCTCTAAAGATGAAGTTTATGTTTTGCTATTCAATCTGAATCAGAACGGAGGATTACCACCCGGTGACTATAATGAATTATTAAAAGTAAAATACCGAGTTGCTGATCTTCCGGCTTTGCAGGATAGTATAAAATCATCTATAAAAATTTCTAATGCAGAAGCCAGCACATATCAGGGTTATCCTGTAGACATAACACCTTCGAGAGATGAACTTGTCATTATCGCAAAGAACAGAGTTGGTATGTGGGGAGATGTGAACGGAGATGGTTGTCTCGATATCCTTGATTTAATAATGGTAGTTGATCATATCATTGGTAAGGATTCACTTGATACACAGGAATTTCTTAGAGCTGATATTGCTCCATGGATACCGGGTGAACCTGAACCTCTTCCTGATGGGTTAGTAAATGTTCAGGATCTTTCATTACTTCAGAATATTATACTCACCGGAGTTTATCCTAACGGTATTATAATTAATGGATGTACATATACCAGTTTACCAAAGTCTGATGGTGAGGAAAATTTTAAAGTCAAATTTTACATTAATCCGAATGGTATAACTGCATATCTGAATTCGAATATTGATGTAAGAGCTGTACAAATTGAATTCGGTAACATTTCTGATGTACCGAATAATATGAATATAAGCACTGATCTCGGACAGGGTTATCATTATAAATCAGAAGAATTATTCCGTGTTCTTCTTTACGATCGTCAGGGAATCAAAGTGGTAAAATCCGGTGAAAATTTTCTTGCAGACATTCCTGTAAATATTATGAATCCTGAAAATATAACAATCGAAAACCTGATCATCATAGATGTAAACCGTGACAGGACATTGAACAGTGAAAAGGAAATAATTTACGGACAGCCACCAGCTTTACTTCTTGATTATATTTTATACCAGAACTACCCAAATCCTTTTAATCCTTCAACAAACGTAAGATTTCAGATACCTGAATCCGGTGAAGTAACTATTAAAATTTATGACATACTTGGCAGAGAAATCAGAACGTTATTTAATGAAGAGGTTCAAAGAGGTACTTATACCGCTGAATGGGATGGATTAAGTGATGATGGGGAAAAAATGAGTTCAGGAACTTATTTCTACAGGATGGTCGCAGGTGAATTTGTACAGACAAAAAAAATGCTGCTCATCAAATAATCAAATCAGATTATTCTTTTTAAGATATTCTGTTAAAACTTTATCTCTGTCATAAACATCAGCTCTAAATTGTGTTACGCCATTGTCGTCAACCCACGCAGTATAGTAATCAATATAGACAGGAGTTTTTTGAGATAAGATAATATCTGTGGTTTCACCTATGCTTGCATATTTTCTAAGTGCTTCACGTTTCTTTGCATATTCTAACACAGCTGATTTATTATCTACCTTCTGCCCTATTTCTATTTTCAAAAAATCAATATTCCATTTCGGGTGATTCCTTAATAAAAATTCTGCAAGCGGTAATGGCTGCTCAACACGAACACATCCGTGACTAACTGCTCTGTTGGAAAGATTGAACGGAGGTCTGTTTGGAGTATCATGCAAATAAATTCCAAAAGGATTATTGAACATAAATTTGATTTTGCCAAGTGCATTTCCTGCACCGGGATCCTGAACAATCCTGTAGGGAATATTATCTGAATGTAGTTCGGTCAATTGAACTGTCATTGGATCAATTTCTTCACCGTTTTTATATACTTTGAAATTCTTATCGCGCAGATACGTTGAATCTTTTTTCAATTTATATGCGATCTCTTCACGCATAATACTTGGTGGAACATTCCAGGTTGGATTCAAAACAAGGTATGATATTTCTCCATACATATTTGGTGTTTCCCAATCATCAGGTTTATCTCTCCATCTTTTTGTTTTCTTGTATACTTTTAATTGTTCCTGATAATAAGAAGAGCGTTTCATACCAGTACAGACTTTCGTGGAAAAAATTTTCTTTCCATTATCAAAAATAAAAAGTCTGAAATCGGGAATATTAACAAATATATATTGTGAAGTATCCGGATAATCATTCCATCTGAATCTCTCGAGATTTATTTTAATTTTATCAATGTATTCGTGTGGAGTTGTGTTCAATCTTTCAACAGTATTTTTTCCTATCACACCATCATCAATTAAGCCATTATCAAGTTGAAATTTTTTGACACTTTTTACAATTGTTGAATCATAAATAGTATAATCAACTAACTTAACTTTGGAAGTATCAAGATATTCCAGAGCAATTAACCGGTTTATTATGAGAGCCAACGAAGAATCTTTTGAACCAACTTCTATTTTTTTTGCAGGAATTGGAATTGCCTGCCATTCAATATCTTTAAAGTGATTGTAATATTTTAAAGCTGCCTGAAGATCTGTGTATCTTTTACTTTTAGGCTGAATATCATTCAGGTAGTTAAGAATATTATCCTGCCTGAGCGGCTGAAATAAATCTCCTTTTGATGAATCATCAATTGGTAAAAAATAAGTATCCGTAAATATTTGTTTTGGGTTAACAAGACCGTAGCGTAAATGGTAACTGTATTTTAAGATTGCATCAGCCAGCAAAATTTCCGTGTTAGCTAATTGAGAATATCGAATCGGATTTGGTATAGTATCAACAGATTTTGAGAACTCATCTGCAATTTTGCTAAAATGATATTGCTCGGGATTCAAACCGTGCTCTCCGGCTTTTTCCAGTAAAGTCAAAACTGATATAAGTAAATCTTCATCCTCAAAACTTTTTATGAATATTGGTTCGTAATTTTTTCGAGCATAAAAAACTCTTAGAGTATCGTAGTATTGAATAAGCGAATCAAGTTTTACTAAAGATGAATCAACTGATATAATTTTGTTTTTAAAGACACTTAAGTAAGCAGATGAGCTAAAGTTCAGTTTTTCATTGATGGTCTTTTCAGTTTCAACAGGCTTTTTCTCACAGGCAATAAGTAAAAGCAAAAGAAATCCAGCCACTGAAATATGTTCTAAGAATTTTCTGATATTTATTCCCTCGTTAAGAATGGACAACATAATTAATATAAAAATGATACGCAGGAATCAATAGTTTAATGCTAATCAAAGATAATAAATTCCTGTAAAATCTAATGTGAAATAATAAAAGAATGTATGTCAATTATTTCAATTAATGTTTGGATAGCATAAAAAAGGCTCACCTTTATTGTGAGCCTTAATTAAGAATTATTAAATATTTATCTCAGAAGAATCATCTTCATTATTTTAACATAATTTCCAGCAACTATTCTGTAGAGATATACACCACTTGATAAACTATTTCCGGAATCATTCTTACCATCCCAGGTAATATGGTATTGACCGGCTTGCTGAGTTTCATTCAGAAGTGTTCTTACTTTTTGTCCAAGCGCATCATAAATTTCCAAACTAACCATTTCGGTCTGTGGTAACTGATAAACGATTACAGTAGATGGATTGAATGGGTTTGGATAATTCTGTTTCAAATCAAACGTAAGAGGTAATTCTCTATTTTCATTGCCATCAACACCAACTGGTTGATCTGAAACATATGCCGTTACCATTATATCAACGCCTGCAATGGCAACCCAACCGCTGCTTGTAAGGTAATACATGCTTCGGTTGTCAATTGGTTGGTCTGTATCTGCACCAATACCCGGAGCGCCGGGAGTTTGTTCAAGCCAGTTGATTACAACCCAGAAATCACCTTGAGTAATTTCAGGAGGATCAATTCCGGGAACATTTTTAATTATGTTTCCAACCTGTGCCGGATTTGTATCATAGACCCGGTAAGGTCCTGCAATAATTTCACCCGGTATTCCACCATTATCCCTTTGAATCGTAAAATCAAACGGATCATCTCCGTTTACAATTGTTTTAAGTCTTCTCACATAAACCGGATAGGATGATGGAGTAAACCGAATGCCAAATTTATTTTCTTCCCAGGAAAAGCTTGCAACATAAAAACTATTCCAGTTACCATCATCATAACTAATCGGGACAACAGCTGGTTCTTCACAAGCAAAATTACCAACCGGGGTACTGATAGGACCTGCTAATGTATCACTGCCGTCAATTATAAAAGCTTTTAATTGATATTCGTACCACGCAACACAATAAACATCATTATCAAGAAAAGATTCAACACCGGATGCAAGAGTAGTTAACAATTCCCCGTTTTTATAAATAACAATTGTTGGTGGAACCGGAAGCGGATCATTATTTATTCCAAGAACCGGATCATTCCAGGTCAAAAGAAGATCTTCTCCCTGACGGGTAACATTGATGTTTGATGGTGCCTGTGGTGGTGCAAGTAATGAAACATCAATTCCGAGATCGCCAAAATATTGTGGATTAAAAACCGTGTTCATAGTTTGAGGCCACCATCCGTTAAATACTGCAGCACCTCCCTGTCTTGCAATCAAGAAAGCTCCAAGTCCGGTAATTTTATCAGGACCAAAAACCTGAAGCTGATATCCTTCAAGGAATCCCATTGGTATAGCAACTTCTCCCTGAAGATGACCGGCAGAAGCAGAAAAATTCACCTGCGCTCCTTGAATTGATGTAACAACATAACCAGGAATTGTTCTGAAACGTAAATCACTTCCGCCCGGATGCCAGTAAGCCCAGAAGTTACCTTCAAGAACAAACGGCGGTGCAGCATCAAATACATTATTGTTATTATCATCAAAGTATAATCCAAAACCCTCATTATCATCAAGAGTTGGATTCAGAAAATCTTCACCTCCTATATAAAGCATATCGTTAATGTCATCAAATTTTAAATACATATAAACAGAACCTTGAGGTCTTGGGACCCCGCCACCATATCCAAAAATATCTGATATATCAAGTTTAAATGCATCATCCCATTCACCTGGTGATAGAACACCATCAATAGAAGGAACAGATGCTTGCGGAACATCAAGACTAAAAGTCAGCAGTGAATCACTTACTTTTCCTGATGCTTCATTTGAATAAATACTTTGTCCGGTTTCGTTAAAAATATTTACGATGTAATAATAATTCTTCAAAGCAAAAACATTTGAATCAGCATAACTTGATTGAGTGGCAGGAACAGCTGCAATCTTTTGATAAGGACCTCCGGAAACCATACTCCGGTAAACAGCAATACTGTCTGCTAAAAACAAAGGAATATCTGTTATACCATCTTTATCTGAATTCTTACTTTCGTTTGCTGATCTAATATCTTTTGAAGTGAAATAATCATCTTGAAGTTCATCACCTACCATTAATGCAATTTCTCTTTCTCTTTCAGGATTTGGAAAAAGTGAAGTCCAGTTTAATAAAATATGCCCAACCAATCCATTTGAGGCGCTGAGTGTCGGTGGTTGAGTAGTAAAAGGATTGAGAGAAAAATTAACACCGGTAGTTGTGTTCCCCTCAGTGACAACAACATTTGCAACCGATCCATAATTATATCCCGGTTTCTCTGCAGTTATTGTGTAAGTGCCCGGTGGAATATTTTCAATTAAATAATTTCCATTTATATCGGTTACTGCACTGCGTGCGGTGCCCACTGCTTTTACGATGACGCCGCTATCATCACCCGTATTTGTCAGATTAACGTTTCCACTAACATTACCACCTCCAAGCTGAATATCACATAAATAAATGCGTCCACCATTTCCAAATTCACGGGCGTGTACTGCTTTACCTCCTGCAAATACTCTTTTACCATCGGGAGTTATATCGCATGTAAAAAATGATCCAGGGGTAATAACATTAAATGTAAGTATGCCAGTTTGGGTATCGAATACCATGAGATCAGGACGGCTATGAGCTAAATCACCCCAGGTAACTGCTGCAGCAACTTTCCCGTCATCTGAAAGCGAAATATCATCAACTAAATCACCGGCGCTGCTGAATATCCATTTCGGGGTTCCGTTGCCATAAGTATCAAAACACATTACAGAACCTTCATATCCGGAAGCAGGAAATATTAATGAGCCCGCCACAATCGTATTACCATCAGCAGAAATATCAACAGAGGAAGCCCAGCTACTAAAGGCTGAAGGTGGTACCTTGTACTGCCACAATAAAAAGTATTCATTAGTCTGGGAATTAAATCTCCAGGTTTGAACAAACCCACTGTTATCTGCAGTAACAACCACTTTGCCATCTCCGCTAATCCCGGGCGCGGATTCAGTATTATCTATAAAATGATCCCAGATTAATGTTCCATTATTGCTATTAAAAACATAAAGATGATTTCTACCGGTAATTGCCACATGAGAGCCGGAAGCAGAAAAGTCAACTCCGGCCCAATTAGCAATCTCACTTACCTGAACATCATAAGTCCACATTACAGAAGGCGTACCCGAAAGATTAAATGCGTAAGCTCTGTATGTGGAGGAACTCCCCCAGGCATTTGCTAAAACTACGGCTATTGAACCATCACGTGATAAAGCTACAAAAGAAGCATATAAAGAATCCGGCATAGCAAATTGAAAGTCAACATTTCCATTTACAGGATTTAACATATAGAAATGCGTCCCGCCGGTTGCAGCTATCTTTGAACCATCACCGGAAATAGCTACAAAAGGATCATACTGTCCGGTTAGAAAATTCCAGAGAGGGTTTCCATTCGCATCTGAATAGAGAGAAACTCTCATATTGTTTAATCCCCAACCGGTAAGTGCTGAACTGCCTGCATCATTTAACGAAACCACATTTGCAATAGCAACAGGATCCTGATTTGACCAAAGAACTGAACCTCCCAGCACAAACCGTTCTCCGTTGGTATTGTTCATTCCAACCAAATGATCATTGAGCGATTCTATTCGACCGTTATTTCTTTCCGGGAAAGTTTCCAGAGAGATATTTCCATCTTTCTGAACAATTCTGGTCCCAACAAAATCTTTAGCTTGGCAAAAGATATTATCAGTGAAGCAAGGATTTGTTAATATGGAAGCAAGTAATAAGAATGTAAACCGAAGTTTCATATAATCCTCCAAAAAATTAATTGTGAAATTATTTAGTGGAATTTTTTAAATGTCTAATTCAAACTTAAAGTTATTCTGAGCTAATTTAAACTTAAAACAAATGTACTTGATCTTTCTGCCTTCATTTATGTAATGTCTTTCATAACTGGTTATAATTTCAGAATCATTTAAAACTTCGTTATCCTCATACAAATTTTCAGTTGAACGGATAATTTTACATCCCGAGTCTGAAATACTTTTTACTGCATAATGAAATAAATTTTCATTATCTGTTTTAAAGTGCAGCAAACCTGAATCAATTAATAGTTCTTTATAAATATTAAGAAAGAATGGAGAAATTAATCTTCTTTTTTGACTGGTTCTGCGGGCATGAGGATCAGGGAAAGGGATATATATTTCTTCAATCGACTTTTTATGAAAAATCTCGCTTAACTTTTCAACTCTCGCCTGAATGAATGCAACATTAATTAAATTCAGATTAAGCGCTTTCACTGCACCACTGAAAATTCTTGCTCCTTTAATGTCAATACCGATAAAATTTCTCTGCGGAAATTTTTTTGCTAATTCAACTGAATAATCTCCGTGTCCACAGCCAATTTCAACTGTAAAAGGCAAATCAGATTTAAAGTAACTTTTTAATGCATCGTTGAGATCAGTAGCCTTTAAACTGAATACATTCGGGAGTTCATTTGCTTTAGTGATTCTTTGAAGTTTTGTTCTTGCCATTTATTTGATTGCAAAATTTATTTTTATCGAAATGAAAATTATCATTTTTTATTATCTCCTGTATTGAAAAACCAAATATTATTACTTAGTTTGCCTTTTGAACATCATAATATTTAACTAATATTCAGGAGGACATATGTCATTCAAGATTAGTAAAGTGGATTATTTCTACTGCACAGTCGTTGATCAACCGGGTGAAGCGTACAAACTTCTATCACAATTAGAGAAAAGCGGAATAAACCTTCTGGCGTTTACTGCTATACCAATTGGTCCTAACAGAACACAGCTTACTATTTTTCCTGATGTACCTGAAAAGTTTGTAGCAGAAGCAAAGCGTTCTAAATTTACTCTTGATGGACCACATCCGGCTATTCTTGTTCAGGGAGATGATGAACTTGGTGCGCTGGCACAAATCCATCAGTTGCTTTATGAAGCTAATGTTAATGTATATGCATCCAACGGTGTAACAGACAGCAGAGGCAGCTTTGGATATTTGCTTTATGTAAGACCTGAAGATTATGAACGAGCAGCCACTGCGCTAAAGGTTTAATTTTTCTTCCTCTTGTTCATTAAAATTTCTCATTAACCAAGGAAAACATTATTGAAGAACAGAACAAAATTCCCTTTTGTATTTTGGATTGCAAATTGTATTGAAGTACTCGAAAGATTTGCTTACTACGGTATTTATCTCGGCTTTGGAATATATATGGAATATCTTGGCTTCTCAAAAGGGCAGCTTGGAATCGTACAGAGTTTATTTCTTTTGTTTTCTTATGCCACTCCGATTTTCTCAGGTACATTTGCTGACAAATACGGTTTTAAAAAAGTACTGATTATTTCTTATCTGGCATATCTTCCGACAATACTATTACTAATATTTACGAAATCTTTTACAGGTATTGCATTAACAATGCTGGCTATTGGTTTTGCAGCAGGCATATTCAAACCTTTGATATCCGGAACTGTGAGAGTAACTACTGATTCATCCAATAAGACACTTGGCTTTGGAATTTTTTATGCTATGGTAAACATCGGCGCTTCATTCGGACCTGTTGTTGCTGGAAAGCTGCGAGCTATTTCCTGGAATCATGCTTTCATTGCAGCTGCCATTGGTATCGGATTGATGCTGTTGATTACAATCTTTTTTTATAAAGAACCGAAACGCGAAATTGGTAGTGCAACACTCAGGAATAAATTTCAGGATA
The DNA here is from genome assembly GCA_013388525.1 of Ignavibacteriaceae bacterium. The sequence goes on along the minus strand of JACAFA010000111.1, from coordinate 39,081 downwards.
TGTATGTTGCATTATCTGATATAAAGTTTCTGATATTTCTGATTTTGCTCGGTCTTATGTTCTGGCTCCCTTTGTGGTCGTTTTTCAACCTTGTTGCAGTTTATGTTGATAAAAATCTTGATACAGTACGTTTGTATCTTGTGATTGATAATATCTTTCCAACCTGGTTTTCTAACATCCTCTCTGCTGAAGATGAAAAAGGAACGAAAAGATTATTAGGCGAAACGATAGCTCACACCGGGTACATCATAATGATTTTTCAGATTTTTATTTCACGGATTTTTGAAAGATTCAAAGCTATTCCATCTTTCAGCTTCGGTTTGTTTGTAGCTGCATCGGGAATGTTTACAATTGGCTATGCATATTTATCGTCACCTGAAGTTGTTTTCCTTGGAATATTTTTATTTGCTGTTGGAGAAATGATTTCTTCACCAAGAATACAGGAATATATAATGTGGCTTGCACCGAAGGAAAAAGCCGGTCTTTATATGGGCACAAACTTTTTAGCAACTGGTTTGGGCGGAGCTCTTAGCGGCATAACTTATACATCGCTCTACGGTTATTTCCGGGATTCCGGAAATCCCGAGTATGTTTGGTTTTGTCTTGCAGGTAATTTTATTTTAGGTATAATTTCAATTTATATTTTTACCCGAATAGCAGGTGAGTTCAAAGAAATGCACGAATAGTAATTAAGATGAAACGAAAAAAAGGGACATATTACGATAAGAATCGGGATGAAATTCTTGCAAAGGTTAATAAACGATATAAAGAAAATAAAAAATATCGTGAATCTGCCAGAAAAAGAGCTTTATTGAAATATTATAAAGATAAATCTTACCGTGAGGCGACCATTCGTCGTGCGATCAAACGATATCGAAAACTTAAAGCTCAAAAGAAAAAATAAATTGAATAGAAATAATTTCTAAGAATGCCAAAACTTATTTCCAAACCAACAATAGTTGCAGCTGCAGGGAACAAACCAAAAATCATCCAGGAATTTATCGGAAGAGTAAATTCTTCAACAGATCAACTCAGCATTGCGAAGATGACAAGCACTGCAGGTTGGGAAGAACCTGGTCAAACACCTGAATTTGATGAATACACATTAGTACTTAAGGGAATGTTGAGAGTTGAAACGAAAGAAAGTGTTTTTAACGTGAATGCTGGTCAGGCTATTTTAACTTATGCCGGTGAATGGATAAGATACAGCACACCAAATCCTGATGGTGCTGAGTATGTTGCAGTGTGCTTACCAGCATTTTCACCAGATACTGTTCACAGAGATTAAATCAATAATTCAATCAATAGCAAGGAGGAACTATGAAAATACTAGCTCTCAGCACGACGGTTCTAATCACTCTTTTATTTTATTCCTGTTCCGAAACTGACAAGCAGAAAACTGATTTAACTGAACAAGAGGTAGTATATACTTCGGATAGTACCACTCTTAAAGGTTTTTTAGTTTATGACAATAATATTAAGGGCAAAAGACCGGGAGTTATTGTCGTCCACGAATGGTGGGGACATAATGATTACGCCCGTAATCGTGCAAGAATGCTCGCAGAGCTTGGTTACACTGCATTAGCACTTGATATGTATGGTGATGGCAAAACTGCTGATCATCCCGAAGACGCTCAGAAATTTGCAGGTGCTATTTTTAATAACGTAAAAACCGGTGAAGAAAGGTTTTTGGCAGCTTACAATTTTCTGAAACAGCGAGAAACAGTTGATCAAAATAATATTGCAGCGATTGGTTATTGTTTCGGTGGTGCAGTTGTTTTACATATGGCACGGATAGGAATGGACTTGAAAGCAGTTGCAAGTTTTCATGGTGGAATTCAGGCAATTACTCCTGCTGCGGAAGGAAAAGTTAAAGCATTCGTTCTTGTTTGCAATGGTGCGGATGATCCATTCGTGACTAAGGAACAAATTGATGCGTTTAAAAAAGAAATGGAAGATGCTGAAGTCCGGTATAAATTTATAAACTACGAGGGTGCAATTCATAGCTTTACGAACCCTAATGCCGATAGCCTCGGGAAAAAATTTAATATGCCTCTGGCTTATAATGAAAAAGCGGATAATGAGTCCTGGATGGAAATGCAAAACATTTTCAAAAAAGTGTTTGCTGAATAATTAATATACATTGATTGTTAAGTGTTCAGTAAAAAAACAGGCAGAATGTAAAACAATTTAATTTGAATAAAATTTGAGGAAAAATTATTGACAAAATTATGCCTTTTTTCCAATTCTTTTTTAATTAATATTTGTGTCAGAAGAATAACATATTCTCCTCCCAAGATCTGATTACCTCTTTTAAAAAAGAGTAGCCTCCTAGTAATCAGATTCGGGCGGTCGGGAAGCTTTCAAACAATGTTATGCCCTCACTATCATTGTGTAATAAAAATTTCCGACCGCCCATTTTTATTTTTTAGATTCGTTCTCAATAAAAATCTCATCTTTTAATCCCGTGTTTACTTTATAGTTCGAATATGTCAAATAAACCTTCCCCGTTTCAGCATCTTTATCGTCTTTATTTGTTTTTTCTGATTTGGAAATTGCATCCTCATTAAATCTTTTTGGTAAGGCAGAACGATCCACGGTAAAACTGAAAACCATAGATGATGGAAGGAAAAAGCCTTCTTCCGTTTTCAGATACTTTAAATCAATAGTAAATGTGCCCTGCGGTTTTCGTGAAGATTCAACTTTAATTATAATATTTCTCTTTGTATCAATCCAAAAAGTGCTCAGAATTACATCTGCACTGCTTTCCAATGGAATCACTTTAATTACCGAAGTAATTATTCCATTGATGGTATCTTCTCTTTCATAAAACGAAGTGTACTTATAATTAAGGAATCCAAGAGGTGAAAAATTTAATCCGGATTTTGGCAGCAAAGCAAAGTTATCTGAATCAATATGAAATTTATCAGGTTTCTTATAAAAAATGGTTGCTTCCCTATCCGGCATTTTAAGAAAATCAACATCCACTTTAATCTTAATATTTGCCCGGTAATCTTCAATTTTTTCAAATTCAGTTTTGACCTTTTCAAGAATCTCTTCCGGATTTTTTGTCTGAGTAAATCCAACAATGCTAATTAGAATAACATAAGTTAGTATTTTACAGAACATATGGGATGTCAATTTCATTTTAACTGAGTATATCTTTTTTATAAAAAATGTAAGAAGTTGCTGAGAAAAATAATATTATGTGTCCACTTAAAACCAATATGGATTTAGTTATTTCTGAAAAATCCAGAGGTATGTTAAAAAACTCTCGCCAGTCCAGCATATAATTGGTGAACAGGTAAGGTCTTATCTCTCTGAGAATTTCAACATCAAAAGCTGAGAGAATTATAAAAATGATTATGACTGCCATTGTAGAAACAATCGGTCCGATAGCATTTTCAACTAATGAAGAAAATAAAATTGCAAGACTGCAGACAACAGTCATACTTAAAATTGCAAACCCATAGGTAAGAAGAAATCTCCAGAGAATATCATTTTTTTCAAATATTATTATTGATTGATTTCCGGCAACTATCAATTCACCACTGCCGAAAATAAACAAACCAACAACCAGGCTCATAATTGCAAGCCAGATAATCAGAGAACCGGTATAAATAGTACCTGCCAGAAATTTTGAAGTGACTATTTGCATCCGGGAAACCGGTCTCGTAACCAATATTCTATAAGTGCCAGCAGTAGCTTCACCGGCAAGAAGATCCCCTGCAACCAGTGTAATTAAAAATGGGATGTGAATTATTAAAGCGTTAAGAATGATATAAGAAATCCAGTAACCATTCAGAAGATTTCCAACGAGGATGAAAGAATCTCTTAATCCGCGTGTAATAAAATCGAGTGATTTCTGCCCTTCCAGATACATTGCCAGATGAAGCAGCGGAACAAGTATTCCGATAGCAATGAAGCCGATATATGTTCGCCATTTCCTGAATATTTTGAGCAGTTCAATTATGATTAAAGTAAAAATCATTTTGCACCTTTTGTAATGCTCAGAAAATAATCCTCCAGAGATCTGACCGGAACCAAAGCATTCACCATAATACCATTTTCCACCAGGAATTTATTCAGTAATGGAATTTCTTTTTGCTCTAGAACAATACTGAATTTATTTGAGCTGCTGGAATTAATATTTGCATACCATTTTGTATTCATCAAAACACTTAAGGTTTTTTCAATATCATTCACTTCAACAGTAACAGACAGACTATTTTTATTCAGTAATGAATCAACTTCACCTTCAACAATTTTTTTCCCTTTATCAATGATTATCATTCTGTTTGCCACAAGTTCAATTTCTGAGAGAATATGTGAAGATAGAAATATTGTTTTGTTTTCTTCTTTACTAAGATGAATTATTAAATCTCTTATTTCTTTCATCCCGTGCGGGTCAAGACCGGTTGTTGGTTCATCAAGAACAATCAATTCAGGATTATGCAATAACGTCTGTGCAATTCCGAGTCTTTGTTTCATTCCATGTGAATATGTTTTGACTTTGCTTTTAGCGCGATCTTTCAGCCCAACAAGGTCAAGAAGTTCATAAAGTCTGTTCTTTGGAACCACTTTTCCTGAGATTTTCGCTAAAATTTCAAGGTTTTTTATTGCAGACAGGTAAAGATAAAAGTCTGGTTTTTCAACAATGGCACCAACATTTGCCAGAATTTCTCTTCGAGTTTCCTTCAAAGATTTGTCAAAAATTTTAATCGTTCCGGAAGTTGGAGAAATAAGAGAAAGAATCATTCTTATTGTGGTACTCTTTCCGGCACCGTTGGGTCCGAGGAATCCAAAGACATCACCTCTGTAAACATCAAAGCTCAATTCATCAACAGCGTAAAAGTCTTTGAAGCGTTTTATCAACCCCTGTATTTGAATTACTTTATCTGTCAAGTGTAATTATTTTCTTTCTGTTTTCATTTTTAAAAATGCTGTTGTTTAATAAAAACAATTAACTGTTCAATAACAAACCTATACATTTAAATTTGTTCCATAAAATTTTTATATTCAAATCAAAATTTAAAACAGATTTCTGCAAAAATATTTTTTTGATTCAGGTAAAATTTAATTTGCAATTTTTAAAAAATATCACCAAGTTAGTGTTGCCTTGTTGGAGTAAAAAATATTTTGAAAACTTGTGATGCTGTTTCTTCTTTAAAGAAGTTTTTACTTCCTTTAAGCTCCAACTCAAAAATCATTTTAATAGTTTTTTTGTTACTTAAAAATAATTAGTTATTAAGTGAATATCCTTCTACTTATAAATAAAATTTATTACCTAAATATTTTCAAATCTAAAACGGAGAGATTTTGATGCAGGTAAAAAGACTGTTCACCACGGCTGGGAAAGACCCACTATCATCAATCAAATTTGTAAAGCGTACATCAGAAATTAAAAACCAGGATGGATCAACCGTATTCAGAATGGATGACGTAAGTGTTCCGGAAAGCTGGTCTCAGGTAGCAACAGATATTATTGCTCAAAAATATTTTCGAAAAGCCGGCATTCCTAAACTTTTAGTAAAAATTAACGAGGAAGGAATTCCGGTATGGTTACAACCTTCCGTCGCTGATAAAGAACGCCTTAACACTCTTTCTGAAGATGACCGTTTCACTTCAGAACGTGATGCAAGGCAGGTTTTTCACAGATTAGCCGGATGCTGGACTTACTGGGGATGGAAGGGTAAGTATTTTGACTCTGAAGAAGATGCAAAAGCATTTTATGATGAAATTATTTATATGCTTGCAAATCAGTTTGCAGCTCCTAACAGTCCGCAATGGTTTAACACTGGTTTAAACTGGGCTTACGGAATTACCGGACCTTCACAAGGTCATTATTATGTTGATTATCAAACCGGTGAAATGGTTTCCTCAACGGATGCTTATACTCATCCGCAGCCTCACGCTTGTTTTATTCAATCCGTTAGTGATGATTTAGTGAATGAAGGTGGAATAATGGACCTGTGGGTGCGTGAAGCCAGATTATTTAAATACGGATCGGGAACCGGATCAAACTTTTCTGATTTAAGAGGAAATAATGAACCTCTCAGCGGAGGTGGAAAATCCTCAGGCTTAATGTCGTTCCTCAAAATTGGTGATCGTTCAGCAGGTGCAATTAAATCCGGTGGTACCACAAGAAGAGCTGCAAAGATGGTAACACTTGACCTTGACCATCCTGATATTGAAGAATTTATAAACTGGAAAGTTGTTGAAGAACAAAAAGTTGCTTCAATGGTTGCGGGCTCCAAGCTTGCCAATTTCCATCTGAATAATATAATGACTGCTTGTCATTCCGAGCATCCGGAAAATGATCGGTTCAATAAAAATGTAAATAAAAAATTAAAATCTGCTGTGCTTGAAGCCCGCAAAGCGATGATACCCAATAATTATATCGAACGCGTAATTCAACTTGCAAAACAGGGTTTCAAATCAATTGAATTCCCTGAATACGATACTGACTGGAATTCAGATGCTTATGCCACAGTATCAGGACAGAATTCAAACAACTCAATAAGAGTTACCAATGATTTTATGAATGCAGTGCTTGATGATAAAGATTGGGACCTATACTGGAGAGTAGAGAAAAGAAAAGCAAAAGAAGAAAACAGAAAACCCAAACCTTGTAAGACATTGAGAGCAAGAGATCTTTGGAACGATATTGCGTATGCAGCTTGGTACTCTGCTGATCCCGGAATTCAATTTCACAGCACTATTAATGACTGGCATACCTGCCCTGAGAGCGGAGAAATAAGAGCATCAAATCCTTGCAGCGAGTATATGTTCCTAGATGACACAGCTTGTAATCTTGCTTCAATGAACCTTGTCAAATTTTATAACCCAAAAGAAAAGAAATTTAATGTCGATCAATACAGACATGTTACAAGACTATGGACGATTGTTCTTGAGATTAGTGTGATGATGGCACAATTTCCCAGCAGAAATATTGCACAACTAAGTTATGAGTACAGGACTCTCGGATTGGGTTATGCAAACCTTGGTACTTTATTAATGCTCCAGGGAATACCATATGACAGTAACGAAGGATTCGCTATTTGTGGTGCACTTACAGCAATAATGCATATGACAGCCTATGCAACTTCTGCTGAGATGAGCAAAGAGTTAGGTCCATTCGCTGGTTATAAGCAAAACAAAAAGCACATGCTTCGTGTAATCAGAAATCACAGACGTGCAGCTTATAATGTTCCTAACGAAGAATACGAAAATCTCAGAATTTATCCTGTTGGTATAAATCCCAAATACTGCCCTTCCGATCTGTTAAAAGCTGCAAGAGAAGATGCAGACAGAGCTTTGGAACTTGGCGATCAGTTTGGATTCAGAAATGCACAGGTTACTGTTATTGCACCCACTGGAACCATCGGACTTGTGATGGATTGTGACACAACCGGAGTTGAACCAGATTTTGCACTCGTGAAATTCAAAAAGCTTGCAGGCGGTGGATACTTTAAAATTATTAATCAATCCATTCCTCCTGCTCTTGAAAGATTAGGATATAATAAAGATCAGATCAATGAAATAGTTAAGTATGCCAATGGTAACGGATCTTTACAGGGTAGTCCTTACATAAATCCTGAATCATTAAAAGCAAAAGGATTTACCGAGGAAGCATTAGCTAAAATCGAAAAAATTCTCCCTTCAGTATTTGAGATTGGTTTCGCTTTTAACAAGTTCATACTCGGAACTGATTTTATTATAGATAATCTTGGAATTGAAGAGGAAAAAATTGATAGGTTTGACTTTAACTTGTTGGAAGAAATAGGATTTTCCAAACAGGAAATTGCTTCTGCTAACGATTATATTTGCGGCACAATGACAATTGAAGGTGCTCCTTTTCTGAAACATGAACACTATCCGGTTTTTGATTGTGCTAACAAATGCGGCAAGAAAGGCACAAGATTCATTCGTGCAATGGCTCACATAAAAATGATGGCTGCTGCACAACCTTTTATTTCCGGCGCAATTTCAAAAACAATCAATCTTCCAAATCAGTCAACTATTGAAGATGTAAAAGATGCCTATATGCAATCATGGAAGCTTGGCGTTAAAGCAAATGCTTTGTACAGGGATGGTTCAAAGCTTTCTCAGCCGTTAAATACTTTGAGTGAAGAAGATATTGAAGCGCTTATTGAAGACAAAGAGAAGAACGATATGGTCAAAGTTGCTGAGAGAATAATTCACAGATACATTGCAAAGAGAAGACGATTGCCGGACAGACGATCGGGCTACACACAAAAAGCAAAGATTAACGGTCAATCAGTTTATATCCGAACCGGTGAATATGATAACGGACAGATCGGAGAAATATTCATTGATATGCATCGTGAAGGTGCTGCATTCCGGAGCTTATTGAATTGTTTTGCAATTTCTATTTCACTTGGGTTACAGCATGGAGTCCCGCTCGAAGAGTTTGTAGATGCTTTTGTATTTACAAGATTTGAACCAAGCGGAATTGTTACCGGAAATGAAAAAATCAAAATGGCAACCTCGGTTATTGATTATATTTTCAGAGAACTGGCAGTTACTTACTTAAGCAGAAATGATCTTGCACACATTGAACCCGAAGAAATTAAATCAAAAGCTTCTCCCGGAATCGTGAAAAAGTTTGCTGAACCGGATTTTATAAGTGAAGAGATTGTAAGCGAAAGACTCGTTGAACTCGATAAAGATAATATTGATGACAGGTTCTCAGCTCCATCAAGAACTCAGAACCCTCACCTTAAACGGGATATACCAGCAGCAGCAAGTAAAAAATCTGAAATAAACACACAGGTTAAAATGGCGATCGAAAGAGGCTACACCGGAGATATCTGCACCGAATGTCAAAGTATGACTATGGTAAGAAACGGAACTTGCTTAAAGTGTATGACTTGCGGCTCTACTTCTGGATGCAGTTAATATAATCCAACATTTAAAACTTAATAGCCGTTCTCAAAAGGAACGGCTTTTTAATTTCAGATTAGGTTAATAAAATAGTTATTGGGTTTTCTCCGTCAATCCATTCATTTCAAACCTTCTTGCACCCATATAAGTTCGTGAATAATATTCATAATCCAGTGAAGTGATTGTAACCCCCTTTTTTGTACTTGCGTGAGCAAAGAGGTTATCCCCAATATAAATTCCAACGTGTCCGGGTTTTACTCTTTTTCGCGTATTAAAAAATACAAGATCACCAAACATCAATTCATTTTTAGCTGATACTTCTCTGCCCTGGTTAAATTGGAGTCTTGCTGAACGTTCAAGTGGTATATTAAAAACATCTTTGTATAATATCTGTGTGAATGCAGAACAATCCATACCATCTTTTGTATTTCCACCATATTTATAAGGTGTATTTAAATACTTTATTACTTCCATCAGCATTTTCTCCCTGATGGTTGTGTAATCAAATCCTGGAATATCAATGTTCTCATTGTTCTGATTCGTGGTCAGAAGACTCGAAATATCCACATCCGGATCTTCTGCCGGAAGGTCATCAGGATCTTTTAAATCAAGATTTAAATCAACTATTAAGGAATCATCGGCAGATGTAAACCTGATTGAAGATTTTTTGGATTCTTCATCTTCTGATTTTTTACCGTACCTGGTTGTGTTACTTGATGAACACGCTGAAATTAATATTAGAAGTGAGATTAAAGAAAAAAATATTTTCAGGAATGAGTAACTCAATCTCAACCCAGATATTTTTTCAACTCTTTACTGCGGGTAGTATTCCTTAGCCGGCGGATTGCTTTTTCTTTTATCTGACGAACTCTTTCTCTTGTAAGATTAAACTTATCGCCAATTTCTTCTAAAGTTAACGGTTCGTCAGTGTTCAGACCAAAATAGAGTCTAATAACTTCGGCTTCACGCTCAGCAAGTTTTGATAATGCTCTCTCAACTTCCTCTTTAAGAGATTCAGACATCAACAAAGTGTCAGGCGCCGGAAGTTCTTCGTTTTCAAGCACATCGAGAAGCCGGTTTTCTTCGTTCTGTGCAAATGGTGCATCCATAGAAAGATGTTTCGCGGATAGAGTCATAGCTTCCGAAATATCATCGACATCCATTTGAAGCTCGGTTGCAAGTTCTTCTGAGCTGGGCTCTCTTTCAAATTCCTGCTCAAGATTGCTATATGCTTTACCAATTTTATTTAATGCACCAACTCTGTTAAGTGGAAGTCTTACAATACGGGATTGTTCGGCAAGAGCCTGCATAATTGATTGCCGTATCCACCAGACGGCGTAAGAAATAAATTTGAATCCGCGGGTTTCATCAAATCTTCGTGCTGCCTTTATCAGTCCAAGATTTCCTTCATTTATTAAATCACCGAGAGAAAGTCCCTGGTTTTGATACTGTTTTGCCACACTAACAACAAAACGCAAATTAGCCTTTGTTAACTTTTCAAGTGCTTCAGCATCACCTTGCTTAATTTTTACTGCAAGCTCAATTTCCTGCTCGGGTGTGAGCAGTTCAACTTTTCCTATTTCGTGGAAATATTTATCAAGAGATTGAGATTCCCGGTTTGTAAACTGCTTCGTGATTTTCACAGCTTGCTCTTTATTAATTTTTCAGAATTAATAGAATCAATAATTCCCACAATTGATGCATCCGCAGGCGCCATATCAACAGGCAATGGAATTACAGCTTCTGATGCAGTGATATAATAAATAAATTCTCCCGGTCCGGAACCAACAGTATCCACCGCAATGATTGGATCACCGGTTTTTTCAAATTCCGAATTTAAAGGTTGAACTATCATCAGCTTGAAATTGCTTAATGATGGATGCTTTCTTGTTGCCCAGATATTTCCTATAACTTTTCCCAGAAACAATTTGATTCCAATTTATTAATTGATTTATTTTTCGGCTACATCAAGCTTATCAACAATTCCCATAATAACAGCATCAACAGGTTTATCTTTTGTAAAGCTGGTCATTCTTGAAGAACTGCCTGTAGCTACGAGTACAATTTCTCCTTCACCGGCTCCAACACTGTCAACAGCAACAACAAAACGCTCTTTCTCTTTTAAGTCGAGTGTAACTTCACGAACAATTAAAAATTTAGCGCCAACAAGTTGTTCATCTTTTTTTGTTGACCATACAGTTCCTATAACTCTTCCAAGAAACATTTAAACTCCCACTTCTTGTGGATGAATGATTTTTAAATTTGTTTTTTTGTACCGATCAACATTAAGAGTTACAATCGGTAATTTATTTATTAAAGAAACAACTGCAAAAAGAGCGTCGCGAACACTTCCGGTTTTATTTGCAAACTCCGGGACACTGAGTGAATATCTTGAATGCAAACCTAGCACTTTTAGTGAATCGAGTAAACTCCGGACTGCTGATTTTTCGGAATCATTTTCACAAACAGCAAGTATTTCAGCAGCATTCAATACAGTTGTAAAACATATTCCGGTTTGCATCAGCTTTAACAGATAATTTTCTTTATTCGAAGTCAGATAATCAGCTAAAACATCCGTTTCCAATAGATATTTAACCATTCGATATCCGATCTGCAAAACCGCTGCTATTTAAGATTCCGGCGGTTAAAATAAATTTAACGATAACCCAATCCGGAAGATCCTGAACATTTTTGATTCTTAAAAATAAATCGATATCCAGAAATAAATTCTTAATAATCTGATTTGCTGAATATTTAACTTCCAAATTAACTCCTGAAAAACCAGAGTTCTTTAGTTCATTAAGCCCCGGAGTTAAAGCATTATCATTATTGCGCTCATCCAGATCTATGAACAGTGAATTAAAATTTACTTCTTCAGTTTTATTCATTCAGAAAACTTACACCGTAAAGTTTGTTATCAACCCGGAAAAACTCTGAAACCGATTTTGCCACATCTGCGAAAGTTTTTCTTACACCGAGATTTCTTCCGACAAAATTCTTCTTGTAATAAAGCAGCGGAACATATTCTCTACTGTGATCAGTGCCTGGAGTTGTTGGATCATTCCCGTGATCAGCAGTAATTACAAGCCTGTCACTTTCATCAAGCTTTTCAAGAAACTCAGGAAGAAACTTATCAAACTCTGAAAGTTTTTTTGCAAATCCTTCAGGATCGTTTCTATGTCCAAAATACACATCGAAATCTACAAGATTTGCAAAAATAAAACTACCCTTCATTTCACCTGAAATTCTTAGTAATTGCTCACAACCTTCTTCGTTGGATTTTGTAAACAATTGTTTTTGAATTCCGCGATGGTTGAACAGATCATTAATCTTTCCAACAGCAATAGTAATAATATCATTTTCAGAAAGTATGTCAAGAATCGTTGGTTCAGGAGGATCAATCGAAAAATCTTTTCTGTTTTTAGTCCTTGTAAAGTTACCTGGTTCGCCGATAAACGGTCGTGCGATTACTCTTCCAACCAGAAGAGGATGTGTTAGAACTTTTTCACGGGTGATTGAACAGATTTCATAAAGCTTTTTTAGCGGAATAACTTCCTCGTGAGCGGCTATCTGAAAAACAGAATCGGCTGAAGTATAAATGATAGGATAACCTGTTTCAAGATGTTCTTTACCAAGTTCATTTATTATTTCTGTTCCCGAAGCAGGTTTATTACCTAAAACCCCTTTGCAATTTGTTTCTTTAAGAAATCTATCAATGATTTCACTATTAAACCCATTCGGAAAATAAGTAAAATCAGTTTTGACCTGTAAGCCGGCAAGTTCCCAGTGCCCGGTTGTTGAATCTTTTCCTTTTGATAATTCAGACATTTTACCAAAAGAAGCTTGAGGATGTTCTACTCTTTTTATTCCCTCAATCGGTTCAATATTTCCCAGTCCGAGTAATTCAAGATTTGGTAAATTTAGACCACCTACAGCTGCGGCAATATTGCACAATGTGTTGCTCCCTTCATCATTGTAATTGCCTGCATCGGGAAGTGCACCGATTCCAACTCCATCAAGAACAATTACAAAGAAATTTTTCATTTCAGCCGCGAAGTGATGGTTTAAATTAATTTATATTCAGGACAGCATTGCCACCTTTTTCAAGAGCTTTATTCAATGCAAGATTAGCGTTATACAGCACTTCATCAACATTGTCCTTGTTCGTTGTTGATGCTATACCAATTGAAACCGTAAATGTAGTTTGCTTTGAAACTACTGAAATAGGTTTTCGTGCAATCTTCACGCGAAGTTTTTCAGCCCACACAAAAACGTTCTTTGTTGCAGTATTAAAAAAGTAGATGGCGAAAATTCGTTCATCTAATCTGCCGAAAAGATTCAGAGGAGTCATCTCATCTGAAATAATTTCTGATATAGCAGATACAACTTTTGGTAATGGATTGTCATCAAACAACGATTCCTGTTCGATAAAGTCATCAATTTTTAACAAAGCTATTGTACCAGGAACTTCAAGTTGTTTTGCCTTTACCAGATCAGAATTTAGTCTTTCTTTAAAGGAAGAAGCATTAAGCGCTCTGGTTTCAAAATCAACCGATGTTAAGTTCTTTAATAGTTTTTGAGTTGAATGAGTATAGATTATATAAGCTAATACGTTTAAAGATTTTTTAAGGAATTGAACATCACTATTGCTGTAAGCATTTTTCTTCAGACTTTCAAAACAAATAACACCATAAATTTGTTTATTATAAATAAGAGGAATAGCGACAAATGAACCATCAAACGAAACATCTTCAGAGCGAGAAAATCTTTTATAAACACTGGCTGAAGTATCATCTATTTTAACAGGAATTCCCGTTATTATTGACTTCCCCACAAGAGTTCCATTTAAATCAATTTGCAGATCAACTCCGATATATTTCAGAGCTGTGGTGTTTTCAACCTTTTCGGTTTTAAATATTTTATCAATCGGGTTGAAATAAATAAAAACAAAAGCATCCCATTTAATCATACTTTTCAGTGCTTCAGGAAGAGCATTTATCATTTCCTTCTCATCCTCAAATTCATTTTCAGGTCCCAGAATTTTTAATAAGCCTTCCAGTCTTTTCTGTGAAATAGTATCAGAATATTTTTCCTCGAAAATCCCAATTAACATTGTTATCAGGCGAATAAATCTGCCGAGTGAATAAATAGTTTCTATTCCAAAAGCATCTTCAACTTTTGAATCTATTGCTAGTATAGCAACAAGTTCATTATTATAAAAAACGGGAGCACCGGCAAAACTTTTTATTCCCTGCGGTGAATCATAGTATCGTATTACATCAGCCTCTGCTGCACGGGAAATATCAGTAAGTAATTCAGGTTCGCCTTTTTCAACTATTTTACTGAGGACATCATCTTCAATATCAAATTTTCGTTTGGTTAGCTGGTTTGATGTAGAAATAAACTTCTCGATTATTAATTTTTCTTTTCTTTTGTTATGCCAGAAATATATAACCGAATGTGCATTATAAAGTTCGGACATTACAGTTAACATTCTTTCAATCACAAAACCAAACTGTTCATCGTGACCTGTTCCCGGGGGAAGAGTCTCTTTGACTATTTCATCAAACCGTTCTTTGAGGTCGGGAGGTTTAAGTGTTGTTTTTGATACACCGTACTCAGGCTTGTAATTCTCATCAGTTATAACATCAACTCTATTATTCTTAGATACAATTTTAAAGGATTCCTCAAGATCAGAGCCCGAAGAAGATACGGGTTCACTGATAGCCTCTTCACTTTCAGAAATAGAATATCCTCCGGAAAACCTTACTGAATCTCTGAGAAAAATTATGAATGCAACATAAACAATGAGAAGACCAATTATGATAAGTCTGATAGTAGTGTCATCGCTGATGAATAAACCAGCCGCAAGCACAGGTATAACCAGAAAAATTAAAATTCTTTTGCGTTGTCTTTTATCAAGCATATGACGGTTTAAATAGGAAAAATTTATTTGCGAAATAAATTTAACAACTAATTATTAAAAAATAACATTTGATACAATTTAAAAGAACAGTTCCGAAATTCTTTTCTGAACGGGTTTCTTCCACCTGCCGGTCACTGAAGAATAGAGAAAGAGATTTTTATTTAACTCAAGCTCAGAGAAAACTTTAATGATAGCTCTGATTGCTTTGTGAATTTCGGATTGATTAAGTTTATCTGCTTTATTAAGTATAACCGAGTAATTTAAATCCGCACTCTTCAACCAGATATTCAGTTGTTTATCCAGTTCGGTTGGTTCATATCTTGAATCTATTAAGTGAAATGCATGATGAATCTTTTCAGATTGAAGAATGTATTCTGAAACCAGTTTTCCCCACTTTTCTCTTTCCTTCTGACTTGTCTTTGCATAACCAAATCCCGGCAAATCAACAATAAAGAAATGGTTCTCTGCGTTGTAGAAATTTATTGATCTCGTTTTACCCGGAGTAGAACTTGTTTTTGCGAGACCTTTCCTGTTAGAGATGCTGTTAATAAAAGAAGATTTGCCAACGTTTGACCTTCCACACAAAATTAATTGAGGCAATTCAGATCCGGGAAGATCATCAAGGACAAAAACAGATTTTAAGAAATAGATATCTTTAAACATTTTAAATAAAAAAAGAGTAACCGATGATTTCGATTACTCTTATAATACAAAAAAATAAATTTATTATTTTGAAGGAGTTTCAGCTGCCTGCTGTTCAAGAAGTTTATCTTCTTTTTCAGCTTTAGCTTTCTCTTCTTTTGCTTTAGCCTTAGCTTCTCTCTTTTCTTTTTGCTGCTCAGCTCTTGCCGTAACAACTTCGTTGTAATCAACAAGTTCAAGAACTGCCATTTGAGCTGCATCACCCATCCGATGACCTAACTTTACAACACGAGTATAACCACCGGGACGGTCACCTATCTTAGGAATAATTTCTGAAAATAATTCTTTCACTACCTCTTTATCTTTAATTACATCCATTACCTGTTTTTTTGCATTCAAATCATTTTTGCGAGCTTTAGTAACGAGTTTTTCAGCAAAGCCTCTGGTTTCCTTAGCCTTGGCAAGCGTGGTTTTAATTCTTTTATGCTTAAGAAGAGAAGTTATCAGCGAAGTCAAAGTAGCTTTACGATGGCTTGCTGTTCTTCCTAATTTTCTTCCCTTAACATTATGTCTCATCTGATTACCTTTATCGTTTTATTTAGGTTCTGCTTCTGCTTTGAGATATTTGTCTACATCCATTCCAAACTCTATCCCGAGATCTTCCACTATTTCCATCAGTTCTGCAAGAGATTTTCTTCCAAAATTTCTGAACTTTAACATTTCTGACTCATCTTTTCTTACAAGATCACCGAGAATTTTTATGTTCGCAGCTTTAAGACAGTTGTGAGATCTTACGCTCAATTCAAGATCATCAACAGGAGTAAGAAGAATCTTTCTTATTCTATCAAACTCGGTATCCTTTTGAGCAACCGGTTGTTCTTCTTCCTGTTCTATGTCAAAATTAATAAATAGTTGAACGTGTTCTCTTAAAATTTTTGCAGCCTGAGTAAGTGCATCATCAGGGGTAATAGAACCGTCGGTTGAAATTTCAAGTGTAAGTTTTTCAAAATCATTCTTATCACCAATTCTAACATTTTCAACAG
Source organism: Ignavibacteriaceae bacterium (assembly GCA_013388525.1). Next base: position 22,563 of record JACAFA010000111.1, on the reverse strand, counting down.
TCATTTTAACATTCTTTATCGGAGTGAAAATAGAATCTATTGGAATAACTCCGATTGTCTGATCTGGTGATGAATTTTCAACAGCAGGAACATAGCCAGTTCCTTTGCCAACTCTTAACTCGACATCAAATTTTGCGACCTTATTTAAAGTTGCAATATGCAGTTCCGGATTAAGAATTTCTATTTCATTACTTGCTTTCTGAATATCTGCAGCAGTCCACTCCTTTTCACCATTGAATGAAAGGTCTATCTTATTCGGTTTCTTAGTTAGAAACTTCATTCTAACCTGCTTCAGATTTAACACAATTTCAGAAACATCTTCAACTACACCGGGAATAGTTGTAAACTCGTGTAAAATACCGCTGAATTTAACCGAAGTAATTGCAGCACCAGGCAGAGAAGAAAGAAGTACTCTTCGCAGAGAATTACCTAAAGTTACTCCAAATCCTCTTTCTAATGGCTGAAGAGAAAATTTTCCAAAAGTATTTGAATAATTTGCTTCATCCAGAACCACTGCTTCCGGCATAATTAAGTGTGATGTATTCATTAATAAATCCCTCTAAGATTTCAAAAATATATTATTTAGAATAGAGCTCTACAACCAACTGTTCATTGGCGTTTAGAGGAACATCTGCTCTGTCGGGAACCTGTAGAAATGTTCCGGTTAATGTTGCTTTGTCAATTGTAAGCCATGGATAAGCACTTTCTTTAACTCTCTTTAATGAGTTATGAATTGCATCCAGCTTTTTACTTTTTTCTTTTACTTTAACAATATCGCCCTGAGAAACAAGATAAGACGGAATGTCAACCAGCCTGTCATTGACCATAAAATGTCTGTGTTTAATCAGCTGCCTTGCCTGACTTCTTGAAGCAGCAAAACCTAATCTGTAAACTACATTGTCTAATCTTCTCTCAAGAATTTTTACCAGGTTTTCACCGGTAATACCTTTCTGCTTGTTAGCTTTCTCAAAATAATTTCTGAATTGAGTTTCCAGTAAACCATACATTCTTTTGATTTTCTGTTTCTCTCTTAGCTGAACTCCGTATTCAGATATTTTAGCTCTTCTGCTCAGACCATGCTGACCAGGTGCATAATTTCTTGATTCAATCGGGCATTTTTCCGTATAGCATTTCTGCCCTTTAAGAAAAAGTTTTTGCCTTTCTCTTCTGCATAATTTGCAAACTGAATCTGTGTGTCTTGCCATTTAACAATAACTCCTTCTATTAAACTCTTCTACGCTTTGGTGGTCTGCATCCGTTATGAGGAATGGGGGTTACATCTTTAATTGATGTAATCTCTAATCCTGCAGTATGTAAAGATCTTATAGCAGCTTCTCTACCTGAACCGGGACCTTTAACTTTAACTTCAACTTTTCTTAAACCAAGATCATAAGCTTCTTTAGCAGCAGCTTCGGCTGAAACCTGCGCAGCAAAGGGTGTATTTTTTCTTGATCCTTTGAATCCGTTTTTGCCTGCAGAAGACCAGGATAAAGTGTTGCCGTAAATATCCGTAATAGTAACTATTACGTTATTAAATGTTGCTTTAATATGAGCAACACCATTTATATCAACCTGCGTTTTCTTTTTAACTTTTTTTACTGATTTAGCCAATCAAATTCCTCCGAATAACAAAAATTATTTCTTAGTTGGTGTTTTCTTCTTACCGGCAACTGTTTTACGCTTGCCTTTTCTTGTTCTTGAATTGGTCCGGGTTCTCTGTCCTCTTGCCGGAAGTCCTTTTCGATGTCTTATTCCTCTATAAGCTCCAATATCCATAAGTCTTTTAATGTTCTGCTGAACCTCTGAACGAAGAGCACCTTCAACTTTATACTCAGCGGTGATAACAGCTCTGATTTGAGCCACATCTTCTTCAGTAAGATCGCCAACTTTCTTATTTGGGTCAATCTTGGCTTTATCGAGAATCTCGGAAGAGGATGTCGGACCTATTCCATAGATATACTGAAGACCATAAAGAATTTTTTTATTTTTAGGTAAATCAACACCTGATATACGAGCCAATCTTAAACTCCTTTATAAATTTTAACCTTGTCTTTGCTTATGCTTTGGATTAGAGCAAATAACTCTGACCACGCCTTTGCGTCGTATTATTTTGCACTTATCGCAAATTTTTCTTACTGAAGATCTAACTTTCATTTTACACCCATTATTTATATCTATAAGTTATTCTCCCCTTAGATAAATCATAAGGAGACATTTCAACAGAAACTTTATCGCCAACCAGTATTTTAATAAAATGCATTCTCATCTTTCCTGAAATATGAGCCAGAATTTCATGACCATTATCTAACCTTACTTTAAAGGTAGCATTTGGTAAAGTTTCAGTAATTACACCATCTATTTTTATAGGACCTTGTTTAGCCATCAACAAACAGTTAATATTTCCGGTGAATTATCCAGTATTAAAATCGTATGCTCAAAATGTGCCGAAGGAGAACCATCAGCAGTAAGAACAGTCCAGCCATCCGAAGAAGTAATCACTTCATATCCACCAGCATTAACCATAGGCTCGATTGCGAGCGTCATTCCTTTTTTAAGTTTAGCTCCTGTTCCTCGTTTTCCGAAATTTGGAACAGCCGGATCTTCATGCAAAAACTTACCAACTCCATGACCACAGAGATCCCGCACTACAGAAAATCCGTTTTGCTCAACATATTCCTGAACGGCTGCTGAAATATCGTGGACTCTGTTTCCGCTTTTGGCTTGCTCAATTCCCAATTGCAATGATTTTTCAGTTACTTCAAGAAGTTTCTTTTTTTCATTAGAAATTTTTCCAACTGCAACTGTTGTTGCTGCATCGCCATAATAATTATTTTTAAGAACACCAACATCAAGCGAGATTATGTCTCCTTCTTGAATCTTCACCTGTCCAGGGATTCCATGAACAACCTCATCATTTAGTGAGGTGCAAACCGAACCCGGAAACCCCGGTAGACCTCCCTGCGAATATCCTTTAAAAGCCGGAATTGCATCATTACTTCTTATGTAATCTTCAGCAATCCTATCTAACTCAAAAGTTGTTACGCCAGGTTTAACATTACTACTAACTAAACGAAGCGTCTCTGCAACAATCCGGCAACTTTCTCTTATAAAATCAATTTCTTTTTGAGTTTTAATATAAATCACAACCTGAATTTATCTGCGCCCTTTGAGTTTGCCAGACTTCATAAATCCATCGTAATGTCTCATCAGCAAATGAGATTCAATTTGCTGAAGAGTATCGAGAGCAACACCAACGATAATCAGAAGACTTGTTCCACCAAAAAACTGTGCAAACTGACCTGAGACACCAAATCCACCAACAAATGCCGGGAGTATTGCAATGATAGCCAGGAATATGGATCCGGGTAAAGTAATCTTTGTCAAAATATTATCAATGAACTCAGAAGTTTGCTTACCGGGTCTTATTCCCGGAATAAATCCACCTTGCTTTTTCATATTATCTGCAACATCTTTTGGATTAAAAGCTATAGCAGTATAAAAATAAGTAAAGAACACAATCATAAGAGCATAAATAGCAGAATAAACAGGTGAATTATAAACAAATAAACTTGATATACTTTGCAGAAATTCATTATCAGGGAAAAATGACAAAACCGTATTAGGAATAAACATAATAGACTGAGCGAAAATTATGGGCATTACTCCGGCAGTGTTAACTCTTAAAGGAATATACTGAGTAACTCCTCCATAAACTTTTCTACCAACAACCCGCTTGGCGTATTGAACCGGAATTCTTCTGGTTCCCTGGGTAACGAGAACTACACCAGCAATAATAAAGAACATAAAAATCAAAATAATTATTTCGATAATAATCGATCTTTGTCCAACACTGATCAATCTAATTTCATCGAAAATTGCGTGAGGGAATCTTGCAATAATTCCAATAAAAATTATCAAAGAAATTCCGTTGCCGATTCCTCTTTCGGTAATCTGCTCACCCATCCACATCATAAAAATCGTTCCCGCTGTAAGAATAATAATCGTTGAAAAAACCCACGCAATACCGCTAACAGTTTCCGGAATAATAGGCATGCCCTGAACCTGTATGTTTGATAATCTGATCGTAACGCCCCAGGCTTGCATTGCTGATATGAGAACAGTCCCATATCTTGTAAGCTGAGTAATCTTTTTTCTGCCTTCTTCACCTTCTTGCTGTAGTTTTTGAAAATAAGGAACAACAGCACCAAGCAACTGTATTATAATTGATGCCGAGATATACGGCATAATTCCAAGTGCAAAGATTGCTGCATTTGAAAATGCACCACCAACAAATAAATCATACAGACCAAAAAGGTTGTCAGAGGTTGCATTTTTCATACTCTCAGTCAGTAGTGTTGTATCAACACCGGGAATGGTTATGTGTGCACCCAATCGAACCAAAAAAAGCAGAGCCAGCGTGTAAAAAATCCTCTGGCGAAGCTCGTGTATTTTAAATATGTTCCGAAAAGTATCTGTAAGTTTCGACATTTAATACCGTATTAGATTAACTTAATTGAACCGCCAGCCGATTCTATTTTTTCTTTTGCACTTTGGCTAATTGCGTTAACTTCAAGATTGATTTTAGTTTTAAGGTCACCTTTGCCTAATATTTTAACAGGCTTTTTTGTATTGGAAATGAGACCTAAATTTTTCAGCTCTTCAAGATTAATAACTTTATCCAATTTAATCTCATTAGCAACACGCTGCAGAGCATTGAGATTTACAATCTGATAAGTTTCCTTGAATATATTTGTAAATCCGAATTTGGGAATTCTTCTTTGAAGAGGCATTTGACCACCTTCAAACCAGGGTTTCTTTTTTGAACCAGAGCGAGAGCGCTGACCATTCATACCTCTGGTAGCCTGACCACCGTGTCCGGATCCTTCACCTCTTCCAACTCTCTTTCGCTTTTTCTTAGAGCCTTCAGCGTATTTAAGATTACTTAATATATCCATATAATAATTTCCTTATTCTTTAACTTCCTCAACTTTAACAAGATGTGGAATTTTTTTTAACATACCTCTTATTTGCGGAGTGTCATTGTGAATTTTTTCCCAATTTGGTCTGCCCAAACCAAGTGCTTCGATAATTCGCTTTTGTTTCTCCGGCCTGTCTATAATACTTCTCGTTTGTGTAATTTTTAACTTTGTCATAGTTCCTCTTTTAAGAAGCAAAAATTTCCTGAATGGTTTTTCCTCTTTTGTCTGCCATCGTTTTGGCATCAATCTGCATCAGTAATCCATTAAGAGTTGCTTTAACCTGATTATGCGGATTGCTTGAACCAAGTGATTTGGTCAGAACATCCTGAACACCAGCTGATTCCAGTACGGCTCTGACACCACCGCCTGCAATTAATCCAGTACCAGGTGAAGCTGGTTTTAATAATACTTTTCCGGCACCGTACTTACCGATAATTTCGTGTGAAATTGTTCCTTTCCTTATCTGAACTTTAACAAGGTTCTTCTTTGCGTCATCAACACCTTTTGAAATTGCATCTGTTACTTCATTGGCTTTACCAAGCCCGACACCAACAATACCATTACCATCACCAACCACAACAATAGCATTGAAGCTGAATCTTCGTCCACCTTTAACTACTTTAGCAACACGGTTGATGTGAACAACTTTTTCTTTTAATCCTTCTATTTCAGTGGATTTAACTCTTTTCAATTTATCTCCTAAAAAAAACTTTCATAATAAAAATGGAAGCTGCCGGGAGAGGATTCGAACCTCTACAGACGCCTCCAAAGGGCGTAGTCCTACCATTAGACGACCCGGCAAGAAACATTAGAATACCAATCCCCCTTCTCGTGCACCTTCGGCCAAAGCTTTAACTCTGCCATGATATCTGAACCCACCTCTGTCAAACACAACATTCTTAATATTTTGTTCCAATGCTTTCTTTGCAAGCAAATTGCCAACCAACTTACTTTTATTTATTTTACCTTTAATTGTTTTTACTTCAGCTTTTGCTTCTGGTGTCAAGCTGGAAACGGCAACCAAAGTTTTCCCGGTTGTATCGTCAATTATTTGAGCGTAAATATTATCAAGACTTCTGTAAACTGATAAGCGAGGTTTTTCAGGTGTTCCAGAAATCTTTTTTCTAATTTTAATTTTTGCTCTTTCTCTTGATGTTTTCTTTTTCATTGAAATCAAATCTCCTAAAAATTATGCTCCAGCGGTCTTACCGGCTTTTCTTATAATATGTTCATCAGAATATTTAATTCCTTTGCCTTTGTAAGGTTCAGGTTTTCTAAAAGATCTGATCTTAGCAGCAACAAGTCCAACTAACTCTTTATCATTCCCGGAAATTATTATCTGAGTAGGAGCTGGCACTTCAAGTTTTATTTCATCCGGAGGAACAAAGTAAATCGGATGTGAGTAACCGATGTTCAGTAATAAATTCTTTCCTTTAAGTTCTGCTTTATAACCAACACCAACTATCTCAAGAGTTTTTTTATAAGAGTCAGTTACTCCAATAATCATATTCTGAATAAGTGCACGCGTCAAACCATGCAAAGCTCTGGATTCCTTCAAGTCATCAGGTCTGCTGAACTTAATTTCACCATCAGCGATTTCAGTTTTGATAGTTGGGTGAATTGATTTATGAAGTTCACCTTTAGGTCCTTTAACTTTAATTAATTGACCTTCTAAACTTACCTGAACACCTTTAGGAATCTCTACAGGTTTTTTACCTATTCTGGACACTCTTTAAACTCCGACTTATTATTTTACCATATATAACAAATTACTTCGCCGCCAACGAGAAGATTTTTTGCTTCTTTATCTGTTAACAAACCCTTCGGGGTTGATATAACTGCTGTACCTAATCCATTTAATACTTTGGGCAGCTTATCAGCTGAACTATAAACACGCAAGCCAGGTTTGCTTATCCGCTTCAGACCAGTAATTGCTGGCAATCCGTTTTTATATTTCAGAACGATATTTAATTTTTTCTGTTTATTATCATCGATTATTTCATAATCCATTATATAACCCAAGTTCTTGAAAATTTCAGACAATCCGATTTTCGTTCTTGATGCTGGAATTTCAACACGCACTTTTTTAGCTTTAGCTGCGTTCCTAATCCTGGTTAAATAATCCGCTATTGGGTCTGTAACTGGCATTTAAACTTTCTCCGTTTACCAACTTGATTTTTTTACACCCGGAATTTCACCTCTCAGAGCCATTTCTCTGAAGACTAATCTTGAAACTCCGAACTTTCTATAATAACTTCTTGCTCTTCCTGTGAAAATGCAGCGGTTTTTAAGCCTGACGACCGAAGAATCACGAGGAAGTTTTTGTAATGCTTCATAATCACCATTAGCCTTTAATTCTTCACGAATTTTTTTATACTTTTCGTAAAGTCTATGTCGTTTCTCTTCTCTTGCAATTAAACACGTACGTGCCATTAATTCTCCTACGCTTTTTTAATTTCTTTTTTTATGAAAGGCATTCCGAAGGATTTTAAGAGTTCGTATGCCTCATTATCAGATTTAGCTGAAGTCACAATTGTAATATCCATGCCCAGCACTCTTGTAATTTTATCTACATTAATTTCAGGAAAAATAATCTGTTCTTTAATGCCAAGTGTATAATTTCCTCTTCCGTCAAAAGATTTATCGGATAATCCGCGAAAGTCTCTTACTCTTGGGAGTGCAACATTTATCAGCCTATCGAGGAATTCATACATTCTTTCCTTTCGTAAAGTTACCATTGCGCCAATACTAACACCTTCTCTAAGCTTAAAATTAGAAATAGCTTTCTTTGCTTTTCTGATACTTGCTTTCTGACCGGTAATTGATTCAAGTTCTCTAACTGCTTCTTCAAGAATTTTTGGTTCTGTAACAGCAGCGCCAACACCCATATTGACAACTATCTTCTCAATTTTCGGAACCTGCATAATGTTCCTATAATTAAAAGTTTTCATAAGCCCAGGAATAATTTCAGTGCGATAGTAATCGAAAAGTCTGGCTGGAATTTTAACATCCTTTTCAGAAGAAGGTTTTGCAACCTCTTTCTTTGACTTATCTTTCTTTTCCTTCGGGTCTTTCGATTCTTTTACTTGTTTTTTTTCTGCCATCTGATTTACAATGATTTAAATTCTTATTGGATCATTTCTCCGCTTGCCTTCGCAACACGGGCAATTTTTTTCTTACCTGTTTTCTCATCCAGAATTATTCGAGAACCAAGACGTGTTGGTTCATTAGTTTTTGGATCGAGAATCATAACATTTGAAACATGAATAGCTGCTTCTTTTTCCTGAATTCCACCTTGTGGATTTTTTTGACTTGGTCTTGTATGTTTTTTCCTAAGATTTATACCTTCGACTATAACACGATATTTCTGAGGAAATACTTTAAGAACTTTTCCGGTTTTACCACGATCATTTCCGGAAATAACCATTACCATATCATTTTTTCTAATTTTCATAATAAACCTTTTACAATACTTCTGGGGCTAATGAAACAATTTTCATAAATTGCTTATCTCTGAGCTCACGTGCAACTGGCCCAAAAATACGTGTACCTCTTGGCTCGTTCTGAGGATTAATTAAAACTGCTGCATTCTCATCGAATCTTATATAGGAACCATCTTTTCTTCTAACTTCTTTTTTAGTTCTGACGATAACAGCTCTTGAGACTTCACCTTTTTTAACTGTACCATTCGGCATTGCGGTTTTAACACTGACAACTATTGTATCGCCAACCGTAGCGTATCTGCGACCGCTTCCACCTAATACACGGATGCATCTGACTTTCTTGGCACCCGAATTATCAGCCACAATAAGATTTGTTTCTTCCTGTATCATCGCTCTTACTTCTCCTGCCTACTTGGCTTTTTCAATAATTTCGACTAAGCGCCATCTCTTTTTTAAGCTGAGCGGGCGTGTTTCCATAATTTTAACTTTATCACCAATATTACATTCTCTTTTTTCATCGTGAGCCATCAGTTTAGTAGTCTTCTTAAAATATTTTTTATAAATAGGATGCGCAACTTTTCTTTCAATTGCAACAGTGATTGTTTTATCCATCTTATTACTAACCACTACACCAATTCTGGTTTTTCTTAATCCACGAGTTTCCATTTTTTAAGCTTTTGCTCCTTTCGCTGAACCAGCCACTGATTGTAATTCTCTTTCCTGAAGAATAGTTTTCAATCTTGCAATATCTCTTTTCACATTTCTGATTTTTGCTGTATTAGTCAGTTGTTTCAACTGATGGGAAAACCGCAAGTCAACGAGATTCTTTTGTTCATCTTTTATTCTCTGAATTATTTCTTCGGTTTTCATTTCTCTTATTTCGTGAATCTTCATTTCAATACCCTTAGCTTATTCATAATCAGGTCTGGAAATCACTTTAGTTTTAATTGGCAGCTTGTGTGAGCAAAGTTGAAGAGCATCACTTGCAATTTCTCTTGAAACGCCTGAAATTTCAAAAAGAATTCTGCCCGGTTTAATAACTGCTACCCAAAACTCTGGGGCACCTTTTCCTTTTCCCATTCTTGTTTCCAAAGGTTTTTTAGAAACCGGTTTATCAGGAAAAATTCTTATCCAGACACGCCCGTCTCTCTTCATTTTTCTTGAAAGTGCAATACGACAGGCTTCGATTTGTCTGCTTGTAATCCAGGCTGGTTCCAAAGCTTTAAGACCAAAATCTCCAAAAGCAACTGAACTGCCTCGTTTTGCATTTCCTTTTCTTCTACCTCTGTGTGCTTTTCTGTATTTAACTCTTTTTGGCATTAACATAATGTTAGCTCCTGATCAAAATTATTCCATAGCTCTCTTGCCGAGAATTTCGCCACGGCAAATCCACACTTTAATACCGATTGAGCCATAGATTGTTTCTGCTCTGCCATTAGCATAATCAATATCAGCTCTTAATGTATGAAGCGGTATTCTACCTTCTTTATATTGTTCAGTTCTTGCTATTTCAGCACCACCTAATCTTCCTGAACACATAATTCTTATTCCTTCAGCACCCATTCTCATCGAAGCAGTAATTGCCATCTTCATAGCTCTTCTGAAAGAAACTCTACCTTCAATCTGACTTGCAATATTTTCGGCAACCAAATATGCATCCAGCTCGGGTCTTTTAATTTCTGAAATCTGAATCTTAACTTCTTTGTTAGATATTTGTTTTAATTCCTCTTCAAGCTGGGTAATTTCTTTACCGCTTTTTCCTATAACAACTCCTGGCCTTGAAGTATGAATATTTAAAATTACGTTTTTAGATGTTCGGTCGATAATTATTTTAGAAATACCAGCCTTCTTTAATCTGTTTCGTACATAGCTGCGAAGTTTTTCGTCTTCTTTAAGTTTTGTTGCATAACTTTTACTCTCGTACCAATTCGAGTTCCAACCTCTTATTATACCAACTCTCAAGCCTATCGGATTAGTCTTTTGTCCCAAAAATTCCTCCTGAAATTATGCTTTTTTTGCTACTACAATTGTTAGATGACAGGATCTTTTTCTAATCCTGTATGCTCTGCCCTGCGGTGCAGGTGATATTCTTCTTAAAGTTGGACCAACATTCACATAAGCTTCTTTAACGAAAAGATCAGCTGGTTCAACTCTTGATGCTTCATCTTTATTTATAAGATTAGAAACTGCAGAACGCAATGTCTTCTCGGCATCTATCGAAGAATGCTTGGGCGAGAAGTGAAGTATTTCAATTGCTTTTTCTACTGATTCACCTCTTATTAAATCAACCACCAGTCTCATTTTTCTTGGTGATGAACCTATAAATCTGTTTACTGCTTTTGCTTCCATCGTAATTAATCTTTCCTGCTTTAACCGGCTTTAACTGATTTTTCAGCTTTTTCTGCTTTAGTGCCCGGATGACCTCTAAATATTCTTGTCGGTGCAAATTCACCTAATTTATGCCCGACCATGTTTTCAGTAATAAAAATGGGGATCATCTTATTACCATTATGCACTGCTATGGTATGTCCAACAAAATCGGGTGTAATAATAGATGCACGTGACCAGGTCTTTATAATTTTTTTCTGATTCATATTATTAAGCTGCTGAATTCTCTGAAGCAGTTTATAATGAATAAATGGTCCTTTTTTTACAGAACGAGGCATAATCTAAACCTAATTTTTCCTTCTTTTAATAATGTATTTATTAGATGGATTTTTTCTTTTACGAGTTTTCAATCCCTTTGACTTTTGTCCCCAGGGAGAAACAGGATGTCCACCACCAGATGTTTTACCTTCACCACCACACATAGGATGATCTACAGGATTCATTGCAACACCTCTTACATAGGATCTTTTACCAAGCCATCTTGTTCTACCTGCTTTACCAAGACTGATATTTTCGTGTTCAGAATTTCCTACCATTCCATAAGTAGCAAGACAATTTACATTTATCAATCTCACCTCACCTGAAGGCATTTTCAACTGTGCAAAGTTTCCTTCTTTTGCCATCAGTTGAAGTGAACTGCCAGCACTTCTACCAAGTTGACCACCTTTATCTGGTTTGATTTCAACATTATGAACAAAACTGCCAAGAGGCATATCTTTAAGTGGTAAAGCATTCCCAACGGAAATTTCACTTCCAGGACCTGAGGAAATTTTATCACCAACCTTCAATCCATTTGGTGCAATTATATATCTCTTTTCACCATCAGCATAATGTAACAAAGCAATTCTTGCTGATCTGTTCGGATCATATTCAATAGAAAATACTTTTGCTGGAATACCGTGCTTATCTCTTTTAAAGTCAATTATTCTATATCTTCTTTTATGACCACCACCAATATGTCTTGCGGTAATTCTGCCAAGATTATTTCTGCCGCCAGATTTTCTCAGAGCAACAGTCAACGATTTCTCAGGAGTAGATTTTGTTATCTCTTCAAAAGTAAAATTGCTTTTAAATCTTGTTCCTGGTGTTACCGGTTTTAATTTTTTTATTCCCATTACTTTACCTTTTCTCTACAGGTTAAACGGCTTCGAATAGCTCTATTTTTTCCCCTTCTTTCAGGGTAATAATTGCCTTTTTAAATTTTGCTGTCTTCCCGGTAAATCTGCCGCTTTTTCTAAACTGCGTTTTCATTTTACCCGGGTGATTTATAGTCTTAACATCTGTAACGTGCACATTGAATTTCTCTTCAATAGCTTTGGCTATTTGTATTTTATTTGCTTTCGGATTGACCAGAAAACCGTACTTGCCTTTATCAGCAGTAATGTTTGTCATCTTTTCAGTAATAAGAGGGCTAATCAATATCTGGTGCATAGACTAGTTCACCGCCTTTTCTTCAGATTCACCGAAAGTTTGGGAAATAGCTTCAACTGCATTTTGCTGTAAAATCAGCACCTGATTGTTCAATATATCATAAGTCGAAGCCTTACTTGCTTCCATTACACTAACTTTATTAATGTTTCTGCCGGATTTATAAATATTAGATTCATTCCTTCCGGTTAATAAGAGAATTTTTTTTCCATTTAGTTTCAGTGCTTCCATCATTGAAAGAAAATCTTTTGTCCTTGGTTTTTCAAAGGAAAAATCTTCAACAACAATTAATTGCTCATCTTTAATTTTATAGCTGAGAGCAGATTTTCTTGCAAGTTGTTTTACTTTTTGCGGAAGCTTCTGTCTGTAATCTCTCGGGCGAGGTCCGAAAATGGTTCCACCGCCAACCCACAAAGGAGAACGAATTGTACCTGCTCTGGCAGTTCCTCTTCCTTTTTGTCTCCAGGGCTTTTTACCTCCGCCTCTTACTTCAGATCTTTCTTTAGCTTTATGAGTGCCCTGTCTTTGATTAGCAAGAAAGGCTTTAACAGAAAGATAAATTGCGTGATCATTCGGTTGAATACCAAAGATCTCATCATCAAGTTCAACTTTCTTACCTGAAGGTTTTCCGTCTATTTTTAATATCTCTAATGTCATGATAGTTCAGCTATTAATTCTTATTTGTAAGCTTATGGCTTAATCAATTCAACTATTGAATTTATTGATCCAGGGACAGCACCTTTAACCATTATCAGATTATCTTCGGGGATAATTTTAATTACTTTGAGATTACGAACAGTAACATTCTCAAAGCCTTTTCTTCCTGCCATCCTTTGTCCTTTAAAAACTCTTGAAGGATATGAGCTCGCACCGATTGACCCGGGTGCTCTCAGTCTATCACTTTGTCCGTGAGTGGTTCCGCCAACACCACCGAAGTTATGGCGTTTCATCACTCCCTGAAATCCTTTACCTTTACTTTTACCTCTTACCTTAATTATGTCTCCTTCTTTAAAGAGATCAACTTTTAAATCATCACCAACTTTTAAACTGCTGGTATCAAAATTCTTAAACTCTTTAACTATTCTCAGAGGTGAAATATTATTTTTTCTGAATTGTCCTAAAACCGGTTTAGTTACATGTTTTTCTTTTCTCTCTTCGAAACCCAAAACAACAGCCGAATAACCATCTTTGTCTTTATCACGAAGAGAAACAACCTTACAAGGTCCTGCCTGAATAACAGTGACCGTTACTAAATCACCTTCAGTATTAAAGATGCTTGTCATTCCTATTTTTTTACCTAACATACCAGGCATAATAAACTCGGTTTTAAATTATAACTTTATTTCGATGTCAACACCCGCCGGAATATCAAGTTTACTTAATGAATCGACGGTTTTGTTATTTGAATTATGAATATCAATTATTCTTTTATGTGCACGTGTTTCGAACTGCTCTCTCGATTTTTTATCAACGTGAGGAGATCTCAGTACAGTATAAACCGTTTTCCTGGTTGGAAGTGGTATTGGACCTGAAACTACAGCTCCTGTACTTCTAACAGTCTTAATGATTTTCTCAGTTGACTTATCAATCAAAATATGATCGTAAGATTTCAACTTGATTCTGATTTTCTGACCGGGCACTTAGAAACTCCTTTTATTTAGCACAAATGAAAAGGGAGATCAGGTCTCCCTTTTCTTGATAGAATATTTTTAATTATTTAATAATTTTTGTTACAACACCCGCACCAACGGTTCGGCCACCTTCACGAATAGCGAATCTTAAACCTTCTTCCATCGCAATCTCGGAAATCAATTCAACTTTAAGCTTAACATTATCACCAGGCATAACCATTTCTGTACCTTCGGGAAGAGTAGCAACGCCGGTTACGTCAGTAGTTCTGAAATAGAACTGCGGTCTGTAACCATTAAAGAACGGTGTGTGTCTTCCACCTTCATTCTTTGAAAGAATGTAAACTGATCCTTCAAATACTGTATGAGGCGTGATGGAACCGGTTTTTGCCAGAACCATTCCTCTTTCAATTTCATTTTTATCAACACCTCTTAACAAAATTCCAGCGTTATCACCAGCAATTGCTGAATCAAGTTCTTTTCGGAACATTTCAATTCCGGTAACGACTGTTTTTTTGTGAATACCAAGACCGATTAACTCGACTTCTTCACCAAGTTTTACTTCACCTCTTTCCACTCTACCGGTAGCAACTGTTCCACGACCAGTAATTGAGAATACGTCCTCAACAGGCATCAGGAATGGTTTGGAAGTTTCTCTTTGTGGAATCGGAATATATGAATCCACTGCATCCATAAGTTTCCAGATACAATCAAGATTTGGATCATCTACTTTTGTATCTTTGCTTGAAGCAGCTTCAAGTGCTTTTAATGCTGAACCCTGAATAATTGGGATTTCATCACCAGGAAACTCATAAGAATTTAATAAGTCTCTCAACTCAACTTCAACTAATTCGAGAAGTTCAGGATCATCAACCATATCAACTTTATTCATAAATACAACTATTCTAGGAACACCAACCTGTCTTGCAAGGAGAATATGCTCTCTGGTCTGAGGCATTGGTCCATCCGTAGCGGCGACAACCAGAATAGCACCATCCATTTGTGCAGCACCGGTAATCATGTTCTTAACATAGTCCGCGTGGCCAGGACAATCTACGTGAGCGTAGTGTCTTTTTTCAGTTGAATATTCCACGTGGGCAGTTGCAATCGTAATGCCTCTCTCTCTTTCTTCAGGTGCATTATCAATACTATCGAATGTCCTAATTTCTGATAAGCCCTTCTTGTTAAGAGCCATTGTGATGGCGGCAGTTAAAGTTGTTTTACCATGATCTACGTGACCAATTGTTCCAACGTTAACGTGCGGCTTACTTCTGTCAAATTTTTCTTTTGCCATCGGTTTCTCCTTTTAAATTTGTTCCTTTTTTTGTTTATTCATTGTTAATTAAACTGCTGCTGATTTTTTTCCCATTGATTTTTCAGCTATTTCTTCCGCAATAGATTGAGGTACTTGCTGATAATGATCAAACTGCATTGTATAGATTGCTCTTCCTTGCGTCATCGACCTCAGAATTGTTGCATAACCAAACATTTCAGATAGAGGTACTAGTGCTTTGATAATCTGTGCATCTTTTCTTGCACTGAATCCTTCAATTTTACCTCTTCTGGAGTTTAAATCACCCATTACATCACCTAAATAATCTTCAGGTGTTACAACTTCAACTGCCATAATTGGCTCAAGTAATATTGGTTTTGCCTTCTGCGATCCATTTTTAAATGCCATTGATCCAGCAACTTTGAATGATAATTCATCTGAATCAACTTCGTGATATGAACCATCGTATAATTTAGCTTTCACATCAACAACCGGAAAACCAGCAACAACTCCATTCCTCATTGCTTCCTGAATGCCTGCTGATACTGCCGGTATATATTCTTTTGGAATTGATCCGCCTACAATTGCATTTATAAATTCAAAGCCTTTCCCGGGTTCATTTGGCCCTAATTCGATTTCAACGTGTCCATATTTACCGCGTCCACCTGATTGCTTGATAAATTTGCCTTCGGCTTTTACTGTTTCAGTAATAGTCTCTCTATAAGCTACCTGTGGTTTACCAATGTTTGCTTCAACTTTAAATTCTCTCTTCATTCTGTCAACAAGAATTTCCAGGTGAAGTTCTCCCATTCCACTGATTAAAGTTTGACCTGTTTCCTGATTAACACTAACTCTGAAAGTCGGATCCTCATCAGCTAATTTTGATAAAGAATCAGATAATTTATCCTGATCTGCTTTAGTCTTCGGTTCAATTGCAATTTGAATAACCGGTTCCGGGAAAGACATTTTTTCAAGAATAATCGGATCTTCTTCACTACAAAGAGTATCACCTGTTCTTGTATGTTTTAAACCAACAGCAGCTGCAATATCTCCGGCTTTTACTTCATTTATATCTTCACGATGATTAGCATGCATCTGCAGAAGTCTGCCTATTCTTTCTTTTCTCTGGCTAACTGAGTTATAAACATAAGAGCCTGCTTTTAGTGTTCCAGCGTAAACTCTGAAGAAACAAAGTTTCCCAACATAGGGGTCGTTCATAATTTTAAATGCTAAAGCAACAAATTTTTCTTTTTCGTCAATTTTTCTGGTTACAATATCATTAATACCAACGTGATGAGCTTCAATCTCTTTAAAGTCAACCGGTGAAGGTAACAACTCAACTACATAGTCAAGTAATTTCTGAATTCCTTTATTTTTAAATGCGGAACCACAAAGGACAGGAATTATTTTGGATTCAATTGTTGCTTTTCTTAGAACAGCAATTACTTCTGAAGGACTGATTTCTTTACCTTCAAGATATTTTTCAAGCAACGTATCATCAACATCAGATACAGCTTCTAGCATCTGAGTTCTGTATTTATTAGCCATCTCTAATAAATCCTGGGGTATTGGTATATCTTCGAACGTAGCACCAAAAGTTTCTTCATGGTACATTCTGGCATTAAAATGAATCAAGTCAATAACTCCGGAAAACATATCACCTTGACCAATAGGCAAGTTTATTGGGACAGCATTTGCTTTAAGACGATCTTTCATCATCTGAACTGCATTATAAAAATCAGCACCAATTCTATCCACCTTATTAATAAAAGCGATTCTTGGTACACCATATTTATCAGCCTGTCGCCAAACGGTTTCAGATTGCGGTTCAACACCACCAACAGCGCAGAATAGAGCTACTGCTCCATCTAAAACTCTTAAAGAACGCTCGACTTCTACTGTAAAGTCTACGTGACCGGGAGTATCAATAATATTTATTTGGTGATCATTCCAAAAACAGGTTGTCGCAGCGCTGGTAATTGTAATTCCACGCTCTTTTTCCTGTTCCATCCAATCCATAACTGCTGCACCATCATGAACTTCTCCAAGTCGATGCAGTTTACCAGTATAAAAAAGAATTCGCTCAGTAGTTGTGGTTTTACCCGCATCAATATGAGCCATTATACCAATATTTCGAACACGTTCTATGTTAACTTTCTTAGACATAAATCCTTTTTCAAACATTACCACTTAAAGTGAGCAAAAGCTTTATTCGCTTCAGCCATCTTATGAGTGTCATCTTTCTTTTTAACTGCTGATCCTTCATTATTTGAAGCGGCTATCAGTTCCTGAGCAAGCTTTTGTGACATAGTTTTATCGCCCCTTTGGCTCGCATAAGTTTTTATCCAACGCATCGCAAGAGCAGTTCTTCGCTCTGGTCTAACTTCACTTGGCACCTGATAAGTTGCACCACCAACTCTTCTGCTTCTGACTTCTATTATCGGTTGCACATTAGATAATGCCTGTTTAAAAACTTCCAGACCTGTTTTTTTTGTTTTTCCTTCAATAATATCAAACGCACCGTAAACTATTTTTCTTGCTGCTGACTTTTTCCCTTCGTTCATCAAGACATTTATAAACTTAGACACCGTTACATCATTGAATTTAGGATCTGGTTTAATAAATCTTTTTTCTGCTTTTCTTTTTCTCATAATTAATTAAGATTTTGGTTTTTTGGCTCCATATTTAGATCTGCCTTTTTTACGATCTTCCACACCGCTTGTATCCAGTGTACCCCGAATTATATGATATCTAACGCCAGGTAAATCTTTTACACGACCACCTCTAATCAAAACAATCGAATGTTCCTGAAGATTATGACCTTCTCCCGGAATATAGGCTGTCACTTCCATCTGATTTGTTAACCTTACTCTTGCAACTTTTCTTAGTGCTGAATTAGGCTTCTTAGGAGTAGTTGTATATACACGTGTGCAAACTCCACGCTTCTGTGGACAAGCACTTAAAGCCGGGGCTTTATTCTTCGATAATATCTGAACTCGTCCTTTTCTGACAAGTTGATTTATAGTTGGCAATACTTTCTCCTAAGTTTTATTCATATAAAAAAATTCGGATTTCAAATATACTTCTTGATTACAATTAAGTCAAGAAAATCAATCACAAATAAAAAACTATTCGATATTACTTTCTTCTACTTTCAATTCTTTCTCTGCAGATTCAATTTTTTCCTCTGATTCAGTCTTTAACTTTAAATTTCTATACTTCTTCAGTCCGGTACCAGCAGGGATTAAATGACCCATAACTATATTTTCTTTAAGTCCAATCAAACGGTCAATTTTTGCCTGAATCGCAGCATTTGCAAGAACCTTTGTTGTTTCCTGGAATGAAGCTGCAGATAAGAAACTCTCGGTGGATAGAGCTGCCTGAGTTATACCTAAAAGCACGTGCTCGAAAGTTGCAGGCATTGCATCTCTTACTTCCATTGGCTTTTTCTCGCGCTTTTTTAAATCGGCATTAATTTCTCTTGCTTTTGTCTTTTGCAATATTGTGCCATTTTTCAATCTCGAATCACCTTTTTCTTCAACAACAACCATATTCATTATTTTATTATTCTCTTCAATAAATTCAATTCTATCAACAAGATCTTCTTCAAGGAATTTAGTATCACCGGGAGAAACCACTCTAACTTTCTGAAGCATTTGCCTTACAATAACCTCAATATGTTTATCATTTATTTTAACACCTTGAAGACGGTAAACATCCTGGATTTCATTTACAAGATATTCCTGAACTGCACTTGTTCCTTTGATTCTCAAAATATCATGAGGATTCATTGGCCCGTCAGTAATTTTTTCACCCGCAGGTATATCATCACCCTCCTGAACGAGTATGTGTTTACCTAATGGAACAGCATATTTCTTTTCATCCGATCCATCATGAGCAACAACTGAAATTTCTCGCGAACCTTTTTTTCTTCCACCAAACTTTACAATTCCTTCAATATCAGAAACGATTGCCGGATCCTGTGGACTACGTGCTTCAAAAAGTTCTGTAACCCTTGGTAAACCGCCAGTTATGTCCCTGGTCTTGGTTGTTTGTTTAGATATTTTTGCCAGAACCGTTCCTGCAGCGATCGATTCACCTTCCTCAACTGCAAGATATGATCTTGTAGGCAGGTTAAATGTTTTTTTGTCTCCGTTTTCTGCTACAATTACTATACTCGGTGTAAGTGTTTTATCTTTTGAATCAATAACAACTTTTTGAACGTGTCCGGTCTGCTCATCAGTAACCTGCTTTAATGTCGAACCATCTATTAAATCAACAAATCCAACTTTACCAGAGATATCAGCGATAATTAATGCGTTATAAGGATCGTGATGATAAAGTGGTTCATTTTTATTTACTCTTTGTCCATCATCGACAGTTAATTCAGCGCCATAAGGAACATCATATTTCTTAAGCTGACGGTTGTTCTCATCATAAATTCCAATTGCACCTCTTCTACCGGTAACGACTTTTACTTTATAGTCCTTTCCCGTAAAAGGATCTTGCATCACCTTTTCTACAAATGATATTTTTTCAAACTTAGCTGTTCCTTCAATATTTGTTTCAACCTGTGATTGAGTTGCAATTCTTGAAGATGTACCGCCGAGGTGAAAAGTTCTTAAAGTAAGCTGTGTTCCGGGCTCACCAATTGATTGTGCTGCAACAATTCCAACCGCTTCGCCAACTTCTACAAGCTTACTCGTAGTAAGATTTCTACCATAACATTTGGCACATACTCCTTTTTTGGATTCACAAGTTAAGACTGTCCTGATATAAACCGTATCAATATTTGCATCCTCTATTTTCTCGGCAATATCTTCAGTAATTATCTGACCGGTTTCAATAATTAATTCTTCAGTAATAGGATGGTAAACATCTTCCTGAACAACCCTTCCGGTTATGCGTTCACCTAAAGGTTCTCTTTCCTGTTCGACATCTTTTAGAGCTTTTACCTCTATTCCAAGAATGGTTCCGCAATCTATTTCAGTAATAATAACATCCTGCGAAACGTCCACTAGTCTTCTCGTTAAATAACCTGCGTCTGCAGTTTTTAAGGCAGTATCGGCTAAACCTTTTCTTGCACCGTGTGTTGATATAAAATATTCAAGAACTGTTAAGCCTTCTTTAAAGTTTGCAACAATAGGGTTCTCAATAATTTCACCAGCCTGACCTGATAATGTTTTTTGAGGTTTCATCATCAATCCTCTCATTCCAGCTAACTGTCTTACTTGTTCCTGAGAACCTCTTGCACCAGAGTCAACCATCATGTGTAATGAATTGAATCCGCCTTCAGCTCTTTTAATTTTTTCCATGAGAGCTCTTGAAACATCATTAGTGGTATGTGTCCAAACGTCTATTATCTTATTATATCTTTCTGCATCAGTAATAACACCCTGTTCGTGTTCATTCAGAATTCCATCAACTTTTTTATTTGCTTTGTTAATAAGATTTTCTTTTTCTTCAGGAACAATCATATCAGCGAAACTAACAGATAACCCACCCTCACTTGCGAATTTGAAACCCAAATCCTTAAGATCATCGAGGAATTTTGCAGTAACTTTATTTCCGAGCTGGATATACATTTTGCCTATAATTCCGCCGAATACTTTCTTTATAAGCAATTGATTTATGTATCCCATTTCTTTAGGAAGAATTTGATTGAATATTACTCTTCCAGTAGTTGTTTCAATATAGCTACCATTAATTTTAACTTTAATTTTTGCATGCAATCCAACTTTCTTGTGGTCATAAGCGATTATCACTTCTTCAGGAGAATAAAACACCATTCCTTCTCCTAAATCACCATCCTTCTGTTTGGTAAGATAATAGCAGCCAAGGATAATATCCTGAGTTGGAACTACAATCGGACTTCCGTTCTGAGGTGATAAAATATTATGACTACTTAGCATAAGTAAAGCAGCTTCCAACTGTGCTTCGTATGATAGGGGAACATGAACTGCCATCTGGTCACCATCGAAATCAGCGTTGAATGCTGTACAAACCATAGGGTGAAGCTGGATTGCTTTTTCATCAATAAGTATTGGTTGAAAAGCTTGAATTCCCAATCTGTGCAATGTTGGTGCACGGTTTAGAAGTACCGGATGAGCCTGAATTATTTTTTCCAGAATGTCCCAGATCATCGGGTCTTTTCTATCAACAACTTTGCGTGCACTTTTTACAGTTTTATTATGACCTCTTTCAATCAGCTTTCTGATAAGAAATGGTTTGAACAACTCAACTGCAATATCTTTCGGAAGCCCGCATTGATGAAGTTTCAGCTCTGGTCCGACAACAATAACTGAACGTGCTGAATAGTCAACTCTTTTTCCTAATAGATTCTGACGAAATCTTCCCTGTTTTCCTTTAAGCATATCACTTAAGGATTTCAAAGGACGATTACTATCACTTCTGACTGCGCTTCCTCTTCTTGAATTATCAAAAAGAGCATCAACTGCTTCCTGAAGCATTCTCTTTTCGTTTCGCAGAATTACTTCCGGAGCTTTAATATCCATCAATCTCTTTAAACGATTATTACGAATAATTACTCTTCGATATAAATCATTTAAATCACTCGTTGCAAACCTTCCACCTTCAAGTGGAACAAGAGGTCTTAGTTCCGGTGGAATAACCGGTATATAGCTTAGTACCATCCACTCAGGTTTATTCTCAACTTTCGTATTTTCAGCTTTGAAAGCCTCAATTACTCTTAACCTTTTAAGGATATCCGCTTTCTTTTGCTGGGAAGTTTCAACTTTAACTTGCTCACGAAGTTCCTCTGAAAGTTTTTCAATATTAGTATTTTTCAGAATTGTTTTAACTGCGTCGCCACCAATTTTTGCAACAAATTTATCCGGATGGGTATCTTCAAACCTCTGGTTTTCTGAAGGTAAAGAACTCATCACCTCAAAGTATTGATCTTCTGAAATGAGATCACCTTTTTTCAGCCCGGTTGGACCCGGATTAAGAACAATATAAGATTCGTAATAAATAACTTTTTCAAGTTCTTTAAGACTAAGCCCAATAATATTTCCAATCTTCGAGGGTTGTGCTCTGAAAAACCAGATATGTACAACCGGAACTGCTAGACCAATATGTCCCATTCTTTCGCGGCGAACACTTTTCTGAGTTACTTCAACACCGCAACGATCGCAGATAATTCCTTTATATCTGATTCTTTTATACTTCCCGCAAAAACATTCCCAATCTCTGGTAGGACCAAATATCTTTTCACAGAACAATCCATCTTTTTCCGGACGGAATGATCTGTAATTAATCGTTTCAGGCTTAGTAACCTCTCCATAAGATCTTGATAAAATATCATCGGGACTTGCAAGACTAATCGTAATGCTGTCTATATCCATCATTGCATGTTCTTGGATTCTGAAAGCCATATTTTATCTCCTAAGTTCTATTAAAATTCT
>JACAFA010000065.1 GCA_013388525.1 Ignavibacteriaceae bacterium | reverse complement strand
GCAGACATCACCTGAATTTCGTCGGGATAAATTACTCCCTTACCTCCGGTGCTGTCTTTATGCGCAACTGCACCCTCCAGTGGAATAGTTACAATTTCCATATCGCTGTGAGGATGAGTTCCGAATCCTTGCCCACCCTCGATCTCATCATCATTTAAAACTCTTAGCATTCCGAAATTAACCCGTTCAGAGTCATAATAAGTACTGAAGCTGAATGTATGATAAGTTTTCAGCCAGCCATAATCAAAATGTCCCCTTGAATCTGCTTTGTGAATTATCTTTCTCATATTTCCTTTGGTTATTCGTTACTTAAACAATTAAATAAAAATAAAGATTAAGCCAAATATTAGATAAGTATAAATTTCTTCAGTTGCCTTTGATAATTTGAAGAGTGCTTTGAATCACCACTCATCATAAAAAATCCACTCAATAAAATATATGCTTGGATTTAAGTAAAAACTAATATTAAATTGTTACCAGAGTTGAGATTTTTCTGCTTATAGATTATCACTTCTGTGTTGTAGCTTAACACCAAATTCATCGATCAGGAACACAAGTATTTTTTTAATCTTTTCATTCAATAAAGAAGGAGGCATATAAATGAAATCAATAAATCCCTATTTAAACTTTCCGGGTAACACCGAAGAAGCATTCAATTTTTATAAGAAAGTATTCGGCGGTGATTTTGCCGGAGGAATATTTCGCTTCAAAGATACACCCGATTCGGATAAATTGAGCGAGGGTGATCGCCAAAAAGTAATGCATGTAGCTTTACCGATGGGTAAAGATAATATGATTATGGCAACCGATGCACTCGAATCAATGGGCTTCAAAGTTACATTCGGAAATAACTTTTATATTGCGATTCATACCGATACTAGAGAAGAAGCTGACAAACTTTTCAGTGGTCTTTCAAAAGGCGGCGAAACAGAAATGCCGATGGCTGATCAATTCTGGGGAGATTATTTTGGTTCATTGGCAGATAAGTTCGGTGTACGGTGGATGGTAATCTACTCTCCTCCGAAACAATAAGTCACCTGTTATTCTTATTAATAGAAATCAGAAATATTAATATCAGCTGAATGAATTCAGTAAAAAGTAAAAACAAAAAAAATTAAGGTAATTATTATGCAAAAGATAACTCCATTTCTTTGGTTCGATTCAGAAGCCGAAGATGCAGTGAATTTTTACACCTCTTTATTTAAAAATTCCAAAGCAGGAAAAACAACCCGTTATGATGAAGCCGGGGCTGCCGCAACGGGAAGAAAAGCAGGATCAGTAATGACTATTGATTTCCAACTTGATGGACTGGATTTCACAGCTATAAATGCGGGACCGGTTTTTAAATTCAATCCCTCGATTTCTTTTTTTGTAGTATCAAAGGATGAATTAGAAATAGATCGCTTATGGAAAAAATTTTCTGACCATGGAAAAATTTTAATGGAATTAGATAAATACGACTGGAGTAAAAAATATGGCTGGGTTGAAGATAAGTTCGGATTATCCTGGCAATTAATATTGGCGGAAGATGAAGTAAAACAAAAAATAGTTCCCTCTCTTCTTTTTGTTGATAAAGTATTTGGAAGAGCAGAAGAAGCGATAAAGTTTTATACATCAATATTTAAAAATTCAAAGATAGAAAGCGTTTATAAATATCCCGATAATGAAAAAGCTGTAATGTACAGCGATATTAGTCTGGAAGGTAATTTACTTGCAGTAATGGATGGACCAGGGGAACATGGTTTCCATTTTAATGAAGCAATTTCTTTTGTAGTAAGTTGTGAAAACCAAAATGAGGTCGATTATTACTGGAATAAACTTACTGCTGATGGTGGGGCGGAAAGTATGTGCGGCTGGCTTAAAGATAAGTTTGGTGTTTCGTGGCAGATTATACCAACAATATTACTCACATATATATCAGATAAAGATCCCCAAAAATCTCAGGCAGTTATGCAGGCAATGCTTAAGATGAAAAAGATTGATGTTTCTCTGGTAGAAAAAGCTTATAACGGTTAAATCAATTAACAATTAAAAATTAACAATGAACAATTCTCTAAGTGTTTAAAGTAATCTAACAATTAAAAGGAGTGTGAGATGAACG
>JACAFA010000155.1 GCA_013388525.1 Ignavibacteriaceae bacterium | reverse complement strand
GCTGGACTGGAAACTCATATTGATTTCCGTGATATGGAAAGTGCAGTCCAAATTACTGCTGCTAATATCCCGGTCGATCAGAACACACTTTATTTTTATTTTGGACAAGAAGTTGCACCAAATGGGTACTTCTGGGTTTTTCCGAAAGGACATAACAAAGCAAACATTGGTTTGGGTGTTAGCGGAATTATCGGAAAGAAAAAATCCGCTCAATCTTTTCTTGATGATTTTATGAACAAGCATTATCCGAATGCACCGGTATTAACTAAAATTGCAGGCGGTGTTCCGTGTGCAATCACTTTGAAAAAAATTTCAGCTCCCGGCATTATGCTTGTTGGAGATGCAGCACGACAGGTAAATCCCTTAAGCGGTGGTGGAATTGCAAGCGGCATGATTGGTGGAAAAATTGCTGGAACAATAGCTGCTGAAGCCATAAAGATGAATAAGCTTGATCACATTTTAACTTATGACAAAGCCTGGGCTGACAGACTTGGAAAACGCCACGAAACTTTTAACAAAATTAAAGAAGGCATTTATAATTTTTCCGATGAAAAGTTTAACAACATAGCTCATTCCTTCAACAAAGTTCCTTTTGAAAAAAGAACTCTCGGAAGATTATTCACAACTGCGCTTCTAAACCAACCTTCCTTGTTAGTTGATATTGCTAAAGTGTTCGTTGTTTAAAACATCGCACTGATACCTATGGAAGGAAGAATACCAATCGTTTCATTAAACTCAGGTGCTTGAGTCCGCTGATCCCATCTGATGTCGGTTATATTTTTTCTGTTGTAAATATTCTGAATGTCAACATAAGTAATTAAAGTCCAGCCAGCGAAGAACCATCTTTTATCAACGCGCACATCAAGACTGTGATTTACGGGAAATCGAAGAGTATTGATTTGCTCAACACTCTGTGTCCCATCTGAATTATAAGGTGTGTAAGGTTTTCCTGTTGAGTATCTGAACTTTGTCGTGACCTCCCATTCTTCAGTAATCTTATAACCACCACTAATATTTAATATCCAGGTTTGATCATAGCTGCCGACTCTTTCAACTTTGTCTAATGCAGTGAAATTTGCTTCGCTGTAAGTTAAACTAAGAATTCCATAGTAAGGAGTATCGGAAAGTTTTTTCTGAAGAGAAACTTCAAACCCTTTTGCCAAACCGGTTCCATCAGAGTTTAACGGATCCAAACCGAATGATGCAAAGTTTTCATCAGAACCGGCAAAACCTGCACCAGTGTTAGCCATTATCAGATATGTTCTTGTCAAGCTTGTAGGATAATCAAAATAGTCTTTTAAGAAACCTTCAACTCTGAATAAAGCATCTGCAGAAAAATATTGATCAACTCCGAGCACGTATTGATTAACTCTTATGTTTTTAAGTTCGAGATTTATTTCGTTTCCAACCAACCAGATGTAAGAAGGTGCCTGATGATAGATGCCTGTACTGAATGTTAATGAAGTAATGTCTGTCAACCGGTATGAAGTTGAAAACCTGGGACTAAAAAAAGTTTTTGTTTTTATCGGACTGAAATAATCTGCACGTATTCCGAGATTCAAATTGAGTTTATCAAAGAACAGAAAACTTAAATTGGTATATGCAGCAAGTTTATTATAATCTTCATTAGCATTGATATCAGTTGTCGGAATGCTGTCGCCAAAAGTGCTGACGAATTCAGGCACGAAAACAACTGCTTCAAAATTGATGAGCTTACCTGAAACTCCTGCATTTAACTCAACTGTCTTATTTAGTTTGTAAGTGAGATCAGCTTTGAGAGTATTTTCTTTTTCAAGTGAATTGTTGATGAAAATCGGATTCAACAAAGAATCATTTTGCTGAGTGTTGTAATCAACATAATTTCTATTCAAAGTTAAATTTATAAACCCGCTATTAAACAAATGACGATATGATAAACCTGTAGCATATTGTGTCTGATCGCTTCCAAGAATCCTTGAGTTATCATATCGTTGATCTTCAGTATCATTAAAATATTTTACATTATCAAAAGCAGCTATCAGAAGAAACGAAATAGAGTTTCTATTATCGAACTTCCAATCGTATTTGGCAAAGCCATCATAATATTCAGGGACGAATGAAAAGTCAGCAGCTTTAAAAATAAAATCGAGATAACTTCTTCTTGCAGAAACAATGAAGGTGGAGTTGCTTGTTACCGGTCCTTCAAGATCGAGCCCGAATTGTGTTGCTGAAATTGTTCCTTTTCCACCGATTTTATCTTTTCTCCCTTCACGAAAATCAATAGTCAGTACAGATGAAAGCTTATCTCCATTCAAAACAGAAAAACCGCCGGTTGAGAAAGTTGTTCCACTTACAAAATCAAGATTTACATAACTAAGTGGTCCACCTGTTGCACCTTGTGTTCCGAAGTGATTAATATTCTGCACAGGAATTCCATCAATCAAATATAAATTTTCTGAAGGACCTCCGCCTCTTACAATCAAATCATTTCTTCCCGGATCTGCTTGTGCAACTCCCGGTAGAATTGAAACTGCTCGTATTACATCTTCAAATCCACCTGCACTTCTTCTTATTTCCTCATTGCTAAAACTCTTAATGCTTCCAACTTCAATCGGATTTCTTGTAAAATAATCACTTTGAACAACCACACCTTCCAGTTCGATTGTTGCCACAGTTAATTCAAAATCAATGATAGCTGGTCTTCCGGGCATAACGCTCACATCAGTTTTAGTTACACTATTATATCCCACAACAGAAGCGCGAACCTGGTAAGTATTTGGCGGAACATTCGATATTGAATATTCTCCGTCAAAGTTTGTAGCGGCACCGAAATCAGTTCCGGGAATTATTATGTTTGCACCGATTAAAGGTTCTCTTGTTAATTTATCTATTACTTTCCCATAGATTGAACTATTGATCTCCTGAGCAAAACCCAGGCTTGTAATTAAAATAGAAAAAATTATTATCTGTATATGTTTCATTTTTTAATAATATTTATTGAAGATTTCCTGTTTAAAACAATGGTATGTTCTTTTTAGTTCGTAATTCGTAAGATTCTGTCTGTTAAAAATTGCAATTATTTTTTATTATTGAAGAGTAAAATTAAATAAAGATTTAAAACAAGTATAAAGACCTTAAACGCTCTTAATGAAAGAATCTGGTAATATTAGTCTTGATGAAGTAATAAATAACTTCGATGGTGTATTTTTCTGGCAGGATGATCTGGAAGCCGGAGTATCAAACATTCAGTATTCTGAAAACGTTCAGGGAGTTACAGGATTTTCAGGTACTGAAATTAAAGAACTTAAAGGTGGATGGTTTTCTTTAATTCCATCAGAAGATCGGTATAAATTTAAAAAGAGCCTGGATGACCTTGAGAAAAATCCTGATAAGGATTCATTACAAATCAAATACAGAATAACAACAAAAGATGGCAGGACAATATCACTTTTAGAGAAAGTAAATGTTCAAAGAAATAGTGACGGTAAGATTATTAAAAAATTTGGTTTAGTAATTGATATTAGTGAGTTTGTGAATAAAATTGAAAAACTCACGAAAGAAAAAGAAGAACTGGATCAGGTGAATTTGTCCAAAGATAATTTTATCTCAATTTTATCTCACGACCTGAGATCCCCGTTTACAAGTATTCTGGGTTTTGCAGAAATTCTTATGAACGAGACTTCATTATCCGAAAAAGACAAAGCAGAATATCTTAAATATATTTATGATTCCTCCCAAAATCAGCTTCAGCTTATAAACTATATGCTCGATTGGTCGAGATTACAAACCGGTCGCCTGAAAGTTGAACCACAGCGCATTCATGCTCAAAGTATTGCTTACAATTGTGTGTCTTATCTTACAGGTCTGGCTATAAGAAAGAATATAAATATCAATGTTGATATCCCTGATACATTCTATATCGAAGCAGATGAAAGATTAATTACACAGGTTCTGACTAACCTGATTAGTAATGCGGTAAAATTCTCGCGGGAGAATGATTTGGTTGAAGTCAGAGCTTCAGTTTATAACGAAAAATTTATTGAATTCGTTGTTAAAGATAATGGTGTAGGTATTTCTGAAACTAATAAAGCAAAACTTTTTAATATTGGAAAACTTTTTACGACCGAAGGTACAAAAGGAGAAAAAGGTAGTGGTTTAGGACTTGCACTCGCAAAGCAAATAGTTGAAAAGCACGGCGGAGAAATTTGGTTTTATTCTGATGAAGGGAAAGGGAGTGAATTTCATTTTACAGTTCCATCAGCAACAAATACTATTTTACTCGTTATTGAAAACAGAGAAAATTTAAAAACTCTTGAGAATAGTATGCGGGAGAATTATCCTAACTTTACAATAATAAGCGCTGAAAATGCATTTGAAGCACTTGGGATGATTTCGACAAAAACACCTTCTCTTATAATTTTAGAACATAATCTTCCGCTTATGAATGGTTTACAGTTCGTAAACATGGTTAGAAAAGAAAATAAAGGAATGGTAATTCCGTTCATTGCTTTTCTTGATTCGGATTCGGAAACCACATTAAAATCATATCACGAAATTGATGTAAGAACAATAAGGCAAAAACCATTCTTCACTGATCAATTGAAAGAAAAAATTGAGTCATTACTTTATTGATAAATCCGGTTAAACATAATTGTTAAATCAACCTGAATTAAATACTATTTCCAAAAATGATCGCGTAGATCATTTTTTACTAATCCGAAAAATTGAATTACGCAGCACAAAAAAAAGCAGCGATTATCTTTACACTGAATTGGGTGATAAATCAACTTCCTTAAATGCAAATATCTGGGAAGGATTTACAGAGCTTGCAGCCAAAGCTAAAGTTGGTGATGTTGTTAAAGTTACCGGCACAATTGAAGAATATCAGGGATCATTACAAATCAGAGTTTCATCTATCAGGCTTGCTACAGAAAAGGATGCTGTTAAACCTATAAACTTTCTGCCGGAATCAAAGCGTAATCTTGATTTAATGAAAGAAGAATTTAATCATAGACTAAGAAGTATCTCCAATAAACATCTTAAAAAACTTTTAACGCACATTTTTTCCGGTGAAAGATTTGACCGGTTCTGTAATGCACCTGCAGCAAAATACTGGCATCACGCATATATTCACGGATTGCTTGAACATACTCTGGAAATAATAAAAATCTGTGAACTGATGTGTGAATTTCATCCCGAACTAAATAAAGATATTTTAATTGCAGGAGCGATGTTGCATGATTTAGGTAAGATTGAAGAACTGTTGTATCACTCAGCATTTGAATACTCTGATAAAGGTAAATTAGTCGGTCATATTGTTATTGCATCCAATCTTGTCCATGATGAAATAAAAAACATTGCCGGATTCCCTGAAGAATTAGAAAACAATCTTATTCATATGATTCTAAGTCATCAGGGAAAACTTGAACACGCATCACCCGTTGTTCCCAAAACTGCTGAAGCTATTGCATTATATCAGGCTGATGAACTGAGCGCAAAAGTTAATGCTTATAAGAATGTTATAGAGGCAGAATTAAAAACAGGTTCTAACTGGACAAAGTTTATTCAACTGGCAGATACTGATCTTCATAAATTTAACTTTACAGATATATC
>JACAFA010000171.1 GCA_013388525.1 Ignavibacteriaceae bacterium | reverse complement strand
ATGATGTTCTAAACTGGGTTTGTCAGTACTGCGGAGAGGAAAATGAAATTTGGGTTGACCTCACAGTTAAAGGAGATCAGGATTTTATTGAAGACTGTGAGGTATGCTGCAGACCAAACAGGATACTGATCAAGCATGACAAGGAAGATGAAGAGTACGTTTTTGTTGAGTCAAGAATTACGGACGAATAACTTTATCAATTCCGAAATATCAAACGACAAATTCCAGTCATAAAAATTAAAGGAATTTGTGGAATTAGTTTTTAAAAACTACTCACTCAATCTTTAAACCTTCCCTTAATCTGATAATCATCATATCCTCATCAGCTCTTCTTCGAATCATTCCAAACAAAAGACCGACATTCAGTGCAACCGAAATAAACAGCAGGATTACTAATAGCACCATATAACCCTCCATGGTTGATAGAATTAATTAATTAACAGCTACCTCCTTAATTCCTAATTCTCCATTTTTTCTAATTCATTACTAATCCATAATCATTCTTAGAAAAGAGGAACTTTCGTCGTCATCATCATTTGATTTTTTATTCGGATCTTTTTGCTCCATCTTTTCTTTTGCCCAACTGTATCGGGATGCTTTTTCAGAAAAAGAATTTTCCGGTTCCTCATTTTCCGGATCTTCAATTTGAGACGATGGACTTTTTACTCTAAGTATTGTCGGGACATCCAGGTCCTCTTTATCAATATCAGCATTACCCAGAAAATTAAATCCACCTCTCAGGGTAAGCTGCTCACCTGGTTTTTTAGTGTGTGATTTAAACGTACTCGCCGCAAAAGATTTTCTTGCACTATCGAAGCCGGTTGCAATTACGGTGTAAGAAACATAATCGTTCATATCTTCCTTTCTTACACAACCGAAAATCACATTCGCCTCTTCACCTGCTGCTTCAAAAATTACATTGTTGCCATCATTTATTTCCTGAAGCGTTAGATTACTTGAGCCGGAGATGTTAAGCAGTACACTTTTTGCGCCTCTTATATTCACTCCTTCAAGCAGAGGACTTGATATTGCTTTTTGTGCTGCTTCAATTGCACGGTTTTCGCCACTCGCTATTCCACAGCCCATCAAAGCTTCGCCGCTTTGATTCATCACTGCACGAACATCTGCGAAGTCAACATTTATTAAGCCTTCAACCGTAATTATATCAGCTATACCTCTTGTTGCCTCATAAAGAACTTCATTCGGTTTATCAAATGCTGCAAAAGCATTGATGTTTCCATCAAGAATGCTTAGTATTCTTTCATTAGGAATTACGATTAAACTGTCAACATGTTTTCGTAAATCCTGAATACCCTGCTCTGCATTCATCATACGTGTTTTACCTTCCCACTTGAATGGTTTGGTAACAATACCGACGACTAAAGCTCCGATACTTTGCGCAACTGAAGCAATGATTGGTGCACCGCCGGTTCCTGTACCACCGCCCATTCCTGCTGTGATGAAAACCATATCGCTGCCATTAAGAACTTCAGCAATTTTCTCACGATCTTCTTCAACAGCTTTCCTGCCGATATTAGGATCGGCACCTGCACCCAGTCCGCGGGTTATATTTGTCCCTACCTGTATTTTGTGATGAGCTTTACTGCTTTCCAACACCTGTGCGTCGGTATTAACAGCAACATACTCAACACCATTTAAACCTCTGGCAATCATGCTGCCCAGAGCATTGCAACCTCCTCCGCCGACACCAATTACTTTTAGAACGGCAGACATTGGTTTTTCTCTATCGAGAGTGGCGAACTTTATCATGGATCCTCCTGTGTTATATTTTTTATAATTCATCAAAAAATTCCTGAACTCTTTTTACTAATAGTTTAATTGTATTCTTTGTTTCCCTTTTCTTTTTGATTAACTGGTAATCACTTGATTTGCTGCCCGGTATTCCTCTTATTAAACCAGCAACCGTAGCAAACTCAGGACTTTCAATTTCATTGGCTAAACCTTCTCCCAATTCCTGCGGAACCCCAATTCGTGCTGGTAATCCGAAAACTTCTTCAGCAAGTTCAGGACAACCGCGTAATAATGAACCGCCTCCGGTGAGAACTATTCCGGCTTTAATTTTATTTTTATATCCTGCGCTTCTCAATTCATTATCAATCAGAGTAAATAATTCTCTCATCCTCAGGCTAATAATTTGTGTCAGCAGACTAATAGGAATTTTTGTATTTCCTCTTGCGCCGACACCTTTAATCAGAATATCTTCATCTTTTATTATTGCCGTTTCAATTGCATAACCGTATTCCTTCTTTAACTTTTCCGCTTCCTCAGTAACCACTCCAAGTGATTCTCTGATATCGTTAGTTACCTGATTACCCGCAATGCCGATTACCTTGGTATGCTTGATTGCTTTTTTATGATAGATAGCTATATCTGTAGTTCCTCCACCAATATCGAGCAAAACCACACCAAGATCTTTTTCACTTTCTTCCAGAACAGAGGTGCTTGATGCAATTGGTTGAAGTATATAATCCTTAACTTTTAAACCAGCTCGTTCAACAGATTTTTTAATGTTCTGTATTGCCGGAATTGATGCAAGCACAACATGATTGCTTGCTTCTAATCTTGAGCCTGACATTCCAATCGGATTTTCAATTCCGGGCTGATGATCAACAGAAAATTCCTCAGGAATTATGTGAAGTATCTGTCTGTCCGATGGAATTCTTATAGTACGAACATCTGCTTCAAGTCTTTCAAGATCTTTTTTTGTAATCTCCTTTTCATCGCTGCTGATTGTAACATAGTTTCTATGCCTGATACTGGTGATATGTTCACCGGCAACCCCGACATTTACTGAGGTAATAGTTAAACCTGCGCGATTGGATGCAACGGACATTGCTTCTTTTATTGCTTCAGCAGTTTTACCAATATTTGCCACAAGTCCTTTGTGTAATCCTTCCGAAGGTGCTATACCGAAACCGAGCACATTGAAAAACTGTTTACCTTCTTCCCGTTCAGCTATAACAGCACAAACCTTCGTCGTGCCTAAATCAATTCCAGCAATTATTTCTTTTTTCATCCGGTTACCAAATCTGTTTTTCTTTTACCGATAAATACTTTGTTTTTATAACGAAGATCTATGTATTCAGTATTTGCATTTATATTTTTATCATTCACCAGTTGATACCAAAGATCTCTGAGTATGAGCGCTTTTTTTACTTCATCACTTTTACCAAACAGCACGGGGAAGTTAAAGCCGGTAAAAGTTAGTATTACATCTCCGCCTTTTCTAAGATTTATTTCTGCAAGATTACTCCGTAAATTTGTATCGCTCAGACTAATTGCATCAATTATCCTGAAAGCAAATTCAATACTTTTATCATTATATAAATTTTTACCATTCAAACTTAAATTTGATATTACAGGCAAATCCTTTATAATAGCGGGGGGGAAAAGCGGAAGCGTTTCAGAATCACTGGTAATGAGTTTCAGTTCATTCTTTTGAAGCAGGGCAGCTTTTATGTCTTTCTCTTGGACCTCAACCAGGATTTTATTCACACCATCGAATTCGACTTCCGCTTTTCTCAGGTAGGGATGTTTTTCAATTTTTGATTTTACTTCTAAAAGTGTCAGGTTTTCGTATTTAGTTGAATCACTCAAACCTGCATAACGCAGATACTCTTTTGCAGGGAGCAATTTGTTTTCCGTTATTTCTATTTGATTGTAAACCTCTTTAGTGCTTGCATTGGATCCGGTTATCATCAGGTAAGTAAATCCAAAAATCAAAATCAGAAAGAAAACCAGACCAAAAAATTTACTTTTGCGTTCGCTCAATGTTTTTCCTCCTTAAGAAGTTCAACAAACTTTTCACCGTACTTCCAGATATCACCGGCTCCCATAGTAACTATTATATCACCTGACTTTTTTAATTCCATTAATTTTTTCGGTATATCTTTTTTATCAGGGATGTAAATCACATTCTTGTGTCCATATTTTCTTGTAATGTTAGCTATCATTTCACCTGTAACGCCTTCAACTGGTTTTTCTCTTGCAGGATAAATATCCGTACAGATAAAAACATCTGAGTTCAGGAATGATCTTCCGAAATCCTGATAGAAATCTTTTGTTCTTGAAAAAAGATGCGGTTGAAACACTACGACTAATCTTCTGTCCCACGCTGCTCTGATTCCGGAAAGAGTTGCTGAAGTTTCTGTAGGATGATGCGCATAATCATCCAGTACAAGAATGTCATTTTTATATTTTATCTCGAATCTTCTGTAAACTCCTGTGAATTTTTCTAAGGCTCTTTTAATAATCTTAAAATCTATCCCAAGTTCCATCCCGATTGTAACAGCAACCAGAGAATTTTTCACATAATGTTCGCCCGGAATATTTAATTTTATCCGACCAAGCTCTTTCCCTTTGTAGATAACTGTATATTCACTCTTGAATCCTTCATACTCAATATCTATTGCTCTTACATCTGCCTGAGCAGTTGTTCCATAAGTAAAGATTGTCTTGTTTATAAATGGAATAATGTCCTGAAGAGCCGGTTCATCAAGACAGATTACGACAAAACCATAGAACGGAACTTTGTTTGCAAATTCGATGAATGCAGTTTTAATATCATCAAGATCTTTATAAGTATCCAGATGTTCTCTTTCAAGAGTTGTTATGGCAGCGATAGTTGGTGTTAGTTTCAGGAAAGTTCTGTCAAATTCATCAGCTTCAACAACAATAAACTCACCATTTCCGAGTCGGGCATTAGTACCACCAAGACCACTTAACTTTCCTCCAACTATTATCGTAGGATCAATGCCGCCTTCAGTCAGAGTTAAGCCAACCATTGAAGTTGTTGTAGTTTTACCGTGCGTGCCTGCTATACCAATTCCGTACTGCATTCGCATAGTTTCAGCAAGCATTTCAGCTCGTTTGATAATCGGAATATTTCTTCCAGCAGCAGCTTTCACTTCAGGATTATCAGGAATAACTGCGGAGGAGTAAACCAATACATCAGCATCTTTAACATTTTCGGGTGAATGACCTTCATAAATTTTTGCGCCGAGCTCTTCAAGTCTCTTTGTTACTTCTGTAAGATGTAAATCTGAGCCTGATACCTGAAATCCTTTATTGATAAGTATCTCTGCGATGCCGCTCATTCCGATACCGCCGATTCCGACAAAATGTATTTTTTTTATGCTTTTAAACACTGCGCTTTTCTATTTTAGATTTTAATTCTTCCATACGAAGTAATAATTCATCCTGATTTTCATAATCTGAGAATCTGATAATTACAGGTCTTACTTTTGAATTAACTTTTATTCTTGCTGTTCTGAATGCCGGTGAATTGCTTGTTCTGACCTGTCTGGAAAATCTTATCCTCTTTATCTGTTCCACTTTATATTCTTTTTTACCAAAACGATCTGCGAATACAAGACCATCATCCGAAACTTCTACATACATATTTCTGATAAGATTATAAACGAGAGCAGCTACCGAAATAATTAATATGATTGCAAGAAAATATAAAATCGGATCTTTCGTAATCAGTGTATATGAATCTTCAACAAATTCTCCTCTTATAATACCATAGAGAATAAACACAACCAGATAGATTATTGTTGATTTATAGTAAAACGATAAATTGTATTTGAATATTCTTCTTTTCTGTTCTCCGTTGTTCATACAGCCTCAGCAAATTTTATTGCGTTCTGTGCAATTACTTTCGCAGCATCGGATTTTGCCATCGCCAAAGCATTCTTCCTTAATTCAGAAAGAGATTTTTCAGAATTCAGAAGGTCTAAAACATTTTTCAGCAATTCTTTTTTCAGGTCTTTATCGTCAATCATTATTGCTGCACGATTATCTGATAATGATTTTGCATTATGATACTGGTGATTCTCAGCAACGTTCGGCGATGGAACCAGTAATGCAGGAATTCCAAGATTCAGAAGCTCTGCGATTGTAGTTGCACCTGCTCTTGCCAGAAGTAAATCACAGGCTGAGTAAGCTGCATTCATATCATCAATAAAATCGTAAACTTTTACTAATTCTGAATTCATCATTTTAAATTGTTCAAAATAATTTTTTCCTGTTTGCCAGATTATCTGAAATCCTTTTTGTTCGAGTACATTTATATTCTCTGCCATAGCTTCGTTAATTGTTTTTGCTCCAAGACTTCCACCAAGCACAAGCAGAGTTTTTTTTTCATCTGTTAGCTCAAATTTTTTCAATGCTTCAGTTTTTTCCATCCTGCCAAGATTTTTTCTTACGGGGTTTCCGGTTATATAATGAATTTTTTCTCTTCTCAGATATTTTTTTGATTCCTGAAAACTCAGGTGAATCTCATTAGCATATCTTTCAAGTAAACGTGTCGTTACTCCAGGATAACTGTTTTGTTCAATGAGAATAATTTTAGCTCCCATAACTGAAGCTGCCCATATCGCAGGACCGGCAACATAACCTCCTGAACCAATTGCAACTTTCGGCTTAAAGGACATATTGATAATCAGCGATTGTATCATTGATACGATTAGTTTTACCGGGAACAATAAATTTTCGAAATTGATTTTTCTTGAGAATCCTTTAATCCATATAGATTTGAATTTAAATCCAAGCTTCGGAACAACTCCTCCTTCGATTCTGTCTTTCGTACCGATGAATAAAATATCTGCTTCAGGTTTTATTTCTTTTATCTGTTCAGCAACGGCAACTGCAGGAAACAGATGACCTCCGGTTCCACCACCTGCGAATAGAAATCTATATTTATTCTGCACACTGCTCATTTGTTAATTCCGTTTACAGGGTTTTCATCCGGAACATATACAACACCATTCTGTCTTAAATGATTTGTAAATGCAATGTTGATTAATATTCCAACGCTGATACACAGAAAAATTAAAGACGTTCCGCCGTAACTGATAAACGGAAGCGGAAGTCCTGTTGTTGGAAGCGCTCCCGTTGTTACACCAACATTCACAAAAGCATAAAACACAATCGAAATTGTTATACCAAATGCAAGTAGTTGACCGAAGATGTCTTTTGTTTTTTTTGCCACCAGTATTCCACAGACCAACAAAACCAGATAAGAAAGCAGTACTAAAATTGAGCCTATCAAACCAAATTCCTCACCGAGAATTGCAAAAATAAAATCACCATAAGCTTCAGGTAAAAAGAGATTGCTTTGCATGCTGTTTCCAATTCCAACACCAAATATTCCTCCGCTTCCAAGGCTATATAATGCCTGCTTAACCTGAAAATTCAAATCGCTACCATTAGAAAAAGAATTTATATAAGTAAAGATTCTTGAGCGTGAGTGCGGGAATATCATAGCAGCCACTCCGATTACAGCCAGGCTAAGAAGCATCGAAAAGAAAATGTGTTTAAACCTTGCACCACCAGCATAGATAATTGTCAGGGATATAATCATAAGCATAATTCCACTGCTTATGTTCGGTTGAAGCAATATTAAACCGGAGATTACAATTATCCATATAAAGAAATAGATGAATCCATTGCGGAAATTATCAATAACATCTCTCTTCGCTTCAAGAAGAACAGCAAGGTGAATTATAAGAACAAGCTTAGCAATATCAGCAGGTTGAATTGTAATAACACCAAGATTCAACCATCTGCCTGCGCCTTTAATATCAGGAGCGAATAACAAAGTAACAACAAGAAGTACAGTTGTAACAATCATTGCCGGTTTGCTAAAACGTCTGTAATATTCATACGGAATGAAAGCAAAAAGAATTATCGCACCAATTCCAAAAAATACTTTAAATAGATGCGAGTTGAACAGATAGAATACGCTGTCGAATTTAAAAACACTGTAAGTGCTGCTGGCACTCAATACCATAGTAAGTCCAAGCAACATAAGTGCAAAAACATCAAAGAAAATTGTAAGACCTAATTTTTTCATTATAATTTATTTACAGCTTCTTTAAAGACTTTACCACGATGCTCATAGTTATTGAACATATCAAAGCTTGCACAAGCCGGAGAAAGCAAAACCACATCCCCATCTGTTGCTTCCCTGCTTGAATTTTTTACTGCGTCCTCAAGTGATTTTTCCAGTTCAACTTTAACATCATTATGAAAGAAGTTAAAAACTTTTTCTGCCGATGATCCAATAGCATAAATCTTTTTTACTTTTTTAATAACGAGTTCCTTTATTTGTCCGTAATCATTTCCTTTATCCTGGCCGCCAAGTATTAGTAATATAGGTTCATCAAAACTTTTTAAAGCATACCAGACTGAATCAACATTAGTTGCTTTTGAATCATTGATATACTTTACACCATTTATTTCTCTGACAAGTTCAAGCCGGTGTTCAACACTTTCGAAGGTTTGTAGCGCTTTAATTATTCCATTATTATCAAGATTAAAAACCTTTGCAGCACATATTACAGACATTGCATTTGCAAGATTATGTTCACCCCTGATTTGAATATCACTTCTTAAACAGCGAAAATTTTCTTTTCCGTCATTCATAAAAATCACTTCGCCATCAGAAGAGTAACAACCATTATTCTGCTTTTCAGAAAGTGAAAACAAGTATGATTTACTCTTGTGCCCGACTAAATATTGCATCACTGCCTGACTGTCTTTATTTAATATCAAAAAATCTTTTTCATCCTGGTTTATATAAATCCTTTGCTTTGATGCAGCGTATTTATCAAGACTGTTTTCATATCTGTTCAAATGATCCGGCGTAATATTCAGAATCATTGCAACTGCAGGTTTAAAATTTTCTATCAGGTCTAATTGGAAGCTTGATACTTCCAGTGAAACAAACTCACCTTCTTTGACATCCAGAACAATTTCACTGAACGCCACACCAATGTTTCCGGCTAAGTGTGTTTTATATCCACAGGAATTAAAAACATGTCCGCATAAACTTGTAGTGGTTGTCTTACCATTGGTACCGGTAATGGCTATGATTTTTCCTTTGCAATAATGATAAGCAATTTCAATTTCACTTATCAGCTTTATTCCTTTTGCACGTGCATTTTGTAAAACAATTGAATCGTTGGGAACACCCGGACTGACAATCATAAGCGATGACTCATATACTCTGTCCGAGTGTCCCCCGAACTCAAAATTTATATTTTCAATTTCGAGTTGATTCAATGCATCATATATTTTTTCCTTAGGACTGAAATCACTTACAAACGGAATTCCACCGAGCCGCTTTACAAGTTTTGCTGCACCAACTCCGCTCCTTGCAGCTCCGATGACCGATATTTTTTTTCCTTTGACTTCTATCATCTTATCTTGAAAGAAACAAGTGTAACGATAGCCAGGATAATGGCAATAATGTAGAACCGGACAACAATTTTTGGTTCAGCCCAGCCAAGTAATTCAAAATGATGATGAATTGGCGCCATCTTAAAAACCCTTTTACCCTGTCCATATTTTTTTTTAGTGTATTTGAAATAAATTTTCTGAATAATCACCGAAATGGTTTCCATAAAAAAAATACCGCCAAGAATCGGGATAAATAATTCCTTCTTTATAAGTACAGCAAGAATTCCAAATGCACCACCAAGTGCAAGCGAACCCGTATCACCCATAAAAACCTCTGCGGGATATGCATTGTACCAAAGGAAACCAAGTGAAGCTCCGACAAGTGCTGCAACAAAAACAGTTAGTTCACCTGAACCGGGCAGATAGATAATATTCAGGTAATCAGCAAAGATTACGTTACCGCTTACATAACTGAGAATTGCAAGTGCTATCATGACAATGGCAATAACTCCTATTGCTAGTCCATCCAGTCCATCAGTTAAGTTTACTGCGTTAGATGTTGAAGTAATTATGAAAATTACCACCGGTATATAAAAGATTGAAAGATCGAGATTAACATTTTTTAGAAATGGAACTGTAGTTAAAGTATTAAATCCAGAAAACTCAGGAGAAAAATAAATTACTGAGCCAACAACTAACCCGATTATAAATTGACCAAGAAGTTTGTATTTCCCAATCAATCCTTTGGGTAATTTTTTAACAACTTTAAGATAATCATCAAGAAATCCGACGAGAAATAACCACACCGTTCCACCGAGAATCAGAATGATATAAATGCTGGTTAAATCACCCCACAGTAAAACAGGAACTACAGCAGAAAGAATTATTATTAATCCTCCCATTGTCGGCGTTCCTGCCTTTGACCAATGTGTCTGTGGTGCATCAACTTTTTTTGCTTCTCCTATTTGATATTTTTTTAAAGAACGTATTATTTTCGGACCAAGGTAAAAAGCCATGAACAGTCCGGTTATTGCAGCCAGTGCAGATCTGAAGGTTAAGAACCTGAAAATGTCAAAACCCGGAGGCGCATAAATTTTATTTATGTAATCGAATAAATAATAAAGCATCAGTTCACAGTTTTATTTTTTATTTCCAGTAAAAATTCTTCCATCCTCATTCCGCGCGAAC
Source organism: Ignavibacteriaceae bacterium (assembly GCA_013388525.1). Next base: position 39,537 of record JACAFA010000171.1, on the reverse strand, counting down.
CTTTAACGAGAGTAACAGAATCATCAAAGGTTAAGTTTTCTATTTGATTAACTAATGCTCTTCTATTACTAAAATGCTTTGCGATTATTTGTGATTGCATTAGTTTTTTATTTAGATAGTTCATCATTGGACCAATTGTGTAAACCTCATCTATTCCGGATTTTATAATTATTTCTTTTAATCCTTCATGAAGCTTTATACTGTTATTACCAAGCTCAAGCATATCTCCGAGAAAAATAATTTTTTTTCTAAAAGTTTTTATCTTACCAACCAACTCGATAGCAGTTTTTGTTGAATCCGGATTTGCGTTGTATGTGTCATCAATCAGAATAAAATTCTTATAATTCTGGACATTAAGTCTTCCTGCAGGAGCTTTAAGATTTTTAACAGAATTTCTGATTTCATCAGCTGTTAATCCCAACTCCAGTGCAACAGAACAAGCAGCAAGAAAATTTTTTGCGCTCTGCTCACCATATACGGGAAGAGTAAATTCATAATTTTTATTTTTATGTTTTATTTCAATTACCGGTTTACCATCATCGGTAAATGATTTTATTTTCCCCCGAATATCTACTCTTCCTGAAAAGCCGTAGGTAGTGTATTTACCATTTTGTGAATGTTTAGCCTTGATAATCGGATCGTCATAATTGAGAAAAACCTTTCCACCATTTTTAATTGTTACATTTAGCAGAAACGATTTCTCTTTCCATACACCATATTTAGTCTTTAAGAATTCAAGATGAGAATTTCCAATGTTCGTAATCAAACTATAGTCAGGCGCGAGTATACTTGCTGTATATGGAATCTCACCAAAATGATTTGTACCGAGTTCTGCAACCAGCACCTGATGGGTTTCATTCGTATTTAAAATCGTTAACGGCACACCAATATGATTGTTATTGTTTGCTTCAGTTTTGTTCACTTTGTATTTATACGAAAGCATTTCTGAAAGCATATCTTTGACTGTAGTTTTACCGGAGCTTCCCGTAATTCCTATAATTTTTGCATTTAATTTTTTCCTCCAGACTTTTGCTATTTCACCAAGCGCTAACTCGGTGACTCTCACCGTTACTACGGGCACTTTAATATTATCAAACTGACTTAAACGTTTTTCATTTATCAAAATTGCTGATGCTCCTTTTTTTATTGCATCTTTAACAAAGTTATGACCATCAAAATGACTCCCTTTTATTGCAACGAATAATGTGTCCGGTTTTATTTTTCTCGAATCAATAGATACATAATTAATTCTTTTAAGTTTATCAGGTTCATAAATCACCGCAGTCGGAATGTTAAATAAATCTACAATATTCAGATGAACCTTTTTCAAATTCCAAGAACTTTTTTTGCTACTTCCCTGTCAGAAAAATGATATCGTACACCACCAATTTCCTGATAATCTTCATGACCTTTTCCAGCAATCAGAATAACAGAATTTTTTCCACTCTTCTTAATTGCTTCTTCAATTGCAGCAGCTCTGTCCTCAATAACTTTGTAATTGTCGTTTGTGATTCCGGATTTAATTTCTTCAATAATAGCAGATGGATTTTCATTCCGTGGATTATCTGAAGTAACTATCACCTGATCACTAAGTTCTGTTGCAATTTTTCCCATCAGAGGTCTTTTGAGTTTATCCCTGTTGCCTCCGCATCCGAACACAGTCAGAACAGGGTTTTTCTTTTCTGTAATATTTCTTATAACCATAAGTGTTTTTTCTAAACTATCCGGCGTGTGTGAATAATCAATCACAACTTTTCTGGTTCCATTAGATATTACTTCAAATCTGCCGGGCACCTGAGGTGTAGTTAATATTCCTTCAATGATAACTTCATCTTTTAATCCAGATAATTTTGCAACTGCAAACGCACCCGCTGCATTGTATGCATTGAAGTCACCAACTAATGAGGTTTTTAAATTGTAATTTTTGTTTTCATAATTAATGACGAATGAAGTACCGGAGAGATCACACTGAATATTCTGGATTTTAAAGTTTGAATTATTTTTAACTCCAAATGAATACTTAAATCCTGAACAATCTTTTACTATATCAACACTATGCAAATCATCAGCATTATAAATTGCTGATGATGAGACCGGCAAAGTATCGAATAGTATTTTTTTTGCAGCAAGATAATTTTTAAAATCACTATGAAAGTCAAGATGCTCTGCTGTGATGTTTGTGAAAACAGCAAAATTAAAATGTAAACCATGTACTCTTTTCAGTGCCAATGAATGAGAAGACACTTCCATCACTGCAAATTCACATCCTGAACTGTGCATCTGGTTCAGCATTTTACTTAAGTCTTTCGATTCTGGCGTTGTAAGTTTTGAATCAATTTTTTCTTTGCCGATATAATTGGAAATGGTACCAATCAAACCAACTTTGCAGCCGGATGTTTCATAGATGTTTTTCAAAAAATATGAAGTAGTTGTTTTACCGTTTGTGCCGGTGATTCCTATAAGTCTTAATTTTCTAGATGGTTCATCATAGAATGCATTTGAAATTTCAGCGAGAGCCTGTCGGCAATCACTTACAACTATCTTCATTGCTTTATAATGATTTACCAGCGAATCAGGAACTGCATCACTTTTTTCAACAACAACTGCAACAGCTTTTTTATTTAATGCATCCTGAATATAGAGATGACCATCTGTTTTGTAACCTTTGATAGCAACAAAAACAGACCCTTCAACTACATTACGCGAATCATATTCAATCCCTGACACTTCGCGAAGTGGAAAAATTCCTACAACCTGAACAGCCTTTATTTTATTTAGCAATTCGCTTAGAAGCATCAATAAATCCTCGCTCCTGTTGTAGTTATTTGCGAACAGGTAAGTACGCATGTTTTTCTTTTATCAACTACCTGTCCCGGCGGAATACTTTGATTAATAACAACACCGCTTCCGGATAAACTCCACTTCATTCCTATCTCGTTCAAAGTTAATATGGCATCCTTTATAGTTTTACCACGAAGGTCAGGCATTAAATTCAGATTATTTGTTGAAATAAAAACATTTCTGTTATCGCTTCTAACTTTGTTAGTAGGAATATCCTGCTGAGTAAATTTTTTTTCATTTGATTGAATTTGATTTTCAGTAGTTTTAATTTCGTTATCAGGAATCAGTGGTTCGATCTTTCCTTGTTCCAAAGAATAAATTCTCGAGATTATATTTTTAAAAACCGGTGCGGATACCAAACCACCATAGTAATGACCTTTCGGTTTAGTGATGAGCACGTAACAAACCAGCTCCGGATTGTCAACAGGATAAAAGCCAACAAATGATGAGTAATATTGTGAATCAGAGTATTTACCATTTACAACAATTTTTGAAGTTCCGGTTTTTCCGCCAATTTCAAATGAATCAATTTTTGCCTGCTTACCTGTTCCATTTTCAACCACCCCATGAAGGATCTTTCTCATTCTTTCAGAAGTTTTTTCAGAGATAACCCGTCTAATAACCACCGGTGTATTCTCTTTAATTACATTACCATTCTTATCAACAAGCTTTTTTACAATTTGTGGCTGATAGAGTATTCCTCCGTTCACAATCGCACAAAAAGAATTTGTAAGCTGCAGAGGTGTAACCGAAATATTATATCCGAAAGACATATACGTTTTTGTTTGGTTACTCCATTTAGCCGGGTCAACAAGTTTTCCTGTTACTTCTCCGGGCAATGATATCGAAGTAAAAGTTCCAAAACCAAAGCTTCTTACATACTGATAAAATTTTTCATCGCTTAAACGCTGCACAAGTTTTGCAACACCTATGTTACTGGATTCTTCAAGAATTTGTTTTACTGTCAATGATTCAAATGGGTGTGTATCTCTTATATAGTTGTTTTTGTACTTATAGACACCATTTTCAGTATTTATACGTTCTGTCTCATTACAAACTTTGTCATCAAGAAGCGCTGCAAAAGTAATAGCTTTAAAGGTTGATCCGGGTTCGTATGAATCTGTTATTGCCCGATTCTTTCTTTCAAAGTCTCCGTACTTCCAGAAAAAATTAGGATCATAATCATTTATATTTGCCATAGATAAAATCTCACCTGTGTTAGGATTCATAATTATACAGGTTGCAGATTCTGCCGAAGTAAGCTTCAGACTGTTTTTTAATTCTTCTTCCACAATAGCCTGGTATCTCTTATCAATAGTAAGATAAATATCATCTCCGGGAACAGATGGTCTGGTTTGTTTTTCTGAAATTGAAATAATTTCACCCATAGCATTTCGTTCAACCATCCGGAAACCATCTTTACCTTTGAGAATTTCATCAAAACTTTTTGAAATACCATTAACACCCTTGTAATCATTATCAACATAACCAAGAATGTGCGAAGCCAGCGAACCGTAATGAAATACACTTACCGGTTCTTCCACATAAAAGAATGCAGGATTTTTATACTCAAAAAGGTCCAGCGATTTTTCAAAAGGAACTTTCTTCTCGAGACAAATAGTTTTACCTTTTTCTTTGAGAAGATTTGAATAATGGCGTTTACTTTTACCAAGGGTTTTTGAGAAAATAATTGCCAGCTTATCTTTTTCTGAAGCAGGAAGCATCCTTAAATCAACATAAAAAGAATAATCATTTCGGTTATAAACAAGAAGAACATCATTACGGTCATAAATAAATCCGCGTTCAGCTTTAACAGTCTGTGTGTTCGTTTGCTGGCGTTTAGCAAAGTAACTCAGCTCATCGCCTCTGATTACCTGAAGATTGAAAAGTCTATAAACAAGTGCGCCAAAACTCAGCACAACAAAAATTAATATTAGCAGTACTCGCGAATTAATCATTCAGGCTCTCCATGGTTTGGGAAAGATTGAAAATTTCTTTTTGCTCTAAAATTATTTTACCGTCAGTATCAGACTTGTTATCGACCAAGCCAAGTTCATGAAACGCAAATTTTTTGATTATATCTTCCTCTGTGAGCATCTGGTAGTTTGCCTTTAATACAACAGATTGAGTTTTTTCAGTTTTAATTCTGTTCTCCAACTGAGCAAATTCTCTTTGCAGTTCTTCATATTTTAATCGCAATCCCTGTGATAACAATACGATAATAGTAACCAGGACCAGTAAAGCAGTAATAAAAATTATTAATGGCTTAGAACTTTTTTTCATATTCTTTCAGCAACTCTCAATTTTGCACTTCGCGCTCTTTTATTTTGGTTTATTTCTGCATCAGATGGAATAATTGGTTTCTTTGTAATGATATTCAATCGTCTTACTTTACCACACGTACAAATCGGTGAATCAGGAGGACATATACAACTTAAGTTTTCGTATTTAAAAAACTCTTTCACTATTCTGTCTTCCAATGAATGATAACTTATAACTACCAATCTTCCTCCCGATTTAAGTACTGAAATCGAATTATTAAGAAAAGATTTCAAAGCACCGAGCTCATCATTCACATAAATTCTTAAAGCCTGAAATACTCGTGACAATGTTTTAGTTAAATATTTTGGATTAGTAACTGATGAGATTATTTTTTTTAACTCATCAGTGGTTTCTATTCTTTTAATTTTCCGGGCTTCAAAAATCTGATTCGCAATTTTCCTTGAGTTTTTTTCTTCTCCGAATTCAAAAATTACATCTGCAATTTTCTTTTCTGAATCCTCGTTAATAAAATCCGCAGCAGTTTTTCGCAAGTTTTTATCTAATCGGAGGTCCAGTTCTGAATTAATACTGTAAGAAAAACCTGCTGCGGCATTATCCAGTTGAAAAGAAGAAACTCCAAGATCTGCCAGCACACCATCAAAGAACTCTAACGATTCAATCTTAGCAATTACATCGATAAGTGAAAAATTAAAATTATAAAGCTTAACCCTGTTTTCATCTTTAAACTTTTCTTTACAAAAATTGAAAGCACTCAGATCAACATCAGTAGAAACAACTTTACCCTTTGCACTCAGCTTTCTGAGAATTGCCTGAGTATGTCCGCCAAATCCCAAAGTCCCGTCGAAATAAGTACCATCTTTTTTTGTAATTAGATAATCAACACTCTCTTTAAGTAAAACAGGTATATGTGCCTGAGTCATCAATCAGTCATAACTTTTGCAGCAATCTCTTCGTATGAGAGTGGAGATTGCTTTAAATATTCATCATAGATTTTAGGATTCCAGACTTCTATTTTTCTAAGAGCTCCGATTATCAAAACTTCTTTTTCAATTTTTGCATAATCAATCAACATCTGTGGAATAAGTATTCTGGATTGTGTATCCATAACATCTTCGTGTGCATACTGAACGAACATTCTGATAAACCTGAGATCGTCGGGCTGGAATTGATTTAACTTTAAAAGTTTTTCTTCTATTTTCTGCCACTCATCAAGGGGGTACAAATCAATACAACTTGATAGACCTTTTGTCATCACAATTGTATCGTTTGCTTCAGGCGAAATGTGCTTACGAATTTTTGCCGGAATGCTTATTCTGCTCTTGGAATCTATTGAATATGTAAACTGACCTTTAAACATTTTTTTCCATGATTTGGGATTTTTCACCACTTTTCCCCACTACACTCCGAAAATAATGGAAAATTTCGAAGAAAGTCAAGAAGTTTTTTAAAAAATATTCACTTTTTTAAAAATTTCTTCCCAGCTATTCTTTGAACCATAGTCAGTTTAAATAAGAACGAAAGGAAATTTTTCAACTTGAGCCAACTGCCGGAATCGAACCGGCGACCTGCTCATTACGAATGAGCTGCTCTACCAGCTGAGCTAAGTTGGCAAGATTTTAATCTTAAATAAATATATTAGTTTACTTAATGGTTGATTGCTTAACAAAAAATAAATGATGCAATCAATGTTTAGACTATTATCTTATTTTCTTTTTATGTCTATTCTTTCTCAATCTTTTTTTTCGTTTGTGAGTCGACATTTTATGACGTTTTCTTTTTCTTCCGCAAGGCATTCGCTTTTCCTTTTAGTTTTTTAATTAATGAGAGTTTAATAATTCCTGTGCTCTTTTTCCTGCTTCTGAGTTTGGATCAAGCTCTACTGTTTTCTCAAACCAAATTTTTGAAGCCTCAATATTTCTTGCTGTCAGATTTACAATCCCAAGGTTCAGATGAGCTATCTGATGTTTTGGTTGATATTTTATTGCAGATTCCATTTCACTTATTGCCGTTGCATTATCACCTAAGTTAAAAAAACAAATAGCCATATCGACACGAGCATCAGCATTTTCAGGAAACCTTGCTAAATATTTTTTATAATTAGTGATTGCTTTTTCTAATAATCCAGAATCCTGAAGTAAGTGTGCAAGATGCAACGTAGATTCCAAATCGTCAGGATTGGCTTTTACTTTCTCTTCGAGCCTGGATATTTCCTCCACATTGGCGAGATTTACACCAGAGTCAGAAGATTGGTTATTCATTTGGGATGTGTTTTTTTGTATTCCTGAATCAAAAACATCTGAGAATATCAATGCGAATATAAATATCACAACAATAGCTGAAGAAATCAGTAAGATTTTTTTATTATCAAGAACTTTCTCTCCACCAGTTGTTTTACCTTTATCTGAAAAACTCTTGCTTTCAGATTTTTTTAAAGCATTCTTTTTACTTTCCTGCTTCGATGAAGTCTGTTTTTTATTTCTACTTTCTTTTAAAGGAATACCACAGCTAAAACATTCCGTATTATCAATCGGATTTTCTTCACCACAATTTTTACAAATTATTCTCTGGATAGCAACATCATTTTCTTTGTTAGAAGAATTGATTTGGCTTCCGCAGTTCGGACAAAACTTAAATTCTCCTTCTATTTTAAATCCACATTCGGGACAATATTTCACTCTTTAACTATCTCCTGTTTTTCTCTAACATTCCAGTGTTAACCAATTCTTTAAAGTCTTTAGAGAATTTAAATGTTGGGACATAATGTTCTGGGACAAAAACCGATTCACCAGTCTTTGGATTTCTTGCCTGACGCGGATTTTTCTTTTTTACTCTGTAACTTCCGAAACCCCTGATCTCGATGCCCTTCCCTTCCTTTAAAGCTTCAATTACTGTTTTAAGGAAACCTTCAATAATAGCTTCGGTTTCCAGTTTAGTTAGACCGGTTCCGGCTGCAACCTTATCTACTATGTCAGCCTTCGTCATTTTTGCACCTTTAAGATTAATATTTTAATTTATTTTCTGTAAATCAGGCTGCTAAAGTAATCAAGTTTTCCTGTAAAATCAATAAAAATAGTTAGTTACAGGAAATCATCACAAAAGCTCCTCTGAATTATTAAGATTAACTTTCTCTCAGGTGCTTAATCGTTAATTTAGATAAGAAGAATACACTTTATAATTCTTAATAATTGAATATCTTTTCAATTATTTTTGATTGTTTAATAAAAATGCAAATCATCTGAAGAAAGGAAAAATGAATAAAGAATTTAAAATTGAAGGAATGAGCTGCAACCATTGTGTAATGGCTGTTCAAAAAAATCTGGCGAAAATGAACCTGAGGGAGTTTAAAGTTGAAATTGGATCTGCTAAAGTTGAATTTGATGAAAATAAAATCAACGAAGAGTTGATTACAAAAGCAATTGAAGATGCCGGTTTCATAGTAATAAAATAAAGAAATTAATTCTAATGATTGAAAACAGTATTCCAAAAAATAAAAATCAAAAGATTAGTGCACCGGTAGAAGGAATGACTTGCGCAAGTTGTGTTGCAAGGGTTGAAAAATCAATAAGCAAAATTGATGGAGTTAAAAATGTTTCCGTAAATCTTGCAACTGAAAAAGCAACTTTTGAGATTGATGATTTTGTTTCTTTGTCAAAGATCAAAAAAGCAGTCGAAGAAGCAGGTTATAAAATTATTCTGGAACAGTACAAAAAAGACGGAAGTAAAGCAAAAGTAATAAACCAAATTGAGACGATTAAACAGTATGATAAAAAATTAAAGCTTGATTTTATTATCTCAATAATTTTTACAATTCCGATTTTTATGATTAGTATGGGAATGATGTGGACAGATTTTCACCAGTTATTTCCCTTACCGAATGAAACCGTAAATAAAATTCTTTTCGTACTAACCATTCCGGTTGTGTTTATTTCAGGTAATAGATTTTACAAAATTTTTTTTAATAACCTTAAGCATTTAACTGCAGATATGAATTCGCTTGTTGCTATTGGAACAGGCTCGGCTTTTATCTACAGCACACTTATCGCATTGTTTCCTGAAATTTTTTCAGATTCATCTCTTTCTACTCATACATATTTTGAAACAACTACAGTCATTATTACTCTAATTTTGCTGGGCAGATTGCTTGAAAGCAGAGCAAAATCAAAAACCGGATTGGCAATAAAAAAATTAATCGAACTTAAGCCTCAAAAGGTTATTGTAAAAAAGAACGATATTGAAAAGGAGATTCCCATTGATGAGTTACAACCGGGTGATATAGTTGTTATAAAGCCCGGTGGTAAAATTCCTGCTGACGGAAAAATAATCAGAGGCAATTCAGTGATTGATGAATCAATGATAACAGGTGAACCAATGCCTGTAGAAAAAAATGTTGGTGCAAAAGTAATCGGAGGAACGATAAATAAAACCGGAAGTTTTGAATTTGAAGTTACAGCTATCGGGGATAATTCTATCCTTGGTCAGATTATTAAAATGGTTGAAGAAGCTCAGGGTTCAAAAGCTCCGATTCAAAAACTGGCTGATAAAATCGCCGCCGTATTTGTACCTGTAATTATTATGATTGCAGTTATAACTTTTTCAGGATGGTTATTTCTTGGTACTGTTGGATTGAGTTCTGCACTGTTAAATTTTGTTGCAGTACTGATTATCGCCTGTCCATGTGCTCTTGGGCTTGCAACACCTACTGCAATAATCGTTGGTACGGGCAAAGGTGCTCAGCAAGGTATTCTAATCAGGAACGCTGAAAGTCTTGAGCTAGCTCATAAATTAGATACAATAATTTTTGATAAAACCGGGACAATAACTGCCGGAAAACCAGAAGTTACTTCAGTTCATCCCCACTTAATTGATGAGAAAGAGTTACTACCTTTTGCAATCGCATTAGAACAAAAATCTGAGCACCCGATAGCTGAGGCGATTGTCGGTTATGGGAAAGAAAGAGGAATTAAAATAGAAGAAGTTGAAAATTTTGAGAGTTTAACAGGAGCCGGACTGAAAGGCAAGGTCAGAGGTAATGAAATACTAATTGGCAATAAAATACTGATGGAAGATCATTCAATAAACACTGAAGCTTTTGATCCCGTAATTGCTGAACTTTCAGCAAGCGGAAAAACAATAGTTTTTATTGTCATTAATAAAGAATTAAAAGGAATTATTGCTCTCGAAGATAAAATAAAAAAAGACTCAACAGCAGTTATCTCAAAACTTAAAAGTATGAACCTAAAAACTGTTTTACTTACAGGAGATAACAATCAGGTTGCAAAAAAGATAGCGGAGAAAACCGGTTTTGATGATTACAAAGCTGAATTACTGCCGGAAGATAAATTGAATGTAGTTTCAGAATATCAAAGTAGTGGTAGAATTGTTGCCATGGTTGGCGATGGAATTAATGATGCACCTGCGTTGGCACAAAGTGATGTAGGAATTGCAATGGGTACTGGAACGGATGTGGCTATTGAATCAGGGGATATCGTATTGATGACCGGTGATTTAAATGGAGTTACTAAAGCAATTAAACTTTCAAGATTAACATTGAAGACAATTAAACAGAATTTATTCTGGGCTTTTATTTATAATCTTATCGGGGTTCCACTGGCAGCACTTGGGTTACTTAATCCAATGATTGCAGCTATTGCAATGTCTTTCAGTTCTGTTTCAGTTGTAACCAACTCATTAAGGTTGAAGAGGAAAAAGCTTTAGCAGCCGGATGTTATTCCACACCGTAAAGTTTGCACAGATCAAAATAAGTTTTGCCCGGAAGCAGTTGAGTAATTCCTGCATTTAACTGAACTATAAATGAATCACCTGTTGCAACGCTAAATGTATCCTGAATACTATAACTTTTCCAAATTATGTCATCAACCGTAATACTTGTTGATTTAATTATTGATCCACCACGAAGTAAAGACAAAATAGCTTTACCTTCAATCACACTGTATTTTGACCAGAACGTAAGTTTGAATTCATTAAACTCAGTTTTAACCGGTACTTTTATTTGAGCATAAGCTTCGGGTGGTTGTGTTGCTTCCAGTACGAGCGAAAAACTTCCACCGCCGGAAGGGACGTCTAATGAGGAATCACTTTGTGCAGGAAGAGTCCAGCCGTCAGATGAAAATCTTCCATTCTTTTCAAAGGAGGTATTGATAAGCAAATTTTCATCTGTTGGTTCGGTGGTTTCTTCTTCAGCACAACTAAAGATAAAAAGAGCAAAAAGTATCAGAGCAAAAATTTTTATTAATTCAATTGAATTCAAATCTATCCTCCTTCATTCAAAATATTTCAGATAATTCTCTTCAGCTTATGACTTAAAATCTATTACATTTTATAAAACAAAAAAGACAAATCTCAGTTCTTTAGAAACTGAAGCTATTGTGCTGCAGGACCTCTTGATGAAACAACTTTGCTTCTCTCGATTGCCTGAAGAGCAAAATAATTATCACCGAATTTTATCATATTTCCCATTTCGGTATCAAACTGATCGAAGTGAGTTTCTTCATCAAGGACTAAATCTTCAAAGATTTTTTTTGAAACTGAATCTGCATTAGCTGAACATTCATTTGCCCAGATATTATATTCCTTGGCGCTTTCGTCTTCCATATCAGCAGCACATTTAAGCATATCTTTTGGATCTTTTATCTTTTTAACTTCGCCAAGAATTTTCATTTCAACATCGCCCTTAAGAAACAGAATTCTTTCTGACAGGACTTCTACGTGCCCCATTTCCTGAATTGCTGTTTTCTTGAAAAGGTTTGCAAGAAGATCATAACCCTGATCATCACAATGAAAATGAAAATACATATACTGGTGAATGGCAAGCAGTTCATCAGCAACAGCCTTGTTTAAAAGCTCAATACTTTTTTGAAATTTCATTTTACCCATTTTCATTTCTCCTTAAATTAAAAATTAACACCGGAAAATTACAAAAATAAATCACGGTTTGGGAAGTCTTTCTAGATATGAATAGTTACTAAGTACAGCAAAGCATTCTGTTTTTCTTAAATCATCTATTGTCCGGCAATTCATATAACTCATAGAACTTCGTAAACCATCAGATACAGCATTTATAACATTCTTAACCGCACCTTTGTAAGCTACCATAGTTTCCTCTCCTTCAATAAATTCATTTTTCATTTTTACTCCAAATGAAGCCGAGCCACGATACTTTTTCCAGAGTTGATCACGATAGCGAATAACTTCACCGGGAGTTTCTCTTGTGCCGGCAAGTAATCTACCAAGCATAACTGCATCTGCACCGAGAGCAATTGCTTTAGCAACATCACCTGCACCTTTAATTCCTCCGTCGGCAATAATTGCAATTTTCAATTTAGCTTCTTCTCTCGCAAAATAAACATCAAGAATAGATGATACCTGTCCGATACCAATTCCAGTTTGAATGCTCGTAGAACAAACGCTGCCGCTCCCGATTCCAACCCTGACACCATCAGCACCGGCATCTACAAGCTGTTTGAGCGATGCCCCGTGCGCAGTATTTCCAACTATAACTTTGATGTCCAGATTATTTTTTAACAATTCAGTTTTCTTTAATACTTCTCTGTTATTTGCATTGGCTGTATCAATACAAATTATTTTTCTTCCTTCAGCAAGTTTTTTTATTGTGTCCAAAGGCGTATTTAATGCAATTGAAATTGCGGTAATCTTTCGAATGTTATTTTTATTGCTGAGTAATTCATTCAATGATGAATCAAAACGGTTTACTATTCCGATACAGCCGAGAGAATGTAGTTCGATTGCCATTTCAATTCCGGTTACAGATTCCATCGGGCTCGAAATGATAGGAAGTAAAAGTTTAAGCCCTAAAAATCTGGATGAAGTATCAACTTCTTTTCTCGATTTTATTCTGGATATTTTTGTGGGTATAAGGCTTATATCATCATAGGTAAGTGATTGATGATATTCGTTCAGGGAGTGTTTGTCATATACTTTCATAATAATCCTTCCATTTCATCTAAAACCCGGTTCATCCTTTCACTAACTGCTTTAACTGGTTCGGGCGAGTTCATATTCACACCTGCGGCAGTAAGTATATTGATCGGATAATCAGAGCTTCCTGCTTGTAAAAAATTCAGATATTTTCTGACAGCCGGCTCTCCTTCAGTTTTTACATTTTTGGCGAGAACTTCGGAAGCAGCAAAACCGGTTGCATACTGGTAAACATAAAAGTTATAATAAAAGTGAGGTATTCTTGCCCACGTATATTGCTCCTCTTCAGGAACAAACATATCGGAGCCCCAATATTTTTGATAAATGCTTTTATATAACTCACTCAGAACTTCTGAAGTCAGAGATTCTCCTTTCTCCGTCCTATCGTAAACAATCATTTCAAACTCAGCAAACATAACCTGCCTGTAGAAAGTTGCGGTAAGATTGTTCAGATATCTCTCCAGCAGGAAAAGTTTTTCTTCTCTGCTTGCTGCAATTTCCAGCAGGTAATCGAGTAAAAGTGATTCATTAAAAGTTGAAGCAACTTCAGCAAGAAATATTGAATAGTTAGCGTAAGGATAGGGTTGTTTCAGTCCTGTGTAATATGAATGCATATTGTGACCCATCTCGTGAGTAAGAGTAAAAACATCATTCAGAAGATCAGTCCAGTTAAGCAAAACATAAGGATGTACGCCGAATGTTGTACCGGAGGAGTAAGCACCACTTCTCTTTGCTTTTGTTTCGAATACATCAATCCATCTGTTATTAAATGCTTTGTTGAGCGAAGAAAGATAGTCATCGCCCATAATTTTTAGTGAGTTTAAAACAATCTCAACTCCTTCTTCATAAGAATATTTTTTTTCGTTATGAGAATTGAAAACCGTAACGTAAACATCATACGGACATAGTATTTCTATCCCGAGAAGTTTTTTCTTTAATCCTGCCCAGCGATACATCGGTTGAAGATTTTTGTTTGCTGAATCAATAAGATTATGATAAACTGATACGGGGATATTATTCTTATGCAGTGCAGCTTCAAGTGCCGAGTTGAAATTTCTTGCACGTGCGTTAAAAATATTTGTCTTCAGATTTCCGCTAAATAAAACAGTGAGAGTATTTAGATAACTTTTGTATGTTCCAAGATAAGATTTGAATACTCTCTCCCTGTAACTTCTATCTTTTGAATACATGGCTGAATAATATCTTCCATGTGATAGCTCCGTAACTTCGCCGGTTTCATCCTTAACGAATGGCATTTTCATATCAGCATTCGTAAAAATAGAAAAAGTATTATAAGGCGTTTGTGTCAGTTCGGAAGCCATTGCAAGAATTTTTTCTTCATTGTTCGAGAGAGTATGCTTTTTTGAACGAAGAAGATCATCAATACTATGTTTATAAAGTTTCAGGTTTTCATTTGACTCAATCATATCAAGCAGCTTTTTATCAGGAATTTGCAAAAGCTCCGGACGAATGAAAGAACTTGCCGCACCTACTTTAGCATAAAGTGACTTTATCCTGTCATCCATAGAATTGTACTTCCCGACTCTCATATCACTGTCTTTTGAAAGCATAGCATAAAGATGAAGCTGGTCCAGCTTTATGTTTATTTCTTCATCAAAACGGAAACAGGCAAGCAGGTTATCAGCACTCTCAGCAAGTTTTCCTTCAAAATTTTGATAGCCCGATATTTTATCAGACACGGCTTTAAAAACTTCTTCCCATTCCTCATCACTGTTAAAAATATCAGTTAAGTTCCATTTATATTTTTCGCTTATCTCTGTTCTTTCCGGAATACTTTTGCTTGCTATTGCTACCTGATAGAATTTGTTGTCGTACATAATTATAAAAATTATTTCTTGAGTTTATGTTGAATGGTTAATTTATAAGTTAACTGAATTCAGGGTGGAAAAGATAAGAAAATTTATGCTTATTAACCCGCCAGAAAATATAACTAAAAAATTTTTCTGAATTCTATTTTCAACTTACCGCTAAAATTTTCAGTATGAATAAATAAAGTTGTGGGAACAAATCCATCAAGGAGTTCTGTGTGATAGGCAACATCCTCTGCGATAAAAAATCTGAATTTTTCTGTAGTGTTAAAATCCTGGACACTTATTCTTGCATAACCTGACTGATATTCAACCAAAGTTGCGTTGAATCGGGTTTTAACTGAGTTGAAATAAATCGGAACCTTTAAATCCATCGTAAAATTATTTGCGTTCAACAGTAAGATATAAGAATTGCGTTCACTTAATTGAACCGGATCATTTATTCTTCCTACAAAATTATCCGGCGGAATTATCTCTTCCCTGCAGGAAATTATGATGATTGAAACTACCAGGAACAGAATTATATTTTTAAAGTAAGAATTCATTTCTAAATCTTTACTAAAACAAATAATTTCCTGATCAGTTTAAAAAATAAGGAACAAATTAGCAACACTAACTTCCGGTTTTATCCGGAAATTAACTGATAGACTGCACGACTTGCCGTAAATTTTCCTGAAAATTTTCCACTATGTTCCTTCTGTAAACGAGGGGCTTCTTTCTTCTGATATTCATAGTATTGTTCAAGAGATGATAACTTATAGGTAATTGTGTAAGTTGATTTATCTGTGGATGTTTCCGGAAATATAAGTTTTTGTATTTCGTAATTTAAAAAGTAACCGGTATTCATAACATCTTTAATATGTTTTTCTCTCATCCACTTTAACCAGGAATCTTCAACTTCCCGTTCAATTGTAACTGTTACACTATATAGAATCATTTTACAATTAAAATAATTTTAAGGATTAGCCCAGGCAGGAAACGATCCGAGATCAAAAATTAAGTCACCAAAAAAATATACAAGCATACTAACGATTATCACCCCGATTATATTAAGTGCAAAACCGGTTTTTGCCATTTCAATTATTTTTATTCTGCCGCCTGCAAAAATTATGGTATTCGGTGGAGTTGCTACAGGAAGCATAAAAGCCATTGAAGCAGATATTGTAACTGTTATCATTAATATTAAAGGATTCATTCCGATACCAATAGATACAGATGCTACAATAGGAAGAAGCATCTGCGTTACTGCGGTATTTGAAGTAAGCTCGGTTAAAAAACTAACCATAAATGCTGTAACCACAACGATAAGGAATGGCGAAACAGAATGCAGACCTGTCAGCTGCTCACCAATATAGATTGAAAGTCCGGTAGAACTAAAACCTTTCGCAAGTGCAAAACCACCACCGAATAAAAGTATTATTGCCCAAGGAACTTTACTAAAAGAAGTCTGGTCCAGTAAAGCTCTTTTACCGGATTTTGATGGAATTAAAAACAGAATGAATGCCATTGTAATTGCAACAGTTCCATCATTAATAAAATCAGCGGTTGGTAAAAGGTTTGACCAGCCGGGAATGGTGGTGAATCCCAGCAGAATATCGCTTCTAAAAATCCAGAGCAACGCTGTAACAAAAAACACAACACTTACAGCTTTCTCTTCAAAGGAAATATTTCCGAGTGATTTATATTCATCCCTGATAAATTTCTTTTCAAGCATGATATCTTTGTCAACTTTGAATAACACTTTTGTCAGCAGAACCGCAACCACACAGAGCATAAGTATAGAAACAGGTAATGCCAAAATCATCCAGTTGCCAAAAGATATTTCAGGAGCTTCGGGAAAGAGAACACTAAGCATTTTTACCATAACCAAATTAGGTGGTGTACCAATTAATGTTGCAATCCCCCCAAGTGTACTGGAATAAGCAATAGATAAAAGTAAAGAAACAGTAAAGCTGTGAGTCTTTTCAATTCCAAATTGATTTTCAAGCTTTTGAACAACGGCTAAACCAATTGGAATCAGCATAAGAGCCGTTGCTGTGTTTGAAATCCACATCGAAAGCAAAGCTCCCGATAGCATAAATCCAAGTATAATTGAAACAGGACTACCACCGAATATGGTGATAATCTTTAAAGCAATTCTTTTATGTAAAGACCATTCTTCCATCGCAATTGCAATCAGAAAGCCGCCAAGGAAAAGAAAAATTATTGAGTTGATATAGGAAGAAGCGATTTCTTCAGTTGATAATATTCGGGTTATCGGAAAAAATATTAAAGGAATTAATGAAGTAGCAGCCAGAGGAATTGCTTCAGTAATCCAGAGTATCGCCATTAAGACGGCAATTGCAGCCATAATATTTACGAGAGGTTTTGTCGGATCAAGATCTCCAAGCAAAACTATTAAAGTAAATGCAATTACGGCAAGAAAGAATCCAATCTTTTTATTTGTTTGCATAAGTGATAAATAACTTAATAACAAAATAAATATTTAATGAAACAGAAAGAATTTTTTTAAACTGAAAAAATAAAAACTTTCAGCTATCAGATTGTATTGCTTTAAAAATTAAGCTAAGTTTGTTCTGAATTTTATCAATAATTGTAGCTGATTGAAGCGAAGCAGACATCCAAATAAATTCTTTCTTACATCTTATTTTTTAGTAAGAATATTATGTCTTTCCATTCTGGCGTTTGGTTGGACTAAATGTTCTGACCCCAAATTGAAACAATCACCACCGGTAACTCAGGAATCCAGACTTAATAGTTTTGGTTTTTGCTCTGATTCATTGGAACAACAAACATATTATGTCGGAAAAAATCAAACTCTGTCCGATATCCTGTTAAAGTTCAATGTTCCGGGAACGGATTTAGCGAGGATTATTGATAAAGCCAAAGAAGTCTTTGATGTGAAAAAAATTGTAGCAGGAAATTTATATCACATTTATACCAACGATGATTCTGTAAATACATTAGCATACCTTGTTTACGAGAAAAACCCGAGACATTTTGTTGTTTTTGATTTGAGAGATTCAATTAATGTCTACGAGAGTGAAAAAGAAATAGTAGTAAGAGAAAACCAAAAATCAGCTACAATTGAACAATCGCTTTATGTATCACTTATGAATGCAGAAGCAACTCCGGAACTTGCAATAAAACTATCCCAGATTTTTGCCTGGCAGATTGATTTTTACCATCTTCAAAAAGACGATAGATTTAAAGTGATTTATGAAGAACTATATGTTGATAATAAATTTTTTGCAATTGGTGAAATTAAAGCCGCCCATTTTTTTCATAACGGAAAAGATTTTTATGCTATTCCTTTTACCCAGGATAATGCTTCCCAGTATTTTGATCAAAACGGCAACAGCTTAAGAAAAGCATTTTTAAAAGCTCCGCTTGAATTCAGTAGGATTAGTTCAAGATATACTAATAAAAGATTTCATCCGGTGTTAAAATCAAACAGACCACACTACGGAACCGACTATGCTGCACCAACCGGAACTCCAATAAGAACAACCGGTGATGGTTATATCACTGAAATTGGATACAGTCGAGGGAATGGCAACTATATTAAAATCAGGCATAACTCAGTTTATACTACTATGTATCTTCATATGTCCCGATTTGCTAAGGGAATGAAAAAAGGTTCGCACGTGCAGCAAAGTCAGGTTATTGGCTATGTTGGAAGCACAGGATTAGCAACCGGACCACATCTTTGTTACAGATTTTATGTTAGTGGAAAGCCGGTTGATGCATTAAAAGTTGAAGTACCACCGTCTCATCCTGTTAAAAAAGAGCTGATAGCTGATTTCGAAATTCTGAGAGACAGCCTGATAAAACGATTGAGCGAAACAGAAATTCTTGTTGCGCAAAAACCTGTTTAAGTTTATTTACCTTTCCGGAACAGACTAAAATTACCATAAAATATAGGCTTCAAATATTAACTAAAGAACGTATATTTCACACCGCTTTTAAAATCTTTTACAGCGCTACACGCAAAATTTCAAATATAAACTTTTAAATTTTTATGAATGATAAAACAACACAGAAAGACTCTGAAACAAAATCAAAAAAAATTTTATTCTGGAAGAAGAAAGAAAGAAAAAAACCTGAAACTTTTATTGAGAAAGTAATTGAATTTTTCAGACAGCTTTTCTGGGCAGCGATTGCAGCATTCTTTATAATCACTTTTGTCATTCAGAATACAAGAATACCAACCGGCTCAATGGAAGACACTATACTGGTAGGGGATTTTGTTCTTGTAAATAAATTTATTTACGGATCAGCTTCACCAAAGTACATCCCATTCACACAAATTGAAATTCCATTCTTCCGGCTTCCTGCATTTAAAGAACCGAAAGCGAAAGATATAGTTGTGTTTGAATACCCCGGAGATCGCGATCAACTTTTTGCAACTGAGCGCGGAGTAAATTATGTAAAAAGATGTATTGGTGTTCCCGGTGATACACTTGAAATAAGAGACAAAGTAGTTTTTGTAAATGGAAAAGAATTCTGGAGACCTCCTTTCATTAAATATTATAAGGGAAGATATGGCAGCTTTCTAAAACCTGTTCCGCGAGGAATTGCTGAACCAAGAATCTTTCCTAAGGGAATGCCCTGGAATGAAGATAATTATGGTCCCCTTGTAATTCCAAAGAAAGGTATGACTATGCCATTGAATAAATATAATGTTGAGCAATGGCGTACAATTATTGACCGGGAATTTGGAGAAAGAGTTGTTGAAATCAGAAATGGCGTTGTTACCATTAAAGGCAATCCGGTTTCATCTTATACATTTAAGAAAGATTATTACTTTATGATGGGCGATAACAGAGATGATAGTCTTGACAGCAGGTTTTGGGGATTAGTTGCAAGAGATATGGTTGTTGGTGAAGCATTCATTATTTTGTTTTCATGGGATAGAGATATTCCTTTCTCACAACTTTTCAAGCTTCTCGGTTCAATCAGAACTGACAGGATTTTACTTCTTTTGCATTGATATTTTAAGAGATACTATCGCTCAAAGCGATAGTATCTCTCTATGAAAATAAAAAAGGCTGCCCTTTTGAGACAGCCTCTTTTTATCACACCGATAGTTTTTTAAAACTCAAACGTAAAACTAGCATTATACCATCTGTCTCTGCCATACCATACTCTTGCAGAGTTATTAGAATGATCACTACCATCAGTGGCATCTGTTATGTAATTCTTTGTGTTCAAAATATTGAATACATGGAATCCAAAGATAAATTTCTTAACAAAGAAATTAGTTAACAGCACTTCATAAGCTGTATGAACATCAAAGATATAATAATCCGGAATTCTCCAGGACTGCGCTTTATCATCGGGGTTTGTGCGGTTATCAGGATTAAATACAGCATAGTATCTGCTGAACAATTTATATTCCGGATTGAATATTAACGAAGAGCCTGTTCCTAATTCATATTTATAATCCATATAAATCGCAGCGGTTGTCATTGGGAAGTCACTTACATAAAGATCTTTAACATAAGAATTAATTTCAACGATCTGTGAAGGATCCTCTTCAGGATATAATCTTGCACTTACGTCGTTCTGAAATTTATTTTCAGACCAGGAAAACATTCCGCCAAATTCTAGATTTCTAAGTGGTTTCCATCTTCCTTCGAATTCAGCACCAATGTGTTGCTGCTCTGCACCAACTATATTTGCTTGTATGTCGTAAATTCCTCCAACAGTAATCGTTTGGCTAATTGCTCTATCACTCCAGTTTGTGAAAAATCCATTGATGTTGAAAGCAACAGCAGGAGTTGCAAAGCCATAGCCAAGTTCCACACCAAGAATTTTTTCATTCACGGCATCATCATAAACATTATTTGCAAAATCAAATACATTGTCAAAAATAGGAGCTTTAGAGAAATAACCAGCATTTGCAAAAATGTTGTTGTGCTGGTCAAAATTATAGTTCAATCCACCTTTTACAGTATATCCGAAGAAATTTTGCCACTCGGTCGTTTGTTCAGGATCGCTATCCAGGAAATTAAAATAATCAATCCTTTGGTATCCTGTTTGAGAACCGGATGCGTTTAAAAATGCACTTATGGTTCCGTTATTATATTCAATTTGAGCAAATCCTCCGTACAAAGTAACTTTTCCATCGTTATTATAATCAACTACATCTCCGGTTCTTGCAATTGCAAGTGGATCCTTGTTTACATCTCTTTGAGATCCGTTACTTCTAACGTCAGCATAATACCCACCACCTAATAAATTTCTAACTTCTCTGTAGTGTTCTCCTAAATAATATCTTCCATCAATTCCAAAAGTAAGCTTGAACATATCGGAAAGCTGCGTATTAAAGGTGGAAAGTAGCCCAGTCCAAAAATGATTATTAACTGAGTTTCTTAGAATCCTTGTCGATCTTCGTAATGTAGTAGAATATGTTGAGTCAATATTCTGGTTACCTGCCCACGCAGCATCAAAATCTACATAACCTGAAGCAGTTGTTGAAAAGGATGAACCAAGCGGTCCGGAACCATAACCATTACCCCACGAAAAATATGCAATGGTTGATAAAATTGAGGATTCACTTGTCTGCCAGTTCCAGCTTAAATTCCATTGAGGCTTATGGTATTTATTAATCCTCTCATTTAATGGTTCATCAAATAAATATCCGTAATTGAAGTTATGAGTTTTACCATAAGAATTCCAGCGATCGATGGTTTGTTGAGAAGTTCTCTGACCATGTTCCTGTGGTGAGCCAACACCAGTTAATTCTAACGAATGGTTCCCGAATACTCCACCGAGAGATAAAAAGTAAGTGTATTCGTCAAGGTATAATCCTTGTGAATAACCATCCCATAATTTACGTGATACGAGTGCAGTTAATCCTACACTTTGACTGAGCATCGATGAAAAAGCAAAAGATGTTTTGGAAAGACCATCAGAACCGATTTCCTGTTTTAACTTTGAGAATTCTTTTCTTCCACCTGCACCAAAAGTTAAAACGTTTACAACTCCGCCGATTGAACTGACTGAATAAGGTGAAGCTCCAAGTCCTCTTTGTATCTGAATATCCTGAGTTACATCACCTAATCCAGCCCAGTTAGACCAATATACCCAGCCATTTTCCATATCATTTACAGGCACACCATTAATCATTATTGCAATGTTTCTTTGATTAAAACCTCTAACAACCAAATTTGCATCGCCTGCACCACCACCTTGTGGTGAGGAGTATAAACTGGGTGTTACATTTAATACCTGAGGCAGATCCCGGGATGCAAGTTTAAATTCAATTTCTTCGCCTTCAACCTGTGTAAACGCCACCGGTGTTTCTCTCAGAGTTGCCCTTGTACTTTGAACTACTGCTTCCTGAAGTAATACAGGGCTTTCCTTTAACGCTATATTAAATACAATATCAGCAGAAACATTTATGTTCTCTGTTCTACTTATGTAGCCAACAAAACTAATTGTTAACTCATAAGTACCTTTAGGAATTTTAGAAACTTCGTACTTCCCGTTCATATCGGTCACAGCACCTAAGTTTAAGACTTTGATATAAACGTTCGCTCCGATTAAGGGTTCTCCAGTATTTTCACTCGTAACATTGCCGCTAAGTTTATATGTCTGCGAGTAAGTTACGAACGATAGAAGGAGAACTATCGAAAAAATGAAGGTATAGATTTTACTCATATATCCTCTCCTTTATTTGTTTGTGAATATGATTTAAGGTTATTTAAGAAATAAATATTTGTTGCCACTGTTATTTTAACTATTTCTTCCCACCCCGGATGAAAAAGTTTAATTTTACAGCACCAAATATTTGGTATATTCCTGATGAATTCAAATTTTTATTAAAAATTAATATTTATTTAATAATTGGATTTTTGATGACTGATCATTTTTTTGTTAATTTCAACAAAATCAGAGTCATTTACATTTGAACTAATCGGTAATATTTTCTTGTTTACTTTGATGTAATATATTACAGTAGAATTATGAATCCTTTAAATATTCCCTACGAAAAATATAAACTCTCAAACGATCTTGAAGTTATCCTCTTTCAAAATAAAAATATTCCATTCACAGCATTCAACATCTGGTACAGGGTTGGTTCAGCAAACGAGAAAAAAGGAAAGACAGGTCTCGCACATCTTTTTGAGCATATGATGTTCCAGGGTTCGAAGAATGTACCTAAAGAAATGCATTTCAGATATATTCAGGAAGCAGGCGGATCTTTGAATGCATCCACAAGCTTTGACAGAACAAATTATTTTGAAAAGCTTCCTTCAAACGATCTGGAGCTTGCACTCTGGCTGGAGTCTGACAGGATGGGATATTTTCTTGATGCTCTCGACCAAGTTAAGCTTGATAATCAAAAAAGTGTTGTGATAAATGAACGCCTTGAAAGATATGATAATCAGCCATACGGTTTAGCCTGGGAAAAATTAATTTCAAATCTTTATTCCGAAGGTCATCCCTACAGTTGGCCAACAATTGGCTTTTACGATGACATTGAAAGCTACACTCTCGAAGATGTGCAATCATTCTTTAAACAGTATTATTCCCCTTCCAATGCTACGATAGTAATTGCAGGAAATTTTGAAATCAATAAAGTAAAATTGCTTATTGAAAAATATTTTGATGAGATAAAAAATAACATCACACCAATACAAATAAATGCTCAATCTGCTCAGCTAAATGAAACAAAATTTCTTCAATACGAAGACAAGGTAAATCTTGAAAGAATTTACATTGCCTGGCATACACAAAACGCATTTGGACCAGATGACGCGGCTCTGGATATATTATCTGACCTGTTAACCGGTTCCAAGAATGCCCGGTTAACCAGAAAACTCGTCTATGAATTGGAAATTGCACAGGACGTAAATTCAATGCAATACTCCGGAAAGTACGGAGGGCATTTTATGATTGTTGCAACCGCAAAACCAGGTAAATCTCTTGATGAGATAAAGAAAATAATTTTTGACGAGGTTTCAATACTTACTGATAACAATATTACAATTCAGGAATTGCAGAGATCAAAAAATATTATCAGGTCAAATTTTATCTATTCACTTCAAAACATTGATACCGTTGCAGATATGCTTAACCTGTACAACTTCTATCTCGGGAATCCTGATTCTTTCAACTTCGACCTGAACAGATATAATAATGTAGATGAAAATTTTCTGAAGCAGGTTGTAAAGAGATATTTATTAAATAATTATGTTGAACTCAGAATTGTTCCGGAGAAATCTGATGTTAATTGATCGAAAAAAACGACCTGCAAGTTACGGTGAAGTTAATTTTACGATTCCTTCCATTCATAGTTTTACTTTAAGCAATGGATTGAAAATTTTTTTCAGCGAAAAAAATGAGCTGCCAATAGTAAGAGTAATTTTTTTCGTAAACAGCGGAAGCAGGTTTGACCCGGATAATATGAAGGGATTGTGCAATCTTTTAACAATGTGCATTGATGAAGGTGCAGGGAACTACAATGCTCTTCAACTTGCGGATGAGTTTGAAATGCTTGGCGCTCAGTTTTCGGTTTCCTGCGACCCTGACGTGAGTTTAATTTCGCTTCAGGTTCTAACCGAAAATTTTATTCCGGCTTTATCACTAATATCTGATGTTATAACAAGACCTCATTTTAATGACGAAGACTTCCGACGGGAAAAAAATAAAGCTCTGGTCAGATTAAATCAGGTTAAAGCTGAGCCTGATTATGTTGCAGACGTTTCATTTGAATATTTTCTTTTTGGAAAAAATTGTCCATACGCTTTCCCGGTTTTAGGTACTGAGCAGACAATTCAAAACATTCAAACTGGATCCGTAAAAAATCTCTACAAAACAAAATTTGCCCCTTCAAATTCAGCAATGATAGTTGTCGGAAGTATTAATCAGGATTCTCTTCTTCAACAACTTGAGTTAGTTTTTAGAAATTGGAACCTTAAATCACCTTCAGATCAAACAACTTTGAATGTTGGTACATCTAGTCGAAAGGTTTTCATTATCAATAAACCGGATTCACTTCAAACTGAAATCAGAGTCGGACATTTATCTTCAAAGAGAAATGAAAAAGATTTCTTTCATAAGCAAATCATTAATCTTGTTCTAGGAGGACAGTTCTCAAGCAGATTGAATTTAAATTTGAGAGAAAAGCATGGTTATACTTACGGAGTTCATTCAAGATTTCATTATTTCCGCGAGGCTGGTTCATTTGAAGTTTCTACTTCAGTTGATGTTGAGAACACTTCAAATGCTTTAAGAGAAATTCACTCTGAAATTATTAAATTCAAAGACGGCATTAGTAAAGTTGAACTTGATTTTGCCAAATCTTCACTGACAAAAAATTATCCATCGAACTTCGAAACTTATCGGCAGATAGCAGCAAATATTTTTACCAGAGTATTACATAATCTTCCCGATAATTATTTTGAAACTTACATCGAAAAAATACAATCGGTTGATTTAGAGGATATTAATAAAATCACGAATGAGATATTTTATCCCGATGAGCTTACCACAGTTCTGGTTGGAGATGGAAAAAAAATATTCAATCAACTGAATAAGAAAGAATTTGGAGAAGTAATGGTTTTCGAATTCGATGATTTATTTAACGAACAATAAATTTTAATAGATCAGAGTAACAAACTGCTGGTAACAACTCTAAAGCCTTTTTTCTTATATTTTTTTATTGCAGAATCCAAAGTCAGATAAGCATCCTGACTTAATAAAAAAATAATTGGTCCTCCGCTTTCAAGAGCATCTAACTCATCACCAAACAGAATTTGAGATCTTTCATCGAAATTCAGATTTACAAAATCAGTAGTCCGGAAGAGTTTAATATTTCTTTTAGAAAGCTCCCTCTTCAGAATTTCATAATTAGCAGATTTATAAAAATCAGAGTTGTCATCAATAATAAAGCATACTGCGTTCCGGTAATCAGTAACAAGAGTTTTAATAACTGTTACAATTCTCTTCTCTGAAAAAGATGGTCCCAGTTTAAATTTTTGTTCGCTTATATCATCATCAATTAAAACAGAAAATTGCTGTCCGTTATTTCTTATAAATTCCAGATATTGAAGATTTTTGGATTCAGGTCTTATAAGAAAATTAAGTCTTCCAGGTGACTCAATTAGCAAACCGGTAGTTTGATTTGATAGATCAACATCATAAATAATAAAACTGATGTATCCTTTATTTCTGGAATAATTTTTTGAATATTCAAATTCAGACTTTAGAACAAGTGAGTTTCCTTGTTTTAATTCCAGAATCGTTTTGTTACCTTTTACTTTTTCGAATGACTTTATTATTAGACTATCTTTTCTGAATGTATTAAATACGTCCTGCAATATTTCCGGTATCGTAAGATCTTTCGGAACCTGAATTCTGAAGTTCGATATTTTCCGACCTGAATGTTTATCAGTTTGCAAAATTTCTTTTATAAGTTTCTCTTCAATAGCAAATTCGTGGAGAATGTTTTTGAATTTTTTACTTATCTCTTCTGAGTTGACTATGTCTTCATCAGAATTAAAAGAAGTCAGATCACTTTTAAAAAAAATATTAGCTGCAACTAATATTAATGCTGTAAAAAATAATGTAAGAAGTAAATTCTTTTTGAATTTAAGGGGGGACATTTTCTAAAATTAACACTTAGAGATGCTTAAAATCAGGTTTGCGCTTTTCAAGGAAAGCTTTTGTTCCTTCTTTGAAATCTTCTGTTCCACAGATAAGTGCAAACAAACTTGCTTCATAATTCAAACCTTCAGTCAAAGAAATATTATCTGTTGCCTTAACAGCTTTCAGCGCCAATCGGATTGCCTGCTGTCCTTTTGAAGAAATTTTCTCTGCTAATTCAAGTGTTTTATTCAACAATTCTGTTTGAGGAAAAATTCTGTTCACAAGACCAATTCTGAAAGCTTCGTCGGCAGAAATCAAATCTCCGGTTAAAATTATTTCCAAAGCTCTTGCAGAATTAACTGCACGTGCAAGCCTTTGAGTTCCACCATATCCGGGAATAATTCCGAGGTTAACTTCCGGCTGCCCGAACTTTGCATTTTCACTTGCAGTTCTTATGTGGCATGATAATGCCAGTTCACAACCACCGCCAAGAGCAAAACCGTTTACTGCTGCAATGACCGGTTTGCCAAGTGTTTCAATTTCCCTGAAAATTCTGTTGCCCTTTTCAGAAAATTCTTTCGCTGAAATAACATCGAGTTTGTTTAACTCAGCTATATCAGCGCCTGCAACAAAAGCTTTTTCGCCGCTTCCTGTAATTACCACAACAAATATTTCATTGTTGTTCTTTATAAATTTGAAAACATCTTCGAGTTCATCAATCGTTTGACCATTTAATGCATTAAGCTTATCCGGACGGTTGATAGTTACCAGAGCGGTGTGGTTTTTAATTTCAAAAAGAAGATTGTTGTAAGTCATTATTTCACCTCATAAACTAACAAATATTGGAAGTCTTATATTTAAATTGAAAGAGAGATATTGATTTGATTCATAGTAATTATAATTTGCCATTATTTCCATTATAAACATAGACAAACCAACACCGGCAATTCCACCGAATTTCCAGAGGTCTTCGCTGTAGTTACTTCTGCCAGCATCAGATTTAAATTCGTGAAGCACCTGAAAATATGTGTAGGAAATTGAACCTTCAACAATTGGCATTAACAAGAAAACGCTCTCAACCAAAGGACTAAAATAATACCTTGCGCCAAGTGATACTGGCACTATTGTAGTTGAATAATTAGAATAATCAGTTTGCCGATAAAAATCCTGTGAGCCGGGAAATTGTTCATATCCCAAACGAGCAAAAATAAAAAAAGGCAAATGGTCGCTGTCAGTATAGGAAGTTTCAACATTTAATCCATAACCAAGGTCCGTTGAGTTTGAGAAGTTACCTAAAGGAAGTTTTGCACCAACACCTGCTGCGACAAAAATACCGACTGCTTTACTGGCAGGAGGTTCACCAGCTTTCGAAATTGGCTGAAGTAAAAATAAAATCAGGAAAAAATATTTTATTATTTTTTTTATCACAACACTACAAACTTAAATAAAATTTCAGGCATTCGGATAATAAAAGCTAATTTGATTCATCTTGCATAAAAAATTCAGTTCCTATTCCGAACCTTTTGACAAGATCACCACCATAATTGCCTGTTTGATAAACAAGATATAGAATTACTATTGCAGAAAATATAAAAGCATATTTTATTAACCCTGAAAATTTTTTCTTTATAACCACGAATATTCTTAAACCACAGACTATAGCAGATAACCAGAGTAAATAAGTTGCATGAGCTTGATGTTCGTTTAATAACATTTTACTATCATCAGTCCAAAATTGAAATTCAGTGGCTGCCTGGTTACCTGATATTACAGCAAACAATGCGGTTACTAAACCAATGCACAAAATGAGCAAAGCTGATTTTGATATAAAATCTTTGTTAAAGACTATACCCACAATTTCAAGCAATGAATATGTTGTAAGTAAAGCAATCGGGAAGTGTACAACTTTCGGATGAATCTCTGCGATAAAATTTTCCATTTAACAAATCCTGCAAATTGTTAATTCTATCCGCATAAAACAGAACCGCCATTGACATTTAATATTTCCCCCGTAATATGAGAAGCCAGGTCTGAAGCAAGAAAGAGAACGGGTCCTGCTATTTCTTCAGGACGAGCAATTTTATTTAATGGAATATCGGATAAAACTTTTTTATAAATTTCATTATCAGCCAGTGAATCGGTTGTCATATCTGTAATTACCCAGCCGGGTGCAACACAATTAACTGTGATGTTAAATGAACCAAGTTCAGAAGCAAGTGATTTTGTTAAGGAAATCATTCCACCTTTTGAAGCTGCATAGTGAGAGTGAAATGCCTCTCCTCTCTGTCCCGCTGTTGAAGCAATATTTATGATTCTACCGAAATTATTTTTTTTCATTTCCGGAACAACCAATTTTGTAATAAGATATGTGCTGGTAAGATTTATATTCATCATTTCATTCCATTGATCAATTGTCATTTTATCAATTGCTGCTTCCTTCCAGATACCTGCATTGTTTACCAAAATATCTATTCGTCTAAAATCTTTTAATATGTTGGAAATTACTTTTTCTATTTCACCGGAATCAGCAAGATTCACACTGTAACTTTTAAGCTCAGATGTTCCTTTGTAATCTGATATAAGTTTATCTGCTTCAGCTTTTCTT
Organism: Ignavibacteriaceae bacterium; assembly: GCA_013388525.1. The sequence goes on along the minus strand of JACAFA010000171.1, from coordinate 10,422 downwards.
GACTGAAATGTAAAAGCAACATTAGCTCCTGCATTAAGAAACAGTTCGACACAAGCTTTACCAATTCCGCGGGAGCCTCCTGTAATCAAAACATTTTTATTTTGTAAAGAAATCATATCAATATTTCACCTTATATAAGAATAAACCTTTTGCCGGTACAGCATCTGCAGCCTGGCTTCTATCTTTTTGCGTAATTAAATTCTTTAAATAGCCAATTCCATCATCCAAAGAGTATGCTTTTAATAACGAGCCAACAATTGCTCTTACCATTCCGTACAAAAATCTGTTGGCTTCAATGTAAAAAATAAATAAGTTTTTTTGTCTGCGCCATCTTGCTTCATAAATATTACATACTTTGTTTTGAACTTCCGTATTGATTTTACTGAAAGAGGTAAAGTCGTGTGTTCCAATTAATTCAGAAGATAAAATGTTCAATTTCTCAGGATTTAATTCCTGGAACAAGGTGTAAGAATACCGATTGAAGAATGGTGATTTCTGATTTGAAATAATAAAGATATATGATCGTTTCTTTGCGCTGAATCTTGAATGGAAATTAATATCAACTCTTTCAATATCGGTTATAGAAATATCATCCGGTAAAACCGAGTTCAAAGAATATCTGAACTTATAAAAATCCAAATCCTTGCTTGAGATAAAATTCGCAACCTGTCCCAGCGCGTGAACTCCCGCATCGGTTCTACCGGCGCCAATCAGGTTGATTTCCTCCTGTAAAATTTTTTTAATTGAATTGCTCAAAATTTCCTGAACAGTTAGTGCATTTTCCTGAATCTGCCAGCCGGCATAGCGGGTTCCATCGTACTGAGTTACTATTTTATAGTTGAACATTTGGTACAAACTTAGCAATTTTATTATTATTTAAGTGATAAAATTACATTTTTACAGTACTGTTTGATTCTCAAAAAATAATCAATTAAAACAGACTAAAATTGATTGATGAAAATCTAAAATAATGGCACTCATATTGCCTGTATTTACTTCGAAAATTCTGTAAACCGAATATATTTTTTTAATGTCAGATAAAACAAACAAAACTATTACCTCATCAAATAAGATTAAGCTTACAGTAAAGCTGAAAAATCTGGAAGTTTTAGATTTCAGTAAATCTGCAAAAAAACTTTTTCTGCAGCCTGCTTCTTCAACAAAAAAAATTTATCTGACCGACTTGATCATAACCAAAAATATCAGCAAAGAATTAGGAAAACTTCAGAAACTTTCGAAATCTCAACAGATTAAAATTGATGAAATAAGGATAAAGAAAAATAACACGATAAGTAAAACATATTCACTTAAAGCTAAATTTTTTGAACAAGGTAAAGATAAATTGCTTGATTGTACATTTAATGAAATGAAGTCTAAAACAAAAAAGAATGATTTGCAACTTCTTGAAATCCAGAGAACCAATAAGAAACTGAAGACAATTTTTAATAATAATCCTTTGATGATTTTCATTATAGATAAAGATGGAATAATCAGAGAATTAAATAAATGCGGAGCTAAAGAACTTGGATTCAAGGAAAGCGAACTAATCAATCAGCCGGTTACAAAAGTTTTTCTGCGGAAGGACTGGAGTACAGTAAAGAAACAAATCAAGGAATGTTTAACAAACCCGGGAAAAATGTTCACCTGGGAAATAAAAAAAATTAAAAAGAACGGTGATATTATCTGGGTAAGAGAAAATGCACGCACTATTCCATCAAATGGAAAAAATAAAGATGTGCTTATTGTTTGTGAAAACATTACTCAAAAAAAGGAAGCTGAGAAAGCACTAAACGAAACGACAAGAAAAATATCACAAATATTAGATGCTTCACCTTATGGGGTACACATTTATGAATTAAATGAAAAAGATGAATTGATTTTTTCCGGTTTCAATTCCGCCGCAAACAAAATTCTAGGTATTGATCATTCAGAATTGATTAATAAAAAATTAGAGGAAGCATTTCCGGACCTTATCAATACTGATGTGCCGGATGTTTACAGAAAAATTGCCAGGAATGGTAGTCATATTGATGATGAAGTAATTGATTATGAGGATAACCATGTCAGGGGTTCATTTAATTTTACAGCTTTACAAATCGAGCCGGGAAAGATTGCAAGTTTCTTTTCTGATATTACGGAGAAAAAGAAAGCATATGAGAAATTAGAAAAAAGTGAACTTAAGTTTAAATCTCTTTTCGAGCTTGCTAATGATGCTATTTTCCTTATGAACTCGGATATTTTTATAAATTGCAATAAAAAGACGCTCGAAATTTTTGAATGCAATCCGGAAGATATTATAGGAAAACCACCATATCATTTTTCACCTGAGAAGCAGCCTGATGGACGTGATTCAAAAGAAAAAGCACTCGAAAAAATCAAAGCAGCACTGGATGGAACTCCACAACGTTTTGAATGGAAACATAAAAGATTTAGCGGAGAGTTGTTTGATGCGGAAGTAAGTTTAAATAGAATTATACTCGGAGAAGATATTCTTCTGCAGGCAATTGTTAGAGATATTACCAAACGTAAAAAAGCAGAAGAACAAATCTCGATGCTTGCACACGCTTTAAAAAGTATCTCTGAAACGGTTTGCATTACTGATATGATGGAGAATATCATTTTCGCTAATAATGCTTTTAATAATACCTTCGGCTACAACAAAGAAGAAGTAATCGGGAAACATATTTCTCTGATTCGTTCGGATAAAAACACCAGCAATGTAATTAATCAGATATTACCTGCAACTCTTAAGGGAGGCTGGAAGGGAGAATTAATTGCCAGAAAGAAAAGTGGAGAGGAATTTTTAATTTCTTTATCAACATCAGTAATAAAAAATGACGAGAATATTCCTATTGCACTCATAAGTGTTGCAGTTGATATTACAGACAGGAAAAAATTTGAAAATGAATTGCAGCAATCCAGACAGATGCTTCAGCTTATACTTGATAACGTCCCGCAAAGAATTTTCTGGAAAGATATAAATTCAAAATATCTTGGTTGCAATAAAAGTTTTGCAAAAGATGCTGGGCTTTCAACTCCTGATGAAATAATTGGCGCATCTGATTATGATATGCCCTGGAAAAGTGCTGAGGCTGATTTTTACAGATCAATAGACAGCGAAGTAATGAAAAACGATAAACCTGTCTATCATTTAATAGAACCTCAGACACACTTAAATGGTGAAATTTCCTGGCTTGAAACCAATAAGATTCCTCTTCATGATAAGTTAGGAAATGTGGTCGGCATACTCGGCACTTACGAAGATATTTCCGAAAGAAAAAAATCTGAAGAAGCATTAAAGGAAAGCGAAGAACGTTTTCGTTCCCTGATTGATAACATGATCGAAGCTGCTTTAATTATTGATTGGGATGGTGAGATAATCTTTGCGAATAATAGCGCAGCAAAACTTGTAGGACTTTCTGATCCTAAACAAGGTATTGGTAAAAAAGTTTTTAACTTTTTACACCCTGATTATAATGAACGGGTTCTGAAAGCAATTGTTCAGGCAAGAGAATCTCTAACACCTATTGTTGATGAATATAAAATAATAACAGAATCCGGTGAATACCGCTGGGTTGAAAGCCTCGGCACTAAAATAATTTATTCAAACAGGAAGTGTATACTTGTTACTTTGAGAGACGTTACCGAAAGGAAATATGCTGAAATCGAATTAAGAGAAGCAAAAGAAAAAGCAGAGGAAATGAGTAAAATTAAATCCAACTTTCTTGCTAATATGAGTCACGAACTCAGAACCCCGTTAGTCGGAATACTTGGATTTGCAGAATTACTCAAAGAGAATCTTCAGGGAACCCATCATGCTGAAATGACAGACAGAATATTGACCAGTGCCAACAGGCTATTAGACACTTTAAATTTGCTGCTTGACCTTGCAAGAATCGAAGCCAGAAAAGTTGATATTAATATCAAACCATACAAAATATCTGAGCTTGTTGTATCTCAGGTACTGCTGTTTGAAGCAGTTGCTGAAAGAAAAAACCTGTATCTGAAAACTGAAGTTGTTAAAAACGATTTATACGCTCCGGTAGATGAACAAATTTTCCGTCAAATAATGAATAACCTCATTAATAACGCATTGAAATATACAGACAACGGTGGTGTTAAAATTACAGTTGACTCTGTTATTGAGAATACAAATTCTTTTGCTCGAGTAACTGTTGAAGATACTGGCATCGGAATTCCGGAAAATAGCCTTGGGCTGATATTCCAGGAATTCAGACAGGTAAGCGAAGGTTTCAACCGTCATTTTGAAGGAACTGGATTAGGACTAACTATCACAAAGAACTTTGTTGAAATGATGAATGGACAAATCAAAGTTAAGAGCACAGTGGGCGCAGGTTCAACATTTACAGTTTTATTTCCTTTGCTCCAGAATTTTGAACAAGCAGAAATTCCGGATATCAAAGTTACAAATGAAGCAAAAATCAGTGATAAACTTTTAATTCCCGGTTTTAAACAAAATCTCCTTGTAGTTGATAATGATGATTCAAGCAGAGATATAATTAAACTCTTCTTAAAGGATTTATGTGTGATGGATTTCGCGGATAGTGGTGAAGAGGCTATCCAGTTAGTAAATAAAAAAAGTTTTGATATTATTCTTATGGATATCAATCTTGGTAAGGGCATAAGCGGAGTTGATACAACAAAAGCAATCAGAAAGATTGAGAGCTACAGGAAGATTCCGATTGTTGCAATAACAGGTTTTGCAATGCGTGGTGACAGGGAAGAATTTATACAGGCAGGATGTACCCATTATTTATCAAAACCTTTCACCAGGACAAAATTGATAAAATTAATAAGTGAAATAGCTTCAAATAAAGAAGCCTGATTATTTTATATAAACAGTTTTGATATTAACAAACTCTCTTATTCCAGACGAAGAAAGCTCTCGTCCGTAACCAGAATCTTTAATTCCGCCAAAAGGTAATCTCGGATCAGATTTGACAAAAGCGTTTACAAAACAACATCCGGCTTGTAATTTTTCTTTTGCGATATCCTCTCCCCTTTTGTTATCACGAGTAAACACTGCTGCACCAAGACCGAAAACAGAATCATTAGCAATTTGAATTGCCTCTGTTTCATCTTTCGACTTAATTAACGCTGCAACCGGTCCGAATAATTCTTCATCATAAGCAGGCATTCCTTTTTTCACATTTGAAAGAATAGTCGGAGGATACCAGGCACCTTTCATATCAGGAATTTTTCCGCCGAGTAATAGTTTTGCGCCAAGCTTAATACTTTTTTCCACCTGTTGATGAAGTTCATATCTGAGAGAAACACTCGCCTGCGGTCCAATGTGATTTGATTCATCAAACGGTTCACCCATTCTTTTGGATTTCATTTTATCAACAAAGATTTTTTCAAATTCATCATAAACCTTTTCAACAATTATGAACCTTTTAGCAGCAATGCAGCTTTGACCTGCATTAATTAATCTTGCAGTAACACAAGTATCTGCAGCCATTTCCAGATCAGCATCTTCAAGAATAACATAAGGATCACTGCCGCCTAATTCCATAACAGTTTTTTTCAATACTGAACCCGCTGTTTTTGCAACGGCTTTGCCAGCAGGAACACTTCCTGTTAAGGTAACTGCTTTTATTTTTTCATTTCTGATTACGTCTTCCATTTTTGATGAAGGAACCAAAATTGTTCTGAAAAGATTTTCAGGGAAACCTGCTTCACGAAAAACTTCTTCAATTGCAAGTGCACAGCCTGAAACGTTTGATGCGTGCTTTAAAATTCCGGCATTGCCTGCCATCAATCCAGGTGCAGCAAACCTGAAAACCTGCCAGAAAGGAAAATTCCAGGGCATAACAGCTAACACAATTCCTACTGGCTGAAATGTAACAAAACTCTTTGATGCATCAGTTTGAATTATTTCATCAGATAAAAAATTTTCAGCATTCTCTGCATAATAGTCGCAGACCCACGCACACTTATCAACTTCTGCTCTTGATTGTGCAATTGGTTTGCCCATTTCAAGTGTCATCAACCGGGAATACTCTTCTTTCTTCTCTCGTAATAAATTAGCTGCTTTCATCATTAATTCTGATCTGAATTTAAACGAAGTTTCCTTCCACTTTTCAAATGCAATGTTGGTTAAATTAATGATATTGTTAACTTCTGCAGGCTGCATTTGAGGATATGTTTTCAGAATTTCAAGATTAGCAGGATTGATTGATAGTAACATACTCTACCCCTCAATATTAAATTATTCTTTATTTAATTTTTTTGATTACGACTAATGTCATATCATCAGAATATTTTCCGTTCTTCGAATACTTAATTACATCATCAAGAATTCCAAGCGCAATTTCTTTAGGTGTGAGTTTTACCAAAGATTTAAGTTTCGATAAAAGTTTTTCGTCACCGTAAGGTTCAAATTTTTCATCTGTCGAATCAGTAATGCCATCAGAATATAAAAGCAAGACATCACCTTTCGAAAAATTTATACTGTCAATGTGATATTTGGCGTTTGGTGCCGGTCCAAGTACCGGTCCGGTGGGTTGAAGAAATTCTGCTTTTTCATTTTTCGCTTTAATAAATATTGGCGGGTTATGCCCGGCGTTTGCATAAAGAAACAAGCCGGAGTTGTGAGTTGATAGTTCTCCATAAAAAAGTGACGCAAATTTATCATCCTCGAAAATTCTGTTTACAAGCTGATTTATTTTGCGCATCAATGCAACAATTTTAATTTCGAATCCGCTTGCCATTCTTAAGGCACCAGCGATGTACATAGCTTCAGCTGCTGCACCAACTCCTTTGCTTGCAGCATCTCCGATAGTTATTCCTAATCTGTCATGTTCTTCACCGTGTTCGAGATAGTCGAAAAAATCTCCGCCAACTATTTCTGCAGGATTAGTCAAACCGTACAGTTCGTAATCATGAAATTTGTACTCGTGTTCAGGCAAAATACTTTTCTGAAGCTGACGGGCTTTATCAATATCTGCTTTCAGATAGTTAACGCTTTCAACAGATCTTCGCTGCTTAATCTGTGAAGTTAGTGCGGTTGCAATAATGTTCAGATTTATTCTGAAGTCTTCGTCAATTATATGACTGTTGAGTGCGAGAAGATAGTCATAATAAAATTTATCTTTTATTTTTTTCCTTCCACCTACACCAGAAGCTGAGTACTTGAATATTCCTTTTTTACGCAGAGCACTGATTGTCTCTTTACCAAGTATGGTTCTTTGTTTGGCAATAAGATCGAGTATAGGATACCTGTGGATATCAATCTGAAATTCGGGATCAATTTTACCAATATTTCCTGTTTGATACAGAAGCTGATAAGTTTCGGTTTGAGTGTTTAGTTTCCAGATTCTTCCGCCGGTTACATCAATGTTTTCATTACCAACTATCTCATTGATAGTTGTAATGAGCATTTCTTCTTCATCTTTAAACTTACCGGATGCAATTGATTCTACAAGTCTGTGTAATTTTTTTTGATCTATTGCCATATTTTATTCCGAGTAAAAATCTATCATTTGTTGTATTGCTCTTTTACAGACAGGACAAAAATTATCAACCGAAATTGATTTCATAGTGCAATCCTGTTTTGGTCTGTAGATTCCTTTTTCCATATAACCACCACCTTCAAAAGCACCAACTTTATCTTTGAACTCACTTGTTGAAGGTGTTGGAACAGGAGTTCCCTCCTCAACAAGATCTTTCCATTTAGAGTCAAAATTTACAAGAGTAGTTAAGTTCGGATCAGTTGGCTCAACATCGAGTGGATAAAAATCCTGGTAAGCAACATCCGATGTATAATATTCGTCCGCTAATGATGCAAAACCATGACCGAATTCATGAATAAAAGTAAATTCAGAATATTTGTTTTCACCGGTACACATTGAATAATAATTATAAATAGCACCTCCACCATATTTATCTGAATTTACCAGAATATAAATCTGATCGTACGGAGCATTCGATGCAACATTCCTTATTGTCTTGTTATCAAAACTCATCACATATCTTTCAAGATCAAATGTATAAAAAGATGAGTTTACAATTGTTTTCTTCCAGATATTTTCTTTTGGAATATCTGTTCCTGATTCATCTGACGGAGCTTCAATTCCCCAAATATTAAACTTCTCTTTATTTTCTCTGAAAGGTGAAGATTTGAAAAGGTAATCCGAAAACTTTTTACAATCTTCTTGAAATTTTTCCAATTGACTTTCAGTATAACCTTCCGGAATTATTACAATATCAACTTTAACAGACGGATCACCTGAATTCAGCACCTCGAAATTTTTGTATTCTGCAACTCTTTCAGGCTTGATAAAATAGTTTTCGGGATTAACAGTATATTCAAACTTTTGTATCCATTCATTCTTCCTGTTTGATGCAAAAACCTTACTATGACCGGATTCTTCGGAAAAGGGAATACCACAGTTTCACTTAATGTTCTTTTTGTGTGCTTTGCTTCTTCTGTTGTCTGCCATTCATTGAACAATGTTGAGTAGCCTCTGGAATAAATCAATTTGTTTGAAGCTTCATCATAAACTTCAAATTTGTATTTGCCGTAGTTGAACTTGTCTATCAGATTTACTTTCGAACCTCCCCAGAATGGTTCTTCGATGAGTTCATCGAATGAATAAAAATCATTATTCTTATCACCTGAATGAAAGTAATCAAGTCGAAGAGTTTTATTCTCGAAGTAATCGTTAAAATTAATTTGAGGGAAAATTGAGATTGTAATCAGTATAAAAGAGTAAATTACTTTCATTTTCTGTTCCTTAAACTTTTTGATTATCAACACTGATACTATTCCTCAACGGGAGAGTATCAGTTCAAAATTGTTAGTACAAAGATAGGATTTTTAGGTGATAGAGTTAAAAAATTATTAGTAAATCCTGAAATTGTTTCACCGAAGAAGACCTCGGGACAGGATATCAGGAAATATCACCATTAAATTTAAGAACCTGAAATAAATTCAGGTTGAATTATTTTACTTTCCGGGAGCCCGGCTTAACAAGTTCTATATCTTCTCTGCAAAGAGGACATTCTTCAGGCAAATAAGAAACCACATCCATCTTCAGTGTGCTGATTTGCGGAAAACCAAAATTTACTTTTCCATTACTTCTGTCCACAATATATCCGACTCCAATAACATTAGCATTGCTGCTTTTCACAATATCAATTACTTCAAAGACTGATCCGCCGGTTGTTACTACATCCTCACAAACCAAAACTTTTTCGCCTTCGTCGAGAGAAAATCCTCGTCTGAGGGAAAGTTTTTTGTCTTCCCTTTCAGCAAAGATAAATCTTTTATTTAGCTGTCTGGCAACTTCCTGTCCAACTACAAGTCCTCCGATTGCAGGAGCAATTACAGTATCAATTTCTGACTTTCTGAAATTATCTGCAATCATTTTGCAAAGCAATTCCGTGTATTCAGGATATTGTAAAACTTTTGCACATTGAAAATATCTGTCGCTGTGTCTTCCTGAGGTTAACAAGAAATGTCCGGTTAAAAGTGCGCCGGTTTTCTTAAATATATTTAGAATATCTGATTCAGTCATAATTATTTCAGCCCTTCAATTTTTTCTGCAAGTTGAAAATCTATTTTTGTGATACCACCTTCGCTGTGAGTGGAGATTATAATCTTAACCTTATTCCAGGAATGAATAAATATATCCGGGTGATGATCCATTTTTTCAGCTTCTGAACCAACTTTGTTAACGAAGTTCAACGCTTCAGCAAAATCTTTAAATTGATACTGTTTTGCAATCTGGTTTGCTTCCTGAGTCCAGCCGGATAACGAAGCAAGTTTTTTTTCTATTTCTTCTTTAGTTAGTAGTAACATGTTTTTTTTATTTTTTATTGAAGACACATAAAGATAAAAAAATCCCGCTTAAGATTATCGGGACTTAATTTTACTAAATTACAATGATCGATGAAGTAGTTTCACACATTAAATAGAATTTAAAATGATGAACTGTCCTTCATTATAATAGTTACCAAATTTCAGGGTTTGAAGAATTTTATTTCTATTCTGGATTAATCAGTTTATTCAAAACTTGCAAGCTTTTGGTTTAAATAAAACGATAGCTTATCAATCCCAACTCTTTCCTGAACCATTGTATCTCTTTCACGGACGGTTACAGTCTGGTCTTCGAGAGTTTGTGTATCAACAGTAATACAGTAAGGAGTTCCGGCTTCATCCTGTCTGCGGTATCTTCTGCCAACAGCACCTTTATCATCATAAAAAACTCTGAAAGATTTTCTTAAATCGGTTTCAATCTTTCTTGCAATTTCCGGCATACCATCTTTGTTAACTAGGGGAAAGATAGCTGCTTTAATTGGTGCAAGTCTTGGATGGAATTTTAGCACAGATCTCAATTCACCATTTACTTCTTCTTCATAATAAGCATCAATTAAAAATGCCATAAATGATCTGCT
>JACAFA010000136.1 GCA_013388525.1 Ignavibacteriaceae bacterium | reverse complement strand
AGCATTATAGCTTACATTTAACTGAAGTGAACTAAACCGAACATCATCCTCTTTGCCACTATAACCATATTTATAGAATCCGGATATAACAAATAGCACTTCATCTTCCATCGAATGTGCTCCAAGCTGGCAAATTCCGGCATCGGAACATTGAGCAAAGCTTTCCTTTGATTGGAGAACAAAAACTATTAGAACAGTAACTATATAAAAAAATCTTAACATAACTAACCTTATGATAACTTGAGGAATATTTTTACATAAAAACTTTTAATATTGAAGAACAGCTCTTCTTCTTCGGGGACTCTTTGGTACAGGCATTGTGTCCCAAGTTCTACCTAATAATTTTCTTCCAGTTTTGTGCTTCCTAGTACCACCCCATTGCTTAAAGAAGAAAGGGACTCTATACTTTTCACAAATATTTTTAATATGAATTACCCATTCCTCCTCTAATCGACGAGCCCCTGGTCCAGATTCTCCACCAACTATTACCCAATCAATGTTTTTCAAGTCCATTCCATCAATTCTACTGATCAAGGGCTCTATCGAAAGAAACCTTACGGCTGATGGAACAGTTCTTAGATGATCTATCCTGTAAACATATCTCTGTGATTCTACACTCACTCCCATCCACACATTATCAGGCCATTCTATCATTGGAGCAAGTAATTTTAGTCTCTCTGATCTTTTTGTAAGAATTTGAAATGTATGCCAATCAGCTTTTCTCATAACTTCGAACGTATCTTCAATAAAGCTCAGCGGTACATTTTCATGGAAAAGATCACTCATCGAATTTACAAAAATCGTTTTGGGTGTTTTCCAAGATAAAGGTACTTCTAACACATCAGGATGCAAAGAAAGCTTAAATGCATTTTTGTACCTTTCAACTCCGATTCTTTGAAGTCTCTTAGCCATTCTCTCTGCATAACAATTTTTACAACCAGGACTTATTTTTGAACATCCTGTTACAGGATTCCAAGTTGACTCTGTCCATTCAATACTTGATTTATTTGCCATGATTAATCCTTAAAATCTAATGATGTTTGTTTTGGTCCACCAAGTCTTGCTTTTTTCCAAAAATCATAACCCTTTTCACTTTTAGAAAAGAAAGCTAAGTGATATAAAAATAATTTTTTATCAGTTGATCTAACAGGAAATAATGTCTTAAATGCTGTATCTGGATAACCTAGAGCCATCATCCTTTGTACAAATTCCTCTGCTAAAAATTTTCTGAAGTCATAATTTTCTTTTTTTAGTTCGCTCCATTTCTCCCGCCATTTCTTATCTCCCAAAAAATTATCTATGCGTTCATTTGTTGGATTAATGTAAATGTACTCATTCCTAGTCGCATCCATCCAGGATAAGAGAATAAGAAAATCCATTCTATATTTATTTAACGTCTTCATAGTTTCAAAATTGATCCCGAGATTAAACAGATCCACAACACAAAAAGTTAACACCGTATTCGACTTTGAAGGCTTCGGTAATAGGGATAATATTTCCGTAGCTTTTTCATTACAATCCCCAACAATATAATATGTTTTTCTACCTGGGAAATATTTCTCAACTCTTTGTGATAGTGCTTCTATACACTTTTTATCAATATCACAATAAATGTATTGATTATATGGATCTGGAAGATTCATCGCTATTAGTGAGGAAGTTAGAACAAATCTATTGGTATCTCTAATTTGAGAAATCCCAGCCGAGGAAAACAGATCAATATACACCCTGTTATCAAAACGATTTTTCATTCCTGTGGCAAACATATGATTATAGTGATGCAGAATTTCATATTTGTTTTCAGCCCAGGCTCCTACTTCAGGAGTAAACAATCCATCATTAAATGCCTCTATACTATCATGACTAAATTTCATTCACCCTCCCATACAATTTTATTTATGTAGATAGAATATAATAAATAAGTTTCATCCTGCTTTCTTCTTCTCCATACTTCTGTAAACGCCAATAACAATTCCAACCAGCTTAAATGAAGAATATTTTTTGTCAATAACTATCGGCTGATAATCCGGATTTTCTGAAACAAGCTCAATTTCATTTTTCCTTTTATAAAATCTTTTCACTACTGCAGCATCGTCAAGAACAGCAGCAACAATCTGGCCGTTTTTGGGTTCAAGGTTTGGATTTACGATTACAATATCACCATTAAAAATATATGCGTCTTTCAAACTATCCCCTTTTACACGAAGCAGAAAAGAATCTTTAGGCATTCTTGCAATAGTAGGAAGTTCAATAGTATCAATTGCATCGGGATAAATTGTGAGGGGATTTCCTGCTGCCACTTCTCCAAGTACAGGCTTCGGAACAAAAAATTTATCTTCAAGCGTAAGTTCAATACCGCGGGAAAGCTTAGGATTCTTTTTAATAAATCCTTTTTTTTCAATCGCTCCAAGATGCTGCTGAACTGTAGCTCTGTTACTGTAGCCAAAATGATTTGCAACCTCAGCCAGAGTTGGAGGTATTCCCTTTCCTTTTATCTGGTCTATGAGATAATCAAGAATGTCTTTCTGGATTCTGGTTAATTCCTTTTTCATAATAATCCTCTAAGAAGAGTAAGAGTATGAGAAAGATTAAGAGTAAGACAGAGATTCTTTGAGATTTTATCTTCTTACTCTTTTTCTTACTCTTAATCTATTTTATAAAAAATACCATACATTTGTATGGTAATTTAATTTAATAAAAAGAATAAGTCAACAGGCAAGAATTGTAACTATAAATATTGGGATAGAAAGAAGGACAGTTTAGTTTACAAAAATCTTATTTAGCGATTCAAGCAACTTTTCCCGAAAAATTGGCTTTGAAATAAAATCAGTGAAACCGGTTGCGATAAACTTTTCCTTATCGCCGGGAAGGACGTAAGCGGTTACTGCAATTACGGGAATATTTTCTAAGCCTGTCATTTGATGAATAATCTTAAGCGCATCCAAACCATTATATTCACCTTGAAGATTGATATCCATAACGATGAAATCAAATTTCTGAGATTCCAGAAGTGGCAGAGCTTCCTCAAAGCTTGCGGCAAACTGAATATTCTTCAGTTCCTTCATTTGAACCTTAAAAAGAATCTGAGAGTCAATCTGATCTTCTATATAAAGACATCTGAGTGAAGATATACCATTCTTTCTTTTAGCCGGTTCAGGTGTTTCATTTATTGAAATTTCTTCTTCGGTTATGGTATCTTCTTCCATCTTAACTTCGGGTTTATCTTCCACTTCAATTACTTCCGTAATTGGAATTTCTTCAATTGGTTCAGCTTTAGTATTATCTGATTCTACATCTTCAATTTCTATTTCCTCCTTCAGGCTGAAAGGCTCCGGTTCCTTCATTTCAATTTTATCCGGTGTAATTATCGGTTCCTTAATTTCTTCTTCTATCGGGGGAATTTCTATTCTTTTATTTAATGTCAGGGGGAAATTAAAAGCAAAATCGTGTTTATCAGTATGTTCATTAATTGTAACAAATTTTCCTTCGAGCATATTAATAAGCGAGTTAATTATCTGAAAACTCAATTTAGATAAGCCCATTTCTTTAGGATCTTTTTTCTCAATAAATAGTTTCTTCAAAGTTTCAAGCAAAGGACCGGATGATCTTGCAAAACCATCTGATACAGAAATATTGAAAGTGTCATCTTCAACCGGATAAGCAGAAAGGTAAATCTTTTTTTGAGAACTGATTTTACTGACGATCCTGATTAAATTGTTGAGCAAACTTTCAAATTTCCTTCTATCAGTTGAGAACTTTAATGAAGAAGATATTTTCCCATATGCAAATTCGATTTCCTTTTGACCGGTGATTTCTTTAATATTTTTATCAAGCGGTTCAATAATATCAACTATTGTAACTTCACTAATTTCATTAGAGACTTTTTTTGACTGGATATCGGAGAATTCAATAATTGAATTCATCAGGCTAAGTAACGAGCTTCTATTCTGATTTATGATATCAGCAGCTTCTTTCTGTTCCGGAGAAAGATTTTCTATACTTTCAGTTAATTCTTGTGAAAAACCAAGAATCACATTCATCGGTGTTAAAATCTCGTGAAATACACTTGATAAAAAAGAAGTGTTTAATTCATTTTGAATGGATTCCTTATAAACTGGTTTTTCTACAACGACTTCTTTAATTACTTCTTTTACTATTTCTTTTGGGCTGGCAACAGAACCGGCAGAAACTTGTAAGTGTCTTGCAATGAATGAGAATGATTCTACATCGTGATTACTATTAAAGATTGGAGTTGATGTCATCTCAGTTTCAACAAATTCACCGGCTGAATTTTTCAGTCTTATCGTGAAGGTAACAGTTTCTTTGATATGAGATTGGAAAACAGAACTATTTAAAAATACTCTATCTTCATCCTCACAATGAGAGGTTAGTGAAGTATTAACTAATTCTAATCTTGGAATTCCAAGAGTCTTGGATGCAGCATCATTAGCAAACGTTATAATTCCTGTTGAATCCGTGACGAAAATGATGTCCTGTGTGTTTTCGAATGCAGATCTGAAAATCTGGTTGTATTTTTCGAGATCAAGTTTCTCCGTTACATTATCAATTAAATTATAAATCGCCGGAGTATCATCAAATTGATAATTGAATTTACTTATTCTTACAAAGATAAAACTCCCATCTTTTTTCCTGTGTCTTAATGCTTTACCAAATTCTCCTTCGGTTAGAGAGTCTTCAGAAGTTTCAAGTAAAGTTTGAATATCCTCAGGTGTGTAAAGGTCTGTCAGATCCATCTGGAGAAATTCATCTTCAGAATAACCATAAAGATTTAATGCAGCATCATTTACTTCGAGAAATCTTAAATTTTCTTTGTCGTAAACAAAAACGGGATTAGGATTATTTTTTACAAGTATATCAAGCATCTTTCAATGGTGCGCTATAATTTTATTTATTATTTCTATAAAGCTGCAAGTAAACTGTTGTTTTAATTTGTTGAATATAAACTAAATTACTCAATAAAGTATATCTCAGAATTCCACCGACTCCTGAGATAACTAACTTCCAGATTGATGTTTGGTCAATTATTATGCCATCCAACCTCGTTTTATCAATATTAAATATTGATTTAATACTTACCAGGAAAGATGACTGAATTAATTGTCTTTACAAAAATTTCTCTTTTTACCTCACTTAAATTACTAAATTCTTCTTAAGAAAGCCTAAAATTACCTAAATTTTACTGACCGAACATAATTCGGGGATAGAGATATTTATTTTGGGTTTAATTTTTCTTTAAGTATGAATTTAGTTACCGGTAGAGAGTAAGTAAAAATTGGAGTAAAATCCTACCATCGTGATAATTTTTCTAACACATATTAATCATTTGAGGAGACTGAGTATTTATTGGATTATTAATTCAAGAATCCGTTCTTAATTGTGCAGAGATAGTGGAGTAAAGATTGTTTAGTGGCTCAGTAAAAAATTTAGTTCAGGTAAATAATTTCAGGAGAGAGAGCCAGATCAGTTGTAGAGATCATAATCGATATAATAAGTACGCGATTCACCAGCAGCAAGTTCGTCGATTAACATAAATACGAATTGCGAGCCATCTTTGTGTTTATATTGTGCTTTCTTAGTTCCTATAATCTCCGTATCAAGACTTACCCTTTTAGCTTTTTGATTTAAGTCAACATCAACTACCAGATAATTAATATTAAAAATACCGTAGTTTGTAATTGTAACTGCTACCCTGCTGCTTCCTCTTTTTTGAGTTCTAAGTTCGATAAACTCTTTTTTATCCGACCAATCAGCAATTTCTGATGCAGTGGCAATCCAATAATCTTTCGATTTAATATCACGGATTAAGTCCTTTACTACTTCTACATTTTGTGGTGAACACTGATAATCTAAATGCACTTTGAATACATATAATCCGCTTTCAAATGCAATCCGATCAACATCTTCCTGGTATGAATAAAACTGAAACTCTTTTTCTGTCAGATTAAAATCTCTGATGATATCATAATCATCACGGACAGTTCTTGAAATTGATATTATCTTATCCTCTTTGCGTTTGATTGTTTTTGGTACTGATCTGTCATCCAGCGAATCGGATATGAAGTATTTGAACTTACTTGCTATCAGAGTTTTAAGAATATTTTCAGATGAAACATTTACTGATGGATAGATTCCATCAACTTTAACTCCGATGATTTTTTCAAGCTGTATCTTATCCTGCAAAATATTTTTTAGAATATCATCGTTATCTGAGATTGCGTTACTAAATTCAAGATTAATGAAAGCTCCTATCTCACCAAAGTTTACTAAACTTTTTATTAGTTGAGGATTTTGTCCGGCAATTGATGGATTAACAAAAAAGGTTGCTTTGGTTTTTGTTTCACCTAAAACTGAAAGCAAGTGATTTAAATTTTGCAGACTATCAGATACTATTGGTGCTATCATAGCAGCACCTCTGTAACCATTTGGCCAATTCCTCAGGTAAGCAATTGGTTTATAAGTCAACCAGCTTATACAGTTATTAAAAAGTCTGTCGAAATAAACATAATCATCCTGCCGTCCGAGAACTGAATTTATTTCAAATCCCATCCAGACAAATCTTCCCTTACCATAGTTACCATAAACAATTCCTGCAGACTCTTTAATTCCTTCTCTTACCAGACCATCTTCAAGTTTATGGTTGTACCAAAAACTTACCTGAGTTGTACGGGGATCCAGAACTTCAGCAGCAACAGGATGATCCCAGGTAGCGATGTTAAGAGGAAATCCTGTAGGAATATTAGCTGTTAAAGGAAGTCCGCCTCTCAATGTATGAATTTTGGTTTTATCATCATTTCCAATTTCTTTTCTAAAAGTAATTCCAAAAACATCTGATAAAAATTCCCATCCTCTCCATTTACCATCTTCAGAAAATGAACCGGTTCCGCCTGTTGCAAAAATGCTTCCACCATTTTCCAGATATTTCTTTAGCTGGATAATCTCTCTTTCACTTAAAGATTTACATCCGGAAAGTACAATGAGATGATATTCATCTATTTTTCCAAGCTCAACGTCTTCATCAGGAATGAGCTGATATTTTATATCAAGATTCCGTAAAGACTTTTGCCATGTTTTAAGGTTATCATCAAACCAGCCGCTTTCTTCAGAAAGAATATTTCTGGTGTAATAAGAATTAAGTATTGCGGTAGAAGGAAAAGTACCAAATAATAATTCATTTACTGCTTTTGCATTCGGCACAAGCTGGGCAGCTGAAAATCTGCCATACACTGTTCTGATGATAAGTAAATAAATAAGCGCAGAAAAAATCAGAACTATTAAACCGGTCAGAAACAGAAAAAATATATGGGATCTGAATTTATTTTTATTTTCTATCGCCACTTTATCTCTTCTTGAAAAGAATCTTTGATAACCATTTCGTCAGAAGGCAAGTTATATTTTTCAAATTTTGTTTTTGGCATTACCACCTTATTCCGGGAAGTTGACTTCGCTTCCTTGTTGCTGCCTAAATCTTCCACAACGCTGTATTTAGAATCAGGTTGTTTTTTGCTGACCGGTTTCACTGGTTCAAAACCTTCAGCATTAACATTTACTTTTGGTTTAGGTTCAATAACTTCCTCAACGAAAACTTTATGTTCCTTCTTTTCTTTGGGTACTAAATATTCAGCTTCAAGATATTCCGGTTTCCGCTCAGGTGTTACTCTTGCTTTGCCTTCACGAATCTTATATAAGATATAAGCACCAACGGCAAGAATAAATGTGCTTATTGTAGCAACAAGTATTATTGTTGATAAAATTGGAATAAGTTCCATTTGTTAACCCTCTTTTATTATGACTTTATTAACCGACCCTATCTAGTTTGCCCCAGGTCATTTTGATTCCTAAAAATTCTTCTATTGTTGACATTGCTTTACAAATATCTATTATCAAAATAAAAACCATTCTATAAATTATTGCATAGCCAACCAATCTGAATTCTTCTTTTTCGGCAGCAACACAATAAATTGCAGCAACAATATCAAGAAGCGCAAGAGCTGCCCACCAGTAAAATATCAGAGATGTAAAACCAAAAACCAGAGCTGCAAAAATAAAAAACAGATGAGCCGCAATATTCATTGGTGGCCAGAGCAATGCTTCATAAAACATCGTCCAGAGAATAAATGAATCTCCAAAGTTTATTGTTGGATTCAGCATTAACTTTTTGTGTTTTCTGATAGATTGAATTATTCCTCTTGTCCATCTGTATCTTTGTTTTAAAAGTTGCTGAAGTTTTACCGGTGCTTCTGTGTAAGAAATAGATTTTGGTTCGTAATAAATTTTCCAGCCGTGAGAAATGAGGCGAAGAGTCATATCTGCATCTTCAGCAAAAGTATCACCCGAATAATAATCTACACTTTGTATTGCTGACTTTCTAAAAACACCAATCGGACCGGGAATTATATTTACTAAACGAATAGCACTTTGTGCACCACGTGCCATATTTAATCCTTCAACATATTCGAGAGCTTGTAAATCTGTAAAAAATTTTTTTCTGTTAAGGACTTTAACATTTCCGGCAACTGCTCCGACTTCAGGCTCGACAAAGTGACGAATTGCCATTTTCAGAGAAAGAGGAGTTAGAATTGAATCTCCATCCATGCACAATACAAATTCAGCTTTCGAAACTTTTATTCCAAGATTAAGAGCACTTGACTTTCCGCCATTTGGTTTATTTATAAGTGATATTTTTACTCCGCCATATTTACCTTTCTGATATCCAACAAATTTTTCTGCTACACTTTTTGTATTATCTGTTGAACCATCGTTAACAATTATAATCTCATAATCTTCATAATCAAGATTTAACAATGAATTGATAGATTTATTCAAAACCTTTGCTTCATTAAAAACCGGGACAATAATCGACACGAATGGCTTAAACCCATTTGTTGGTTTGAATGTATATTCATTCATATAGAAGTAAGAGAAAAAAAGTATTCCGAAATAGCGTATTAACAGAATGAATAAAAATATTATGAGTGCGATTATCGTTGCATATTCAATCAACGATGATACTATTAAAATAGTTAGTGGTAAAGTATAATAAATTACAAGCAGCAGAATAATCGAAATGATTCCGCTGAAAATTATTCGTCTGATTAATTTCCACTCGTTACCATTAAAATTATTATCAGCCGGTTCGTTTCTGAATCTTAATTTTAATTCCTTTATTGATTGATTTCTATTCATAATAATTATCAAAAACTCCAGAATGCTGACAAACCGAAAGATGTTGAAGTATAACCTTTTCCGGATTGAGCGTTTGTGCTGAAAGTTAGCCTACCCTGAATTGTAAATGAATCTGCAAGTTTAACACTGGTCATTCCATAAAATTCACGAAGAATAAATTCGTCAGAAGGAATGTAACCAACTCTTCCTCCGATATTTGCAGTAGCAGTTTGGTCATTAACAATTTCCCAATCAACCCAGATACTGTGTGATTCAAAATTCTCAGGAGACCAATAAAGGCTGGTTTCATTCTTTACATCGAAATAATAGTATTCATAACCAACTCCAACAACTTTATCAAATATTTTTCCGAATCTTAATTGTAAACGGTTAGCTTTGTTATCATCCGAAATTGTTATGAATGCATAAGAGCCAGCAAACTTCCAGCCGGTTTTGATGATATAATCACCCATCAGTAAAAAATAATTTGAACGTAATCTTGTATCGATAAGGTTTGGAGAATACAGCAACTGTGCAGCATCCATTGAATAAAAATTGGCTGAAAAAGAATAGACCTTCGGTTGTTCGGCTTTTAAAGTTGCATCTGCTAAAAACTGGTTTTCATCATCCGGGAAAATTGTACTGCCAAACGAAGCAGAAGCATATACTGTTCGGGAAAACCGACTTATTAAACTTCCCTTATAAATAGAAATATTATTTGTTAATGAATCTGAGCCAAGTGAACCACGATATGCTGAAGCACCAATAGTCAGATAATTTGTTATTCCTAAATCTAATCTGAGACCGTAAGTTGAATAAAGGAATCCAAAGTTGTCTGTAAAATAACTAAAGTCAGGAGTTAACATTGTGTAAGCAGGGAATCCACTTTGATAGGAAGGTCCTTCGATCCAGCTTAATCGTTGTTTGAGTAGCTCAGAAGATGGAGAGAGTACAAGTAATTCCTCATAAATAACTTTTGCTTCATCATAATTTTTTACGGCAGTGTATGAATCACCAAGCAGAAGTTTTACTTCAATATCTTCCGGATTTATTTTATTTAACTTCACGAATTCATTTAAGGCACCGGAATAATCTTTACTCCAGAATAAAAGTTTTGCTCTTTGTTTTAATGTGAAATAATCATTGGGGTTATCTGTTAAAAGCCTATCATAAATACTGATTGCATTTATGAAATCACCTTTGCATAAATAAGCGTTGACTAACTCGTGATTTACATTTCTGTCAGCATTTTCATTTGATAAATACAATTTGAATAACCTTATTGCCTCATCACATTCCTTTTTTAACAAATACTCTCTTGCACTTTCAGCAATCCTGAATAATTCTGCCTCCTGATTATTTTTTTTCTGTGTTTCCAGCATATTGGTAAGTTTTAAGTATTCCGGATCTGAAGAATTTATAAGCGAAAGTTCTCCCAGATATTTTTCTGCATCGACAAGCTCATTATTCTGGATTAACAATAAAGTTAAAGTAGAAAGTGCAGAATAGTTTGCGGGATCCTTACTTAAAACTTTATTCAGAAAAATTTTTGCTGTATCAACATCCTTGTTTAACCAAACAGATAATTGCCCGAAAAGAAGCTGATAATTTTTGTTGTCAGGATTTTTATTAATGAGCATTCCGGTTTTCTCATAGGCTGTATTCAAATCACCAGAAGCCAGACTTACGATTGCATACTTATAAAGCAATTCTTCATTAGATGGATACTCATTTATTAATTTAGTTAAAACCGTCTGAGATGAATCATACTCTTTTTTCTCAGCCAGCAACTGAGCTAACTCCAGATTCAACTTTTTATCCAGAGGTTTAATCGAAATTTCTTTTTGTAACTCAACAATTCTTTTGGAGTAATATTGACTCTTATTAAACTCCAGAATTTCTTCCAGCTCATCAACTTTACTTTGATACGATTCAGACCTGGATAGAATTTTTAATTGTTCTTCAGCTTCAGCAAATCTGTTATTTTTTATAAGTTCGTTTATCAGCAGTATTCTTGTTTCATTATTCTCAGATTTCTTAGCAAGGATTCTGTAATATTTATCTATTGGATATTCACCTTTTCCTGTTGAGACTGGCAAACCATAATTAAATCTGGTTGTCGTATCATTAACTGTGTAGATATATCCTTTTCCTCTTACAAGATCATACCCATCAAGAGCCTCTTTAAAATATGGTCTTAGTTCAAGAGCTTTTTCAAAAGCTTTTATTGAAATCTCTTTTTTGCCAAGCCACATAGCGAAATAACCATACCTCGACCAAAGTCTGTGATCATCCGGATATTTTTCTGTAAAACTTTTCAGCAAAGGCTCACCTTTTGAAATATGATTATTCTTAGCAAGAATTTCAGTATATCTTATCAATTCATCTGATGAAAGAATATCTCTTTTTATAAATTCATCATACCAATTTTCTGCTTCGGACCAGTTACCAAGATTTTTATAACACTTCCCTATCTCCAGATAGTTAACAGATTTATCAGGATTAATTTTAAGCTCACGCTTGAAACCTACAATCTTATTATAAAGAAGTGTTTCCCAGCTTTTTACAACCCGCTGAAGATTTTCATTATAACTTTTATCATTGGGGGCAAGTTTTACAGCCGATCTGAAATCATAAACTGATTTTTCATAATCTTTTCTGTTTTCATAACAGAGTCCACGAAGATTATATCCAGTTGCATCCTGAGGATTAGCAGATATGTACCGGTTAAGGAGATTTATTGCTTCTCCAAATTTCCCGGTTTTCATGTGCGCTTCAGCATGAGTTATTAACAAATCATTTTGGCTTTGCGAATAGAGAAAAGTACTGGAAATAAATAATATCCCTGTAAGGAGAATAAAAACCGGTTGATGGTTAAAATCAGTTAAGACCGATTTTATTTTCATCAGGGATATCTGCAGCAAGTAATTGCCTGAACATATCTTCTGCATTTTGTGTTCCCCTATCCATCTTAACTGAATATATAGAAATATATTTCGCCACTTTACTTAGATATTGAGGAGTGTCTTTAGAAAGATTATCTAATAACAATGGCACTAATGAATTTGCGTCCCTATTTTCTTTCGTAAAAAGTATAAGGAGCATGTTTTTCAAAATGCAAATTTTATCTTTTTTATCTATAACTGTTCTGACAGCATTTGCAAGTTGATCAACATTAATTATTTTATTTTTCAAAGAATCATCATCAAGCTTTACTGCAATTAATGTTGATACTATTCCCGTCTCCTTGTAAAAAGCAATTTGATTATTTAACAAAAGTTTGAATTCATTCAGATTGTAGATACTCGCAGGAGACAAAGTACTGAAAAGTGGTAAAGTATCTGCTATCGACATATAATGACTATTTTTAGTTTCAGAAGAGGAAATTTTTTTTACAACTATTTCAGGTTTATAATCAACCTGAATTCCTTTATCAGGTTCGATGTAGTAATTGCAGGAAAATTCTCCTTCAACATGACCAACATTAGGAGTGATTACCATCTTCCCCGGATTATTTTTATTCAACAGACCTTCTTTTTTTTCCAGAACAATTTTTCCCGTTGATAGACTCAATAAAGTTGAAACAATTTTATTTGCCGCAGAAGTTGCAGGTTCCCTTATCAAAAAAAGACTCGTAATACCTTTGTTTTCAATGTAATCAATAGTTTCAAGAAATGCTTCTCTCAGTAAAGCCGGATCTTTGTATCCTACAAATTCGGTTAGCTCATCGAATACTATTCTATCAGGATTATATTGATCTACTATTGATTTTAAGTCTTTTATGTATTCGGTAAGGTATGAATCCGGATTATTTGCAAGCTCAATATTTTTTGCTGGAGTAACTCTGACCAGGGTAAAAAGATTTTGAGTGATATAATGCTGCAAATCAATATCGATTGATATGGCATTAATCATTAAATCCTTTGGTCTGTAACTGGAAAAATAGAGGCAAGTTTCTTTTGAACTTACCGCTTGTATGGCAAATTGAAGTGCGAATATAGTTTTTCCAGATTTTCTTGGACCTAAAAGAAAATAAGTTCCACCCCGATAAAATCCTCCCCACGTCATGTCAACTAATGGATTTCCGGAAGGGCTAATCTGTAGCTTTTTATTCATTGCCCTAAAATAGTTTTCTTGAGATTGCCAATAATTATGCCGTGAAACAGGCTTGTTTAATTACTAAATCAACTTTTTAATTGATTTTCGTTGCACTAAAGAGAGACAAGAAAAAATACCTTGTACTATATTGCAACAATAATTTTGTTTGTTTTTTTACTAAAAAGCAAAATTTTCGGATAGAATTAAAGTTTTACTTAACCAGCTATGCAGAAATTGAATCCGGAAAGTTTCGAAAAAAGGAATTGCTGACTTGAATGATATTAATTGTTGTTTAACAGATGATTAATCGAACTCAATAAAATTTTTTTATCAAATGGTTTCTGGATAAATCCATTAGCATTTTCATCAAAATATTTTTTATCATCATCACTCAAATCGTAAGCAGTCGTAACCAAAACCCGAAGATCGTTATTTTTCATTTCCTCACGAATGTTTTTCAGGATACTTTTTCCATCACCGTGCCCGTTTAAATTCACATCAAGTAATACGAGATCAAAATGATTATCTGATAACAAAGAAAATGCATTATCTGCACTGGCAGCAATTTTAACATCAAAATCATTCCTGAGTGAAACCTTAATCAGTAGCTGGGTTTCCTTATTATCTTCGACAACCAAAAGTTTTTTCAAATTCCCCTTCATAAAAATTATAAGCGGTTAATTTCTTTGCTTAGCTATTCTTCTTAGTGAAAGTAGTTTTGAAAACATAATCCCAGAATGGTGAACTTACGCCATACCCTTTATACTCATCCTGATAGTGATGTAACATATGGTGATTTTTTATTGCAAGCCAGAACTTACTATGCATATTGAAATGATGGATTGCATAATGTGAAATGTCATAAAAAAGATAACCAAGTATAAAACCTGCGAAGAAAGGCATCATCAATATTTCACCGAATAATAATCTGAAAAAGAAGAAGAATAAAACTGCTAAAGGAATACTCACCGATGGAGGCATAACAAGTCTTTTTGAATCGCTCGGATAATCATGATGAACACCATGAAAAATAAAATGTATTTTTTTACCAAATTCACTTTTAGCTTTAAAGTGGAAGACAAAACGGTGAAGTAAATATTCTGCCAAAGTCCAGGCAGCTACTCCGCCAATAAATAATATAAAAATATTTATTGCTGATACATTGTAAACAAAGATTGAAAGATACATCAGAACGAGAATTACAGGTAAATAAATATATATTGGGACAGTATAGTGAACTCTGGAAAAAAATTCCATGAAGTCACTTTCGAACATTCTTACAGTTTCATCTTTATTAGAAACATAATTTTTTGCCATTGGTTTTCCTTAATTGTTAATTATTAGCAATCGAAATTTAATCATATTTGCTAAATAATAAATATCCAGAATTATAACCCTTATTTGCTATTTTGATAATTTTTCTATTCCAAGACCGGGTAAATCAGGGATAACAATTTTGCCATTTTTCATTTTCATTCCGCTAAATAGATCATTCGAAATTAGCTCGGCTCCATCCAAATCCACCCAATCAGCTAAAGGAGATAAATGAGAAGCTGCGGTTATTGCGCAGGATGTTTCTGTCATGCATCCGAGCATTATTTTCAGATTAAGTTCTTTTGCCCGCTGTATCATCCTGTAAGCCTGCCTGATTCCTCCGGCTTTCATCAACTTAATATTAATACCTGAATAAATATCTTTAAACTTCTCTAGATCATTCAGGTTTTGAACTGCTTCATCAGCAATTATAGGTAAAGAGCATTTCTCTCTTAACCAAAACATATCTTCCACTTTGTCTTTTGGAAGTGGTTGCTCAACAAGTAAAACGTCTTGTCCGGAAAGCCACTCAATCATATCAAGAGCAAAATATCTATCCGACCAACCCTGGTTTACATCTACAAACAGAGGCTTGTCAGTATACTTTCGGATAGTTGAGACAATTTCTTTATCAGCTTCAGTTCCTAACTTAATTTTAAGAATTTTGTAATGAGATACAGCATCAATTTTTCGTTTAATATCATCAGGTTTCGTTATTCCGATTGTAAATGATGTAAATATATCTTCTCTTTTTGTAATATTGAGATATTTATAAAGAGGAATGCTGTTTAATTTTCCAACCAAATCATATAATGCAATATCCAGTGCTGCTTTAGCTGCATTATTTCCTTCTGATAAATTAGTAATATAATCCAGAATCAAATCTATTTCAGAATTTACATCAAAAGAATCAAGCCCTATACTCTTAAGAAAATCAATTACACTCGTTTGATTTTCAGGTAAGTAAGGAGGTAGCGAAGCTTCACCATAACCAATTAAACCATCATGATTAATTTCAACCATAACTGCGGGAGTGCTTAACCTCGAACTGCCCGAAAGTGTAAACTCTTCTTTAAGTTTAATTGTGTAAGGGTAAAATTTTACTTCCATATCAATAACCAGCAAGCATACTTTTTAAAGAGTTTATAAAATCTTTTATCAAAAGCGTTTGAAAATAAACTCTAAAGTCCTCATATTCCAAACCAAAAATTTTTTTAATAATTAAGAACAATCAATCATCCAATAATTTTGACTAAAAATTATGCAGAATAACAGAGAAGTTTGGAGCTCAAAGTTAGGCTTCATATTAGCAGCAGCCGGTTCAGCCATAGGTTTAGGTAACATCTGGAGATTTCCTTACATACTGGGTGAAAACGGTGGAGCAGCTTTTTTGTTTGTTTATCTTGCTTGCATAGCACTAATCGGTGTTCCTGTTCTTATAGCTGAAATATTAATTGGTCGTACAGGCAAACGCAACCCTGTCGGATCTTTTAAAGCTCTCACAAAATCTAAGTTCTGGCCTTACGTTGGTGGGATGGGAATACTTGCAGGATTTATGATTTTATCTTTTTACTCTGTGGTTGCCGGATGGTCATTTGGATATATAATTGAAGCAATAAATGGTTCTGTAGTAAGTTATTCTTCACCTGATCAGGCTGCCCAACATTTCAACTTCCTGATTTCTGATGTTACCTGGATACTTGTAATGTTTATAATTTTTATGCTGCTTACAATGCTTGTTGTTTATTTCGGCGTTCAAAAAGGAATTGAACGTGGCAGCAAAATTATGATGCCAGCTCTTTTTATTCTTTTGATTATCGTTATGATAAAAGGAATTACGATGGAAGGTAGCAGTGCCGGTATAGACTTTTTATTTAAACCTGATTGGACAAAAATTTCTGCCAGTTCAATTCTGCTTGCACTTGGACAAGCATTCTTCACACTAAGTTTGGGAATGGGTGCGATGCTAACTTATGGAAGTTATATGTCAGACAATGATAATATTCCTGTTTCATCTGTTCAGATAATTTTTTTAGATACGGCGGTATCTGTAATTGCCGGAGTTGCGATTTTTACTGCCGTTTTTGCAACAGGATTAAATCCGTCTGAAGGCGCGGGTTTGATTTTCCATACTTTACCCGTTGTATTTTCAAAGATGGTAGGTGGTTACATATTCGCAATAATTTTTTTCATATTACTTAGCATTGCTGCGCTAACATCCACAATTTCATTGATGGAAGTCATTACAGCATACTTTGTTGATGAACTTAACTGGAAACGACATAATGCAGTTATTGTATTTGGTATCATTACAATTATTTTCGGAATACCAAGTGCACTTTCTTTCAATGTCCTTAGTGATTTTACAATTTTAGGATTGACAATATTCGGTATCCTCGAATACCTGACAGCAAATATTATGCTTCCCCTCGGCGGTTTACTAATAGCAATTTTCATAGCCTATCATTGGGGATTTGACAAAGCAATCCCTGAACTAAAAAAAGGAGCAGCAAAATTATTTAATAAGAATCCCTGGATGATAACAGGCTGGAGAATACTCATAAAATATTTTGCCCCTGCTTTAATTTTCCTCGTACTACTTCAGTCACTGGGAATATTACAGAATATCTTGAGTTTATTTTTTTAACATTCTATCAAAAAAAAGATTTAAGTTTTAGATGAAAAGATCAACCGCTGGCATAATTGCATTTGTAATAATTTTTCTTCTTATAATAATTGGTGGTGTATCATTATTTGAATCCGTCTGGGCATTCCCGGGTAACTTTAACTTCATAAAGAATTTTCCTTCACCAGAATATCCGATTGGCTCCATTCCATTTATGGTTTTAGCATTAGTAGGAACCGGAGTTTTCATCACAATAAAATTAGGATTTCCACAAATCAGATATTTTAAGCACGGTATTAAAGTTACCAGTGGTGTTTATGATAATCCCAAAGACGCGGGAGATCTGAACCATTTCAGAGCACTGGCTACTGCTCTTTCAGCAACGGTAGGAATTGGTAATATAGCAGGTGTTGCAACGGCTATTTATTACGGTGGTCCTGGTGCAATGTTCTGGATGTGGGTAACTGCATTTTTCGGAACTGCACTCAAATACTCAGAAGTAACACTGGCTCATCATTTCAGAGAATTTGATGAGTACGGCAGAACCGCTGGCGGTCCTATGTACACTATTGAAAAAGGACTTGGAAATAACTGGAAATGGTTAGCAGTTGCATTTGCTTGCTTTGCAGTAATTTGTTCATTTGCAACAGGTAATGCAATCCAAACATTTACTGTGTCAGATCAGATTTATTCTGAAGTAGCACAAGTTGTTGGACTGACTCATTTCCTCACAACAAAACATCCTGTGTTCAGTGATTTTTCGGTTTCAGTTCAGCAGGTAATTAATGGAATTTTGCTTTCACTAATTGTTGGACTTGTAATTATCGGAGGAATAAAAAGGATTGGGAATGTAACAGGTTTTCTTTCACCATTTATGGCTGTATTTTATGTCGTTGCCGGTGTGATGATATTAGTATCTAACTTTTCACATATTGATGATAGCTTTGAATTGATATTTAGTATGGCATTCAATCCTCCTGCAGAAATTGCAGGTGTTGGTGCAGGAACATTTCTTGTGATGCTTAATACAATGCTTTGGGGAATTAAACGAGGTCTATATTCGAATGAAGCCGGACAGGGAAGCGCAGCTATTGCTCACTCAACTGCAAAAACAGAATATGGGGTGCGTGAGGGTGCTGTTGCATTATTGGAACCATTTATTGATACGATTACAATTTGTTCCATTACCGGTCTCGTAATTATTACAACAGATGCCTGGCATTACACACAATTTTTTCAAACAAGAATTGATACTGCTTTTGCCGGAGGATTACTTAATAGCAGTTTGCTGACTTCTTTCGCATTTAAAGAAGGGCTAAGCTGGCTTTTTAGTTATGGTGATAAAATTGTTACTGTTTCTGTTTTACTCTTCGCAATATCAACTGCTATTAGCTGGTCTTATTATGGTGAACGCGCTGCAAATTATCTTTTCGGAAAAAAAGCAACATTACCTTATAAATGGATTTATATTCTTTTTGTTTTTATAGGAGCTATTGCTGAACTTGAAGCTGTGTGGGCATTTGGTGATGCTGCACTCGGGTTTATGACATTTCCAAATCTGCTCGCTATTATATTACTCTCAGGAATGTTAAAGAAGCTGACTAAAGAATATTTTTCTATTGATCATATCGAATATCAAAAAACAAAAAACGGTTAAGATATAACTAATTTTGCCTATTCAATTGCTTCGCCATTTTCTTTTGGATTAGAGAGAACTTTAAAAGCTACATTACTGTCAGCTGTTAAAAAGGAAATGGTACCTTGTTCCAGATGTTTATACATAAGGTCTTTTTCGATCAGGTAATAAAATTTTTTCCTGAACTCGTCTATGGAAAGATGAGCTGTTGCTGCAAGCTTTGCCAATTCATGAGGATCTTCAAAATCAGTTTTATTTAATCTCAGCATATATTTTCTTGCGATATAGAAAGATTCTGAACTTGGATCTACCATCCTGACTTTTGTTCTTTTCGTAACCGGATCCAGAATGTCCTTAAAATACATTGGTACAAATCTTCCGTTTTGAATTGAAATCATTGCACCACTACCGCCATCAAGAATAAACTGCGAAGCTGAAAATCCAAGATCACGGGTATATTCCATGTCAAACGGTATCGGGTCCGCACATCTTAGCTCGTAACCAATATTTTTAGCCACAATGGTTGTTTTCAAACCAAATTCTTTTAACTTCTGCTGAACTTTGGTTTTAAGTATTTCGCCGAAATTTACCTCGGCAATTCTTATGTTATCATGTGCATCACGTTCGATATCTACAAGCTGATCAAGGTCATCAATTTTTAATCTTTCAACAATTCCTTCAGCAAGAATTGCAACTCCGTCAGATCTTCCATAACTCATTCGCTTAATTATCGAACCAACAAGAACATCAACAACATGATTAAGGCTGATTGAATCACCCGGAAATTCTTCGGGCACAAGAGTTAAAGTTGCACCCGTTGCTTTACCAATTCCAAGAGCAAGATGTCCGGCTTTTCTGCCCATTGTTACGATAAAATACCAGCGCGATGTTGTCTGAGCATCAACCATTAAACTTTTTACTATTTCAACTCCAATGTGTCTTGCCGTCTGAAAGCCAAAGGTTGGGATACCGTGAGGTAAGTCAAGATCATTATCAATTGTTTTCGGAACGTGTACAACACGAATTCTTCCGGCAGCCATTTCGTTAACTTTTAAGGCGCTGAAAGCTGTGTCATCACCTCCAATAGTAATTAATTTGTCAACATCAAGGCGTAGTAACGAAGTAACAGCATTCTCAAGATGCTTTTCATTTTTTGTAGGATTGGCACGAGAAATTCCAATATAAGATCCGCCGCGAAAATGAATTCGACTCACATTGTGAATTGTTAGTTCTTTAACGTGTGAAGTATCACCTTCCATAATCCACTGGAATCCATCTTTGATACCAAGGACTTCAACACCTTCCACTTCAGCCCTTATTGTTGCAGCGCCGATTACACTGTTAATTCCCGGAGCAGGACCACCACTAACTAGTATTGCTAATTTTTTCGGTGCAATAGACATAATAATTTTCTTTCCTTTAATTGTTCAAAAGAAAATTGCAAAGAATAATTTTGAGATAAAAGAGATCAATGCAGTATCTTCAGCCGTGCAAACTTGAGCATAAGCTGTCTGACATTATTACCTTCGAATGAAACGGTAGCTTTGATCTGATCGCCGGCGCCTGTTACATCGATAACTTTACCCAATCCAAATTTTTCATGCATTACACGACTTCCAATTCTTACAACTTTATTTTCCTGATCAAAATCTTCGTAATCCACCGAGTTGAAGTACTCATAGAAAAGTTCTTTTTTTGTTTTGCGATTTGCTTTTCTGCCAATGCCGCCATTTATTTCCTGAACAGTTGAAGGATCCAATTCATCAATAAAACGTGAACGGCTTTGATAAGCAACTTCACCGAAACGATAACGGCTTCTTGCATGTGATAGATAAACCTTTTGCTGAGCCCTTGTAACCGCAACATAAAAGAGTCTTCTCTCTTCTTCAACTGTGGAATCTTCGCTGAATCGGTTCGCCAGAGGAAATATTTCTTCTTCCAATCCTGAGACGAATACTATCGGAAATTCTAATCCTTTAGCGCTGTGAACTGTAAGAAAAGTGACTGCATTTTTTTTATCATCCTTCATATCAATATCTGAAACAAGTGAAACTTCTTCAAGAAATTGATCGAGTTTAGCATCACGATGCTCTTTTGAGTATTCTGAAATCGCAGCCATCAATTGATTAATATTTTCCAATCTTGCCTGAGATTCGGGAGTGTTTTCAGATTTGAACATCCTCACTAAACCTAATTCATCAATTAAAGCTAATGAAAGTTCACCAACCGATAATGTATCTTTTATTTTTATGTATTTCTCAAGCAGAACTCTAAAGCCCTTAACATTTTTCTGAATCCGTTCTTTGATATCGATTACTTCAAATACCCGGTTCATAGTCTGGAAAAGCGTAAGGTCGTGTTTTCTGGCAAAGGTTATCATTCTGGTTACTGTTGTATTACCAATTCCCCGTTGCGGAAAGTTCATTATTCTAAGCAGACTTTCTTCGTCATTCTGATTTGCAATTACTCTTAAATAAGCAATTACATCTTTAACTTCTTTTCTTTTATAGAACTCAACACCACCAATTATAACATATGGAATTTTTTCTTTTGTGAAAATATCTTCCATGGCCCGGCTTTGGGCATTTGTTCTGTAAAGAATAGCAAAGTCTTTATATGATAGTTTTTTCTTACTGATTTCTTTCTTTATATACTTGGCTAGTTGAAACGCTTCATCTTTCTCATCAGCACATCGTATTAAAGTTAAAGGTTCACCATCGTTATTCTGCGTCCATAAAGTTTTGATTACCTGGTTCTTATTATTTTTAATTACTGAATCAGCAGCAGCAAGAATTGTTTTGGTTGAACGATAGTTCTGTTCAAGTTTAAAAAGTTTATGATTCTTGAAATCCTTTTTAAAGTCGAGCATATTGCCAACGTTAGCACCTCTCCAGCTATAGATGCTCTGTGCATCATCACCGACAACTGTGATTTTGCAACTTCTCGACAGAAGAAGTTTTAATAGTTCATATTGTGCTTTATTCGTATCCTGAAATTCATCTACAAGTATATACTCAAATCTGCTTCTATATTTATGAAGAATTTTGCTATTTGAATTAAATAGCTCGATTGACTTTAAAAGAAGATCTTCAAAATCCATTGAATTATTTGCTACTAATCTCTTCTGATATTCCTCATAAACTTCGGCGATTTTTTCTTCTTTAAAAGATTTTACAAAATGCTTTCTGTATTCGGGAGGCATAATCATATGATTCTTGAGAAAACTTATTCTGTGTCTCACCGAATTAACTGTCAAACCTTCAATTTCAATATTAAAGTTGAGCATTATGTTGCTGACAAGAGAATAAGAATCTTCAGTATCATATATAGAAAAGTTTGGTTTATAAACTGTGGAGCTTGCCTCGGTTCTTAAAATCCTGGCAAAAATCGAATGAAAGGTTCCCATCCAGATAGCATCGGCTTTTTTACCAACCAATTCAACTATTCTTTCCTTCATTTCATTAGCAGCTTTGTTGGTAAAAGTAAGTGCAAGAATTGATTCGGGCTTGTAGCCGTGCTTTAATAAATATGCAACTTTGTATGTAAGAACTTTTGTTTTTCCTGAACCAGCTCCGGCAACAATCATCTGAGCTCCACCTGTATATTCAACTGCCTTTTGTTGGTCAGGATTTAATTTCTTTAATTCGATCATATTATCCGGGAATTTTTTGAAAAATTGAGAGCAAATATAACTAAACATAATTCTATTGAAAAGGCTTAATAACAGTAGTAAACTATTTTTTTTACAGAAGCTTTTGAATGTTACCGGATATTAATTGTTCATTCATCAAGCTTAAATTACAATATTATTTATCGCAAGTAATAGCTGATAAATTAAACGATATAGGTCAGGAATAATCTTCAGAATTGTCTGATTATTTTCCAATAAAAAACCCCTCAACTACTGAAGAGTTGCAGGGGTTATAAGGAGAGAACATATGATGCAAAGTTAGGTTGCCAACATGTGTGCCACTGGTTAGCCTCATTTCTGAATAAAAAACGAAGGATTTTTCTCCTTAAAATTCAAAGAATGAATAAAAATGAGAACTAACTTAAAAATTAAAACAAAAAAATGTTTATTTAATTAAGACTGCGACATTTGACATTTAACCTTTAATTCATTTTTTTTGACTTCAAGAGTTTAATAAAATCAGTCTGTTGCCTTACAGTTCTATTATTCAGTGGATTGCTTTTTTTAGTTATCAGATTGGTATAGAGTAAACAAACAGGAAATAATTTTAATGTTAGATACTGACCTGAAAGAATTCGAAGATTATTTATCTGAATTTAAATCAGTTCCTCAATTTGATGCTGAACACTGCCCTATCTGTGGAATATCTTTATCAGATAGTTTATCAGTGAATCGTGTCCCTCTGGTTGAACTGCAATTTGAAAATGAAAGTGTTGCTGTAAAAGCCATCAGCCTTCTGGAAGAGAAAGGAATAACAACAAAACAATCTTCCTCAGGGAAAGAAAAGATTCTCATCCCTGAAGGAAGACTTGAAGATGCTAAATCAATTCTAAAATCTTAAATCCTGTTTCTGATTATCTCAGAAGAATCATCTTTTTCGTTGAAACAAATTCTCCTGCCTTCAGCGTGTAAAAATATATTCCGCTGGCGAAGAATTTAGCATCAAATTTAAATTTATATATACCAGCAGATTGCTCTTCATTCACAAGTGTTGCAACTTCGTTACCGAGAATATCATAAACTTTCAGAGTCACTAATCCTTTGTCTTTAATTGAATAAGAAATTGTTGTAACAGGATTAAAAGGATTTGGATAGTTCTGTTCTAATGAGTACTGAACTGGTGTACCGACTTCAATTTCGATAACATCAGAATACTCAGATGCGCCATTGAAATCAATTTGTTTTAATCTGTAAGAATATTTTCCTGGAGTTATATCATTATCAACAAAAGAATATGATCTTGGTTCTGTAATTGTGCCGGCACCAGGAATAAATCCTACCCTATCCCAAACTTGATTGGGCGCAGTTGAAAGCGAAGCCCGTTCAATTTCAAATCCCTGGTTATTTGTTTCCGTTGCGGTTGACCAATTCAGAAAGACTTTTCCATTCGAAGCATATCCGGAGAAAGCAGTAAGTTCAACAGGAACGGCAACGGTTCCACCGGAGAAGCAAACAACTTTACCATTTTTTGTTCCGACTAAAATTTCATTACTGAAGTTTCCATCAATCGATGGCATACCATAAACTGTATAAACCCAATCACCAGGGAATGAATACGTAAAAAGTAATGAATCCCCTTTACCACTGATACAATAAAAATTTCCATAGCGTGCACCTGCAATTACATCATCTGTTCCATCATCATTTATATCGGGAATTGAAGCAACACCAAACTGATAATCCATCGGCCAGGCCCAAAGCTGAGAACCATTTGCACCACTCAAACAGTTTAAACCGTTACCTGCAAAGGATGCAATAAGAACATCCTGAATCTGATCATTATTAATATCATTTATCAGTGCAATTTGAATAACACCTGCCGACGTACCTAAAGGATATGTCCAGAGTATACTTCCGTTAGTTCCATTCAACCTGTGTATCCTGTTAAAATACTCTGCAGCAATAATATCAGATCCACCACCAGGTAATGGTAGTTCGAGAAGTTCTTTTGGTTCGTAGGAAATCATTGGTCTCGTCCATAGAGTTTGACCATTTATTCCGTTAAGAGCCCGAACAGCCAAATCAGTTGTTCCATTATTTCCGTAAGCAATTATAACATCAGGATGATTATCTCCATTCAGGTCGTTTATAGAAATAATAGTTTTTCCGAACGAAGGATTAGGACCCGGATAAGAGTGTTCCCAAATAATATTTCCATTTGTTCCGTTAAATAAAAATGCTCTTTTGTAACCAGTCCCTTCGTTATTTCCATCTGCGATAGCTAATACATCAACAACGTTATCACCATTAAAATCTCTTCGAACATCAACTGCTTCAAAGTCTCCAAGACTCCAGTTAATATCATCACCATATTGCCAGATAATTTGTCCGTTCCTTCCATTGAGAGCATAAACGTGTTCGTTTCCTCCGCCAACTGCAATAACAACATCATTCACACCATCACCATTTAAGTCATTTGCAATTTGGATTGCATCCTGAACTCCATATTCAAAGTTTGAACCAATTGAACCTGCATTACTGCTGCTCATATATGTAGTGAATATCCAGATAGGATAAGTTGTTCCCGAAGCTACACCGTCAAGACACATCGTCCAGTAATTTTCAGTTGATATGATAACTTCAGGAATTCCATCTCCGGTAATGTCATTAATGTATTTTAACCCTTCAACTCTTGGTTCGGCACTGCTTGAAGCCGGATGAGGCGGAACCTGATATTCCCAGAACATGTATCCATAATTATAAGCACTATATGTTCCTGTTCCCTGAAAAAATATTTTTGCTACCGGATTAGTAGCATCGTTGTTAGAAATTTTTAATGTATCGTTATAAGTGCCAACTTGTGTTGGATAGAAGTATGCTGTTAGTTGTAAAGTATCTGTAGAAGAAATCTGAAATGGAACAGCGGGAGCATTGTAAGTAAATTCAGGAAGATTAAAATGTAAATCGGAAATTTGAAGAGTCTGATCACCCATATTAAAAACTTTAAAGTTCCAGAATGCTATACCTTCTTCTCCAACCCAAACAGTCCCGAAATTATGAGATGTTGCAGACAAACCTATTCGGGGTCCGCTCAAAACACCTTGGCCGCGAAGATTAACATTGTTAATTGGTTTCACCGGATCGTTGCAATAAATTTTCAGCATACCCTGATAATAATTATAAGTTGCTGGTGTAAAGTTGACAGTAACATTTTGCGTTCCGCCGGGTTGTATATTTATCGGGAAAGATAAAGGACTTAATGAAAAATTATTTCCTGAAATTGTGATAGAATCCAGAGTTAATGCTGCTGTACCGGTGCTGTAAATTGTAAGATTATAGTTGCTGGTATTACCAACAGTTGTGTTAGGAAAGTTAATTGTTGAAACAGGAATTGTTATCCCCGGAGTACCGCTTCCACCAAGATCATATTTGAAAAATTGTCTCCCTGAACTTGCACCAACGGGTTTTGCCATAAGCCAAAAATAGGTTCCATCCCACGCAAGACCCCGTGGCGAATTTGTAGTGTTAGTCGGATGAGGAAGTCCAAACGAAAATAATTTAGTATTTGTAACTCTGTTAACTGCATAAACACTATCATAACCTTGAGAACCATTTGAAGAAAATCCATCATTCACATAAATCAACGTATCACCTTTTATAGTAATTCCTGTTGGCTGCAGACCTGTAACAAATATTGTATCTACAATTGCTCTTGCAGCAACATTCACTTTATATAATGCCGCTCTTGTATCAGGTGAATAAACTGATATCCAAAGTCCATCTCCATCCCAGGCTGCACCACCAAGAAAGATATTTGTTGCTCCACCAAATAATTCAGCAGTTGGAATTGAATCAATCACAACACCTGTAGTAGATACTTTATAAAGATCACATCTGGCAGTTTTTCTTTCGACATACCAAAAGTCGGTTCCATCAAAAGCAAGACCTTGTGATTCTCTGATCCAGTTCATGTTGAAATTTAAAACATCAACCTGAGTACCGCTGCTGTTAACTGCATAAATAATATGCTTACCGGTAGTTGATGATGAAGAACTGATCCAGTACTTGCCATTATTAAAAACCAAACCATATCCATAATCATAGAAATTACCACTAGGAAGGTTTACGGTTTCAATTAACGTTTGAGACAGAGAGATAGAAGAAATAAAGATCAAATAAAAAAGTAAAAACTTTTTCATCGTTTACCTCAAAAATTTTATTTTAAAAATATTACTGAGAAGAATTAATTTTTACGCGGATTATTTTTTCTCCATTCCTTAATATATCCTGCAATGTTTTTTGTGGATGCACCCGGAGTAAATAATTCGCCAACTCCCATTTCTTTCAATTTTTTAATATCCTCTTCGGGAATGATTCCGCCACCGGTGAGAAGAACGTCATCAAGCCCTTTTTCATTCATAAGAGTTTTTATTTTGGGAAGAATTGTCATGTGAGCACCCGAGAGAATACTTATTCCAATTACATCAACATCTTCCTGAATTGCTGCTTCAACAATCATCTCGGGTGTTTGTCTCAAACCAGTGTAGATAACTTCCATACCGGCATCACGCAAAGCAGCAGCAATAACCTTTGCACCACGGTCGTGACCATCCAAACCCGCTTTCGCAACGAGAACTCTTATTTTTTCTTCAGTTCGGGATTTTTCTTTATCCATTATATATATCCTTGTATTTACTTATGAAAGAACGAATTTTTCCGCCGTACTCTTTTAATGCTCCATCTTCATAGTTTTTTACTTTGGGTCTCAGGTTAAAGTCATCATTAAAACGGGGAATTACGTGAAAGTGGAAATGAAAAACGGATTGTCCTGCCGGACTACCATTGTTTGAAATTATGTTAAAACCCTGGGCACTCATACTTCGCTTGACAATACCGGCAATAAATTGCGTTGCATGAATGAGTTTATCAAGTTCATCTTTAGGAACAGTTAAAAAATTATCGTAATGATTTTTTGTTATTACCAGTGTATGACCAAAATTAACAGGCTGTATATCAAGAAATGCAAGAATGTGATCATCTTCAAAAATTATTTCTGCTTCTGCTTTACGGTTTTTAATATTACAAAAAATGCATTCCATACTTCAAAAATAGTGCTTATTAAATTTTAAGACAAAGTATTTAATATTCAATTTCGGATTTCGGATTTGAGAAACTGAATACAGGCTAAACAGCAAATCTCAGATATGAATTTCTCTTCGCAA
The DNA here is from genome assembly GCA_013388525.1 of Ignavibacteriaceae bacterium. The sequence continues at coordinate 543 of JACAFA010000136.1, read as the reverse complement.
AAGCTCCATAAATACCTCCGGTGTGAAGGAAAACAATTCGCTTCCCTTTTCCTTTTTTTAAGACGAGATCATTATATGCACAAAATGCTTTTCCGGTATATGCGGGATCCAAAAGAATTCCGGTTGAATATGCAAATTCAGATATGAGCTTTAGTTTACTATCATCGATATTTTTATAGCCCTCAGAAGAATATCCATCAATTATTTCCAGATTATTTTCATCTATTTTGCAAGGAAGTTTAAAATCCAAAACAGCACCTTCAGCAAGCTGCAATATCTTTTTTCTTATAACTTCTTTAGAATGAAGAACATTGACGACAAAGATTTTCATTTTGGATTTATGCAGAGCAGCACCGACTAAAAGTCCTGCAGCCGTTCCACCAGAACCGCAAGCAGAGAAAATTCCATCAATATTTTTCAATTCAATTTGACTTTTCAATTCGTTAATAAAAGAAATATATCCCCAAATACCCAAAGTTGAAGAGCCGCCTGCAGGAATAACATAAACTCGTTTCCCTTTTTTGATAAGTTTTCTTCTTTCTT